>NZ_JAHIBY010000013.1:0-119502 GCF_024151445.1 Acinetobacter sp. UC24323 | reverse complement strand
GAGAGAATCAAGGTGAAGCTACAAGGTTTATCCCCTGTACAATATAGAAACCAGTTTATAAAAACTGCTTAACTAACTGTCCAACTTTATGGGGGCAGATCATCCTACCGCTACGGGAAAGAGACGAGAGGTACACATAGAACTATCCCTCAGAAGGAATATATTCTGATGCGGTCGTATACGGTCTGCTAAAACCGTCTGGCAATGTAGGCCAGCCCGCAAATGGTAATCTTCAATATTTGAAGTGTCAATGTGAAATTGGCTAGAAAATATTTAAATAATTATTATTTTTCATTTAATTACATAATTAAGGATATTCTTAAGTAATATTTACAATCTGCTTTTATATCATTAAGTTAAATTTTAAAGTTGCAAAAATTTATATATTAGATTGGCTCAAAATTTATCATTTTAGTGTTCACAAGCGTTCCCTTGTGAACATTTAAATAGTTGCTTACTCGTTTGGCTTTATAATTTTGCTAACAATATGTTCATGCGTAGGTACAAGCCCTGCTTTTAAACCAAGTGGCTTAAACACTTTATCTAACACGGACTGAGTGAGTTTACCTTTATCCTGCTCAATGTCCGTTAAAGTTCGACGGCTTATACCCACCAAATTAGCATATTGTTCTTGCGACAAACCCAACACATTTTTGCGTAAATACGATAGCAATTGCCCCAAAGTAATCTCACTCAACAAATATTGTTTATATAAATCTATAAGAATCTGCTGACGGTCTTGGGCTTGTATTGTTAATTTTTTCATTCGTGTAAATGAGCAATTATTTTCTCAAAAATACGATAAAAAAGACTTTTTGTGAATATATTTGCTCAATTTGATTTATTTTAGATAAAAGTGAGCAAATTTTTGCGCATCTCATATTTATAGATAGCAATAATTTATTTATCCGTTTTCATATGTTGAATATTACATTATGGAGATTCACCAAACAAACGAGAGTATTCACAACAAAGTAGCTTATTCAGTATAAAATTATGACTTAAGCGCCCCATCTCGCCCATTAGGCCGTGTCATATACTTAAGGTAATAAGAGCAAAAAATGACTCAAAATAAAGTTGAATTAGCAGAGAAATTGTCAAAAGAGTCTCATCAAGGCCAAAAGTATGGTTCTCATGATTACTTTGATTACCATATTAAAGGTGTGGTCAACTCATTAATTGAGCACCAATTTTCAGAAGTCTATATTATTACCGCCCTTCTCCACGATAGTGTTGAAGACACACCTCTTACCCTAGACAAAATCGAAAGTTTATTTGGAAAAGAAGTCCGTGATGCAGTAGATGCATTAACTAAACGAGAAAGTGAAACACGCGAAGAATACTTAATTCGTTGTAGTTCGAATCCGATCGCTCGAGTCGTAAAACTTCATGATGCAGCCTTTAATGCGCACAACTCACATAAAGAAAGTAATCAATCACGTGTCGATTATTACCTTCAAACCATGTTGATTGTTTCAACGGCGCAAGATAGGTTGGAATGAAAGACAACGAAATAAATCCGTTGCCTTTTTATTTTTAAGATTGTGCAAAAGCCCAAATGTCTTTTGATGCAATCGTGTCAGATACAAGTCTAAAACTCATAGGTTCTAGGTCTTCATCTACCACAACATAACCTTTCGAGTTATTTTTTAGCACATCACACTTATTATCGGTCAGTTGATAGTTTGCGGTATTCGCTAATGCACTTTCAGTAATAATACCCGTAAACACACAATTCGGGTCTTTCGAGACAATCTTGCCTTGTGCACTAACCTCGGCATTTACCGTTGTTCCATCAGGAAACGATAAATCGTAGGTGCCGACCAATTGATTAAGCAAAAGTTTTTGATCAGCAATTTTTTCATAATGCGCTAATTCGACTGTCATCGCCTGATTAGACTGGTTGCTTCGCCAAGCTTTTGTTTTTGCATCATAGCTCATCACAATCTTGGCACGGTTTTCGTCATCATCTAAAACCAATAATTTAGAACCATCTGCACCAGAATAGTATTTACCCGCCATAGGTAATTCTTGATCAGTTTCGGTACTAATAATATAAGTACCAACATCTAAGCTCGGTGCTAGTGCAGGTTTTTCAGTCGAGACTTGGTCATCATGATCATTGTCATTACAAGCCGCCAATCCAAGCCCAAGGAGTAAAACCAATAAACAACGTTTCATGGTCTTGCTCCTTACTTGTTAAATAAGCTTTTTAAACGGATTTTAAGCCATTCTTGACCTGCTGGTCGTTGGTCATAAGCAACTTGCATTGCAGTCACAGCAATTTTGCTTTGCATTACAGCGCTTTCATCCGACATTTGAGAGGCAGTTGGGGCCGATGGTGCCGCATCGATTCCTAAGCCAAATTGATTGTTGCCTTTACTATCTTTGGTCACTTGGAACTTCAATTTATATAAGTCATAAGTCCCAATTTTTGAAAATGCAAACGGCGTGCTAGTTGTTAAATTTTTAGGGAAATTCACATTGAGGGCGATGCCTTTTGGCAACAACTGGCCCTTGCCTGCCTTAGCTTGTAATTCTTTTAATAACACTACAGTTTGTTTTGCCACAATCGCAGAGTTAGGGTTGTTTAAAGTTTTGTCATCTACCGTGTTGGTATCAGCGCTTAAGGCAATAGATGGAATGCCGCGGCCTGCCGAAAACTGAACATTACCAATCGTGCCAGAATGCACAACGACTTTTCCGACATTTTGACCTTCATTCGGGCCAGATAAAACCAAATCTGGTGCTTTACCCCAGCGTTTTGGTGCAACTACATCTAGTCCATAAACTGTTGCCATCACTGGTGTACCATGCGCGTAATTCCAGTCGCCGTTGGTATAGCCCGCTTTGGTAAAGGTTCCAGCCGCAGGTGCGCCAATTGGTGCTGCGCCATTGTGACAACCGTTTTCAGCCGTAATTTGCTTATCATTATCTGCGTTAATCGTTGTTGAGCTGTACATGACAATTGCACCACCACGACCACTTTGCGGTGAACAAGGTACAGACACAAGAACGTTATGACCATTTGCTTTTAATTCATCATAGAGTGCTTTGATATTGCTCGTTAGACCGTCATCATTAACCAATAAAATATTTAATGCAAAAGCTTGAGTCGTACACAAAGACAGAATAAGGCCGCCCAATAAACTTTTTTCATCACTTAACTACCATGTTATTAAATTTCGGTTTGTATAGTAGTTGCCCTATATGTAGGTTTAGTGACTAAGCACTCGTAAAAATCCAAATATTTTTCCATTAAAAATTAAATAATTATATTATAAGTTCTTGCTATATTTCTTTTTATCAACTAATTATCAGCCTCATTGTTCGTATTAAAAATGACAAAACCCACTTTCGTGGGCTTCATTAAAAGTATCATATCAGGCTTTAAATTAAATACGCCCAACCTCTAAATATGGAATCAGGTTTTTATCAAAATTTGGTCGTGGGTCGCCTTCAAAACTAATAAAGCCATGCATACCCGTTAAACGCTCACCTTTATAAAACTGGTTTAGCTGATAACGCGGGTCTTTATGGGAAAGCGTAAAACTCACCACGCCAACACCCTGCTGTTTTGACTTGTTATAGGCATCTTCGAGCATTTTATGATGCAAAGCCAAATCTTCGGGATGGCACATAAGCGTATGTAGCACATGGTATTGAATAGAGTCGCCAAGTTTAGGCAAACGCATGCCCTTAGTCATTGGCGTCAACAAGTTATAAATAGGTCTAAGCACAGCTATGGCCGAGCTGTAATTTAAAATTTTGGTTTGCTTAATACTATGCTGATCCCATAGTCCAAACATACCCACTAGTTTTTCACCCTTAAAGTAAAGTGAAAAGTCTGAAAGTTTTATCCCTGAAAAATACTGATGACCTTGAGCAAGTTCTTCAAAGTTATAGGCTGGAATAAAGTTATAGTATCCTGCCATATCGCGAATAAACTGGTTCATGGCTGGTACATGTTTAGCTTCAGCGACACATGTACGTATCTCTTGAAGGTTACTCTGCTGAGAATTCTGCTTTAGAAATGCCGTGATTTTTCGTTTTGCGCCAGTGCTCGTCAGACTGAGTGTCTCTATAAGCCCTTCATCATAATAATCGGGCATTCCCGTTTTGCCTGTTTGTATAGCGGCGCGTGCGGCATGGTTATCATCAAAAATAATCATTTGGCTATAGTTTGGTTCATGCATAGTCTGTTTTACATGTATGCCTAAGACTTTCACCAATGATTTACCCCGATAGCTGTGATCTACCCGTAAATCTCCAGCATAGCGTAAGTTTTGAATGTTCCGATTGATATAACACGGACGGTAACCATTGCTATAACAGGCAACTTTCTTTTGACTCTCGGTATCTTCAATCACGACATGCAGTTTATGCCGATAGAGAATGTCAGACGCCCTAAAATAACTCGATTCACGCTGAAAGCTGATTTGTATGCCTTTGGTGGTCATGGGTACGGCAATTAACTCTCGTAAAGCCTCGTCATCTGCCAAAGTCGCTTCACGGGTAATAAGCGTATTATCAGTAAGTGGTGTATTTGTTTTATTCATTATTCACCTGTTGTGCGGTCTGTGTAGGAACCAAATTGTTTAAACGCCCCATTTGGTCGAGTAGCTGATAGACAAACACCACTTCGTCTTGGTCATTTACGGTTTTCTGGGTTTGTGCATCGAGTAACTTCTGCTCGGTATTAAGCAAATCAAAAGTGGTTTTGGTGCCCACATCGAACTCTTTACGGGTATAGACAAAGGCAATAGACGCTGCCTCTATGGCATTTGCCAATGCGTCTTTATTTTGTCGAATGGTTTGAAGCTGCGCATAGGTGGTACGGGTACGCTTATTCAAGTCCAGCTCAAGACTTCGAATTTTTTGCGCAGCCAAATCGATATCGGCCTGCGCTTTTTTGACATTGGCCCGATTTAAACCATCGTCATAAAGCGGCACATTGAGCTGCACCCCAACCATATAGTTATTACTTTCAGAGCCAATATAGCTCGCTTCATCTTGCTTTCCGGCACGACTGGTCAACATGACCGTTGGCCAGAGTTCGCGTTTAGTTAAAGCATATTGTTTTTCGGCAGCCTGCTTTTCATATTTAGCCCGCATTAACGCCGGATAGTTCTTGGTTTGAGCCAATATCTCATCTAGGTTAGCGGGAATAGTAGGTAATTGATTGATTGGAACAAGGTTGTCAGGAGTTGTACCTGTCACTTGATAAAACTGTGCTTCGCTTACGGTCAAGTTAGATTGCGCCTGTGTAATATCGGCTTGACCTTGTGCGACTTGAGCTAAAACCTGAGCCAAGTCTGCACGGGTAATCATACCGACATCAAAACGGCGCTTTGATTCATATAAAGACCGTTGCAGATTTGCCATAGTCTTTTGTCTGAGTTCTAAAATGGCTTTCTTTTTTAATACGTCGGTATAGACCATCACGGTATTTAAAATCGTTTCCGATCTTTGATCTGATAAGCCTTGGTGTTGGGCAGAAAGCTGACTTTCGGCAATGTCTATTCCTAAACGGTGTCGCCCAGAGGTATAAATCGGATAATCTGCCTGCAATTGCAAACTTCGGCCTTTACGGTTTCCTTCGGTTGGAAACAAGACGTGTGAAGGCGTATTTATTCTTTCATAGTCAAGTTGCCCGACTAAATTGACTTTGAGTCCATCACGTTGCTTGGCCTGTTCAAGCATAGCGGTGGACTGGTTCACACTTAAACGGCTCACTTCAAGCTGGCTTTCATGCCTTAAACTAGCCGACAAAGCCTCATCTAAAGTCATGGCATGTGTATTCGACACAACCAACACGCCTAGAAACAAGGCGTGTCGAAGTGTTAAAAACCGAGTATTAAATGGCTTCATCCCTTTCATAGTTGTTCCAAACTATTCAGGGTGACTTTCTTGAGTGGCTCAGGTTTGATATTGCCTTCGATAATGCCATCAAACATGACTAGTTTCTTGTACGCATTCCAGCCATTATTAGCTTGACGAATTTGAGGCTGATCGAGCTGCCCCAAGTTTCGTGCAAGTTCATAATGGAAGTTTTGACGTAAAATACTGTCGATATATTCATTGTTAATACTGTGATGAATTTCACCTTCAAAAAGCACGCAATAAAATGGTTTAACTTGTTGTTGGGTATCAATCGCCAGTAAAGAAATCGCTTTTGACTCGGTTTCGTTTAACTGAGACAACAACTGTTGAGCAGTTTCAGGTGCTAGTTTTTCACCGACCAGATCTACACCAAAGCGACGGCCTTGGAACTCAAAACACGGAATTTGCTCTATAAAGCCAGTCACTTTTAAGCAGTCATCTAGACAGTAACGCAGTAAGCCATTACCCGAAGTAATCAGCGGGCTGACCACGTCACCTTGTTTAAGCTGCCATGAAGGAACGATTTGACCTTGTTTCTCACCCTCTAAATATTCAAACTCATAGAAGTGACTTTGGTAAGCCAATGGGTATTGGTCGTTATAGGGAATGGTGACTACACCTTCCGTCGCCCATAACCCTTTACCTTCAAACTGAACACTGGGCAATTTCTCTTTTAATTTTTCGGCCCAAGCTTTTGAACCAGCGGTGTCCCAACTCGACACTAAACTTAACTTTGGCCAGAGCTTTTTAAAGTCGATCTGTTCGCCATTTGAACTTGCAATTAAAGCTTGAGCACTTTCAGGGCTATGCGGTGCAATCACTTCTTTTAGTGAAGCCTCACGATTGCCCCATTTGCCACTGTTAAGCACCTCTATCACATCTTTTTGCAATGCCTCTAAACGTTCAAGTAATTGCAACGCAAACGTTGGACTCCATACCGAAATCATGGCTAAGCTACGGTTTGCGACCAAATAACAAATGGTGGCAAACAGTGCATCGTCAGCATTGGCCGCAAATGCAACGTTACTTGGAACCGCTTGGGTAAACTTAGACAAAATGCGCTTACCTACACCAAGTAGCGCACTGTCATCATTTAGGTTTTTGTCTTTTAAAACTTCACGCTGGCTTTCAGGTAACCATGACACTGACCAGTAATGTGTACCCGAACTCAACTGTGGGCATTTGCGGTATAAACTTGCCATCCACGGTGCAATCGCATGGTCAAGTTCATCTAAAAACAGCTTGGTATATGGAATAAACTTGATTTGTTCACTTGAACCACTGGTCGGCTGGAAACGAACCAACTTACTGCTAGAGAGTGAAAGCTTTTGTTCACGGTAATGCTGAATGTCTTCTCGCCAAGCACTATAGCGAGTTGCAGGAAATGCTTTTACAAACTGCTCATAGTTTTGAACCTGTTTATCTTTGGCCAAAGTAGAGGTCTGTAAAATCGAATGCAAAATTTGACGTTGCGTGGTCTCTAAAGCATTAAACTGTTTTTGGAAATTACGGTCAGATGCATCACACCATTTTTTTAAAATAAGATGCGAGCCGAGAGTCAACCATTGATTAGATTTCATTGGATAGCCTCTCTACGTTTTGTTTTATGGCTTAACTGCGCTTCAAATTTTCCTTTACTGGTCGGTTTAGTCATCAGTTTTACAGGGAAACGGGCAATATCTTTCCAACCAAGTCGACCAATACATGGCAGTTCTGTACCGGCTCTCCAAGTTGGATTTTTCTGTTCAAAGAAATGAATATTTGGGTTCTTTTCTCTCATTTCGGCAGTAATCGGTGCGACTTCGCCTTTTAATGGTTGATAATCATCGCCAAAGTTGAGTAAGCCGGCTTCTTTGTCGTAGTATTCACCAAAGAATTTTTCACAGTAATGTTCAACAACTTCCGAAAGATGTTGGTTTTCATCTTTAATGTTTGGGTAATACACATAATAGTTATTAGCAAGTAAGAGATAAGTCTTATAGCCTTTAGAAATGAGAAGCCAATAAAGTTCGTTAAAAGGATATTTAATTCGAAGCTTGATCATGAGTTTGAGCATGGTACTTTGCAATGTACGTGTGCCCCAAAACTTTTTCAAAATGACCGTATCACCGCTAAAGAGCACGGTGTAATCTTTACCGTTTAAGTAGAAATGCTGCACAACTACCGTCGAGAAACCGACAATCTCATCTGTTTCTGAGTCAAAAATTAAGATCGCACCGCTTTTATTTTTAAAATCATCTACGAAAATAGAAAATCTGGTATTTTCATAATACTGCTCGTAAATGGAATACATCACTTTCAATCGTTCAGTATCGATTTGCTCTTTTTCAAAATATTGCCCATAAGTTGCGTTTTTCAGGTTCAATTTTGAAATCAGTTTATATGTTGTATTAATCATAATACTTTAATCTCCCACATCCAGATCTGTGAGTTCCCCTATCTCATACAGCGATATTCGAAACTCATATCAATGTTCTTTTTCTATGAAGGGATATGTTTTGATATGCCCTATTGTTTTCATTCTTTGAAAGCTGCCTTTTATTTCTAAATCGCTACATATTCATTTTCTTCCCCCGATCCATAAATATGGTTAAAAAGGCGGTCACAAACATAATGATTGCGAGCATGCGTAATAAGTCATTGAAACTCGATGTCAGTGCTTGAAAGTGAATATCGCGATAGATCACGCTGAGCGCGATTTGCTGGGCATTTGTACCAACTTCTTGATATTGCGCCGTAAGCTGGTCGAGTCTTTCTGTAAATATCCAGTTTTGTGGTGTCATCGACTGATTAATCTGGGTAACATGCATGGCGGTCAGCCAGTCTAAGGATGAGTTAATAAGAGCCAGTCCAACCGCGCCGCCAATATTGCGCATCAGGTTATAAATCCCACTGGCATCGGCAACTTTACTGAGTGGCAATGTACTCATAGCCAAATGCGAGACCACAATCAGGCAAATCATGAGGCCGATACCACGGTAAATTTGTGGCCAAAACATAAAGTCATAATCACTATGAATGCTCAAATGTGAATTGAGCCAGACACCAAAGCCCGCCAGAATCATTCCGACAAATACGGTTTTTCGGGTATCAAAATTAGGAATGAGCCACGCAAGAAACGGCGCAAAGCAGAACATGACAATACCTGTCACCATCATGACGTGACCAATTTGGCTACTGTTCATTTCACGGACTTGCCCAAGAAAGACAGGAATCATGTAACCCAAGCCATACAGCGCCATACCAATCACAAACGTTGTAATGGCACTTAAGGTAAAGTTTTTATTTTTAAATACCGATAAATCGAGCAAAGGTTTAGGCTGAGTAAAACTTCTAGAGAAGAAAATCATGCCGCCTACAACACAGACCATAAAAGCAATCCGAACGCCTGTGTCTGCAAGCCAGTCATGCCGTGCACCTTCATCAAGGAAATATTCAAGCCCACCCAAAAACATCGCCATACCAACGAGGCTAAACCAGTCCATACTTTTGATGAGTGAATAGTTGGCGCGGTCGATATTTGGACCTGAGTAAATGACTGTGGCAATGATAATGCCCGGAATAATATTGATCAGGAACATCCAATGCCATGAGAAATTATTGGTAAGCCAACCACCAATGGTGGGGCCAATCGCTGGGCCTAATGTACTGATCATGCCAAACATGACCAAAGGCAATGAACGTTTTGGTTCTGGAAACAGTAAATACAACGCCGTCATGGAAGTCGGAATCATGCCGCCACCCATAAAGCCTTGAATGCCACGGAACACCAGTAAACTTTCCAAGTTCCATGACAAAGCACAAAGTAAAGAACTCACCGTAAAGCCGATTGCACACATGGTGTAATACACCCGTGTTGAAAGCACTCGCGAGACAATACTCGACATTGGAATCGCAATAATCTCGGCAATTAAATAAACCGTTTGTACCCAAGTGACTTCATAACGGCTTGCACTCATACCAGCTTGAACTTCGTTTAGAGAACTTGCCACAATCTGAATATCAAGAATCGCCATGAAGTTGCCAAAAATCATGGCAGCAAAAATTGCCCATGCAGTCTTTGCGGGAAACCTCCACTCGGCTTCAACATGCTTATTCATTTATGATTACCCAAAATTTTATTATTAAGTTCTTAGGTCAACGGTGGCGCTCACCGACATTCCAGGTTTTATCAAATCAATATGCGGGCTTGAATCTATAGCGATACGTACAGGAATACGCTGTACAACCTTGTTAAAGTTGCCTGTGGCATTGTCTGGTGGCATAAGTGAGAAAGTCGCGCCTGAAGCGGGAGAAAAACTCTCAATTTTTCCGGTAAAGTTAAGGCTCGGATAGGCATCAAGTTTTAATTTAACTTTCTGACCAATATGCATTTTTTCAATTTGAGTTTCTTTGAAGTTCGCCTGTACATACAAACTATTTTCAGGAATGATCGCCATTAAACGGGTTTGTGGAGAAACACGTGAGCCTTGTTGAATTGCCAGACTACCGATTTTACCGCTTACAGGACTAACCACTTTTGATGAAGCCAAATCGACCTGATACAGGTTTAAGTTTGCATTGGCACTTTGAATATCTGCTAAAAGCTGCACTCGACTGGCTTGTAAACTCCCCAACTGAGCTTCTGCTGCATTTACGGCGGCTTGCGCTTTGCTGAGCTGTGCCTGAGCCGTTAAATATTGAGACTGAATCCCTTCAAAATTTTGTCGGGTAATTACGCCATCTTTTAATAAATCTTGATAACGCTCGAACTCTTTTTTCAAGCGCGCCAGGTCTGCTTGTGCTGCCACTACACCACTATTTGCTTCAATAATTGACGACCGTGCAGACTTTTCATTTTGTTGTTGTACACCAAGCGCTGCTTCTTTTAAGCTGACCACAGAACGGGCTTGGTCATAACGTGCTTGGTAGTCACGATGGTCTAATACCGCTAAAGTTTCCCCTTTTTTTACAAACTGATTATCGTTAATTAATAACTCCATCACTTCGCCTGAAATCTTTGGCATTACCCAAGTGACATCGGCTTGTACATAAGCATTATCAGTAGATTGATAGAATCGGTATACAAAAAAATAATATAAGATGCCAGCAACTAAAAATAACAGCAGGACACTAAAAACACCCCAAGTTATTTTCTTTCGGCTTTGGAAATTAGTATCAGTTTCTAGCTGAGCTACGTTATCCATAATCATTCCGCTTATTTGTAATATTCGATTTTTTATTTAAGCCAATAAAATTATTGGTTTCTTTTTTACGTAACTTTTCACTTGGTTTTATTCAATGAATCGTGACAGCGTAAAATTTGGTGCAAATTATGGTTCTTAAGTGAATTAAATATCATTGACCTCTTTGACATATATTTTTTCTATTTATGTCAATTAATCATATTATATAAACTATGTTTAAAAATTATGTAATTCGAATTTGTCTAAATTTTCGATATAAATTTATTTTAAAGAATTAAATATAAATAATTGTTTTACAAATAAATTACCACTTATTAGACATAGTTTTTTAAATTTACTAAATAGCCTTTTATTGCAATATTATTAAATATAAGTTTAATTATGTAATATTTAAGTGTTATTAATTAAAATAATATGTAATTTTAAAATTGGTTAACAATCTAAATTGTTATAGTTATACGAATAAGATATATAAGCTATAAATATTATATTTCTTTAAATTAACAATAGTAAAACTGACAGAATGTTTAATCTTATAAGTAATCATTGTTTAATAAATAAGCTACTACAATAAGTAAAATAGCTTATTATTTTTAGATAAAACAAACTTACAAATAAGTTTAAACTTACTATTAAAAGGCGAACAAACCTTTAAAAATAGTAATTTAAGTGGTTTTGTTTATTAATTAAACTCTTAAAAATTTCTTCTAAAGTTATTCCAAATGAAACCCACTCATTGAGTGGGCTTTTTTATTGCTAACCGTTTTGCCTGAGGTGATCTTGGAACTCTTGGTCGTGTATTTTGTTGTAATTAACAGGGTCATAAACACATCCAGTTAAAACAACAATTACAGTAAGTACAGCAACCAACTTTTTCATTGAGACAGCCTTCTTTTAACGCAAAATATTCGCTTTAAGTATACTCCTCGGTAGCCATTTTGACTGGACATAATTAAGGCAACTAATTGTTATTTTTAAATTATCGCCGTGCTTTAGCCTATCATTTGATTGTTTAACAAGTTCAAATCAAGGGTTAATACAAAACTTAAGCCTCAGTCGCTAAATACCAGTTTTTCCAAGAACTGGTTCCTCTCGTTTCAAGAGGCACCGTTGGAATCAATTTATCTTTTAATATTTCGGTTTGTTTAACCGCTCTGGCTAGTCTTGCTTTGACTGAATGAATACATTCACGATCACCAAATTCACAGCGATCTAAAGTTGTTCCACCACAAGGACCATTAGCTAAGCCTTTTGGACATGTTTCAGGGCAAATATATAAGGTGTCACCTAAACGGCACTGACCACAGCTTTCACAGCCGACTAGGCTATGTTTACTCAATACTTCTGTTTTGAGTAATGCTTTAGCGACCACAGAATTTTCCCAAAAAGGCGCTTTAAAAATAAACCGCCCAACGCCTTTGGCAATTTTGGATCCGAACAGGGCCTCATGCATCACATGCAGTTGGCGATATTTAATGATTTGTTTAGATGTTGGCTGCCGTGAAAAACGAGCAATTTCAGGGGTAAACTCTTTGCCTGTCTTGACTTGCCAAAGTGAACTCCAAAGCTCTTCTAAGGCCTTAAGGTTAAGATGTCTGTATTGCTCGATGTAACTTTCAAGCAGCATTTGCTCTTCTGGCTTATGACAAGCAGATAAATGAATACCCGCAAATCCTAAGTGTTTACATATTAAAATTTGTAAAGCGCAGCGCAAATAAACACGGTCTGTATGCCCTGCCTGTTTTTCTTCTGCCAAGACTTTTAGCATGTGTGGAGTAATCACAATACCCGCAACTTTATGCTTTACCATGAAGTTAGCACGGCCTAAAGTCAGTGGCATGACGCAAGCTAGTATTTGCTGCGAATAATCATGCTTGGTTAAAAATGATTTGGCTTGTTTTAAGGCTTCAATGTCATAGCCCAATTGGGTAATGATAAAGTCAGCACCTGCTTTAATCTTCTTATGCAGTTTTAAATACTGTGCATCACGCTCAGCTTCGACATATTTAAACGGATTAAAAGCAACGCCAATACGAAAACCACCATGTTGCTTAGCTGCCATTACGGCGTTTACCGACTCTAGGTAACGACTACGAGGCTGTCCATCTCGACCATTATGATGTTCTTTGAGTTTATCGCCTGTAAGCAATAACAAGTTTTGAATATTGGCAGACTTGGCTTGTTCTAAAAAGCGTTCAAAATCTTGTATGTCTCTCGCTTTACCTGAAAAGTGTAAGACTTTCTCTATTGAGTCAGGGTAACTTTTACTGGCTTCAAGCGGCGCGATATCATGATCTGAATGTACACGATCTGCCAATGTCATTGCAGCCGAATATCCTGCAAACTCATGTCTTACAGGATAAATTTCATGTAGTGAAGTGAGGTACTCCACCAACACAAAAAACTGGTTTTGCTGGAAGCAGGGAGAAACGTGTGACATAGGCAAAGTGCTGATCAAAACATGACATCAATCATAAGCGCGGCATTATAAATCAAAAGTGCATCAAGATGCGCTAGTCAGAAAGCTCATTGTTTTGCTTGCCTTCACCCTCTTTATTTCTAGGTAATTCGAGTGAACGAGGAAATATAAAATCAAAAGAATCGAGTGCATAACGGTAAAGCTGAGCTGGTCGTTTGCCTACAATTTTACTGTGGTTGGTTTCTTCAACTGCGCCTGCTTCTATCATACGGCGTCTAAACGCTTTTTTATCTAAGGATTGTCCAAGAATAATTTCATAAATAGTCTGTAGCTCGGTCAGTGTAAATAACTCGGGCATGAGACTAGCTGGCAAAGCTGTATAGCGAGTTTTACTGGTTAAACGCTCTAAAGCTAAGCTGAGCAATTCATTATGATCAAACGCCAATGCTAAATCTTTTGCTTTTGCTACAGGCACCCATTCACTGTATTCAGCCAATGCTTGATGTTGATAGGCATTAAAATCAATTAATGCAAAATACAAAATAGTCACGGCCCAACCACGCGGGTCACGTTTCGCGTTACCGACAGAAGCAACTTGTTCTAAGTAAGGTGAACTAATCCCTGTTTTTTCGACGAGCTTACGATAAGCTGTGGCCATCAAATCTTGATCATGGGTTAAATCGGCAAAACCACCCGGTAAAGCCCATTGGTCTTTGGCTGGAAAGTTGGGCCGCTTAATGAGTAATACCTGCAACTGACCATTAAATACCGAGAAAATAGCCATATCTACAGTGAGTAAAGGTGCGTCATAATCTCGGCGATCATAACTGGCAAGGAATTCTTGTTCAGTTTGAATAGTCACGTTCAGTCTCTCAGTGAAAATGATGAGCCGATACTCATGCAACGGTTCATCTAAACTCAGTTATACGATGGATAAACGCTCACGTATTTGATCCAAAGTACACTCATACTGAAGTTTACCATTTTCAAAGACTGTTTTAAGTGCTCCGCCTTGTTCTTGTTCGGCTGTTTGCTCATCAAACAAAGTAAAGCCATTTTCACTTTCTTCAATGCGTAATAGACCTTTCGCAGATTTTTTAACGCCTGAGTCAGTAATCGGGTCTTTGAACAACTCATGGCCTACCCCATTTACTTGCCCCCAAGTCGCTTTCACAGCAAACCCAAAGGTGTCGCGAGTTAAGTAGTTATAGGTAAAACTGCCTATACCAAACACCAAGTTATTTGAAGCAAAACCTTTGGCTTCTAATCCTTCCAAAATACGCTGTGCACGGTCTAGAGTAATCGAGTCACCGTAAATTAAACCCACACGTTCATTCAGTACTTTATAGCCTTGGTCAGTTGTTGTACCACCAAACACTTCCCATAAACATTCAACAGCGCCTTTATATGCTGGGCTGCCGACTTCGGCGTTTGTGTCACCACAAATAATTTTGACAGGATCACCAGAGTCAGGACGGAAAACTAATTTAGCCAAACCTAAAGCATTCGGTTGTCTTGCCAGAATTTCAGGTTTTAAAGCCACTGTAAATTCTGTAATGACTCGCCAAAAGTCCCAAGTATCAGACACGACACTGACAACACCCGAAGGATAAAGCTCACAGATTAAACGCTTAAATGTGTCTAGCTCACTGTTTTCTGTGCCCATACACATCACACTGTGTTCGGTCGCTGGTACAGATACCCCAATCACACCTGTTGCATTGTAATATTCTTCTGCGTAGTCAATTGAAGCAACCGAATCTGTTCCAATAAAACTGGTTAAGTGACCCACACCAGACTGAGCTGCATCATACATTCCACTCATACCACGGCTACTAAAATCGTGTCCTTGCACAGGTACAAAATCGAGTGGTGCGCCAGTTTTTACGGCATATTGAGTTAATAATCGTTTGTACTCGTAGGCAATCGTTGCTGTAGTACAGCTTTTCCAAAGCTCAGCACTTAACACGGTTTCAATATAGTTGGTTAGCCAAAAGAAACGCGGGTCGGTATTAATAACGGTGAGCACGGGTACACGCATATTGACGCGGCTGCCTTCTGGCAAAGCTTTAATGCGTAATGGTAAATAGCCCAAGTCATGTAATGCTTCAATGTGATCGACCGGCACAGCACCTTCACCTAATGAACTATCCATACGGCGTTTATAAGCAGCTACCACTTTGTCTTTAGGTTGCTTAAAAAAGCCTACATTCCATGTATCGATTAAAAAGTGTTTGATAAAACCCTGAAGACCAAAGAAAACAACTTTATCATCGAAGTCAGGCAACATTTTAGCAAGTCGAGATGAACGCGGCGTAAAGTTTGCGTACACGTACTCTGTACCTGCTGGATACTGACGTCTGTGATCGGCTTTATAAAAATCGATAGCGTTTAATGGATTAAGTTTAATCGTCATCTTTGTTCTCTTTATTCTGCTGCAAAAGCAATTACTGAAATTTTGTCTGATGGTTGTTGTGGAAAGCTGTCCGAGGTAAATAGCTGGTCAAGCAGCCCATCAAAAACCTCTATTCCTTTACTGAAAATACCGTGGGTCACATATAGAACGACCTTATGGCAATTGAGGCGACGCAGTTCTTTGGCAATACCAATAAAGGTTGCACCGCCGTCGCAAATGTCATCGGTAATGACCGCTGTGAGGGCTGATAAATCAGTCGCATGTACATGCGTACCTAAAATTTTGCCAGTTACCGGATCACGTTTTTTATCGCACTGAATAATAGTGATTGGTTGTTTGCGCTTAGAATTAAAAGCATCTGCGACCATTTGTGTACGCGCTTTTGCGCCTTTGTCTGGGCAAACCAGCACTGTTTTTTCATCTTTTAACAATGTGCTTAGCGCTTCACTCTTTGCGATGATGTCTACTGAACTGATGTTTACAACTTCGCTAAAAGAAGTATTGGTAGCAAGTAATGCTGTTGTTACTTCACTATGACAGTCCCAAACAGTGATCTTGCCTTGGTTGCCCGCTTTTTTGTCAGCATTGATGTTGAGTAACTTGGTCATCACATCAAGCGAGAACGCTTGGCCTACTGCACAAATACGGTCCTGACGTGCATATGGAAAATACGGAACTTCTAGGTCAATGGTTAAACCCTGAGTCAGCAATATATTTTCAAGTAACAAATAGTCCATCACATCATGACTTGAAGCCATCTTTGCGCGAACGAGTACTCTGCCAGATAGTGAACCTAAGGTTGTCTCATCAATTTGAACATGACGCTCGCCACCAGAAAACTGCGTAAATTTCACTGGAATCTCATTTCTTGCCGCATCTAAAAGCTGGATAGCCATATCATCCTCTTTTTGTCTGATGACCTTCGATGAATATATAGTGGCACAAAGCCACTATATATTGCAAGTCTAATTTTTAAACTTTTTTCAAAGCCCTTTAATACATAAAATTTATAGTTTTAGAGCATTTAGAGATTCGATTTTTAAAAGAGATTATTCCTCAATCAATTAAAATAAAAAGTTAATTTACTAAAAACATGACGAGTAGAACTATTATTAAAAGTAGCGGATACAACTTTGCCCGCCATAAATCAGGTAGTTTTGAAATAAATTTTTCTGAAAAATATAGTCCAATCCATGTTCCAGCAACCAAGAATAAAGCAGCTTCAAACCAGATTAGACCGATAAATCCGTTGGGTGTCCATGTTGATTGCCAAATTGACAATACACAGTAAGTAAGTGTTGCAGTGAAAGACAAAGGCAGCGTAAGAATGTTTGCAATAGCCGCAGCCTGTGCCATAGAACTACCCCGCCGCCGTAATAAAGGAACCGTCATTACGCTGCCACCAACCCCTAAAAGTGCTGCAACCCAACCAATAATGCCCCCTTTAATGAGTTCACTATTTTGTCCATAGTGTTGCTTTTGCTTTGAGGTCACTATAAACCCTGGTCGGTAATAACAATCTAGAATGGTTATGAACACATAGCCCATAAATATCCAGCGAAGCCAATTTCCATTAAACAATGAGGCCATTACCGCACCGATAATTCCACCAAGTGCAATACCACCCCATAAAAAGCGGATTTTTTGCCAATCTATATGTCCAGACCGATAGTGCCGAAAGACTGCAAAACTTGCCGAGCAGAGCATGACAAAAGCTGATGTAGCTACGGCGATTTGCATGGCATGTATGCCGATATTACTTTCATTACTCCACTTTTGAATAATGACTGTATAAAGCAAAGGTACAGCAACAAATCCGCCGCCAAAACCAAATAACCAAGTCGTTATGCCTGACAGTAGTCCAAATAAAAATAGCTCATATAGCATCATCATCTTCCTCACGTTTATAGAGGCATGATATAAAATAGCTCTATGGCAAACTAACGTAGAAAAGCCATATTTTTATTTGTTTCAGCCAAAAATATATGCGTAATATTCCAATTAACGATGTAGACCATCTACCACAGGCAGTTCTAGCGTTAGGGTCAGATTATCCTGCTGATACCTTGTTAGATACGCATAGCCATCGCCGTGCACAGTTCTTATATGCACCCGAAGGGCTTATGAAAGTTGAAACTGAAGATGGACAATGGCTTGTGTTACCGTACAGCGGTGTATGGATACCGGCAGGCAAACCACATCGGGTATGGTTATCTAAAGTCAGTACTTATAGTTTGTATATAGAAGTGAGTAATGCCCCAAGACAAGCAAACTATTGCGAGGTTATACAAGTCTCGCCTTTGTTACATCAATTGCTCATTCAGGCAAATAAGTTATCCATTGATTACTCGCGCTCAGGCCGTGACGGCGCTCTTATCGATTTATTGTTATATGAATTAGAAATTGCACCAGCCCTGCCTCTGTTTATTCCATTGCCTCGCAACACATTACTATCTCAACAATGTGCTGAGTTTATGGAGCGTCCCGATATTCATAGCAGCCCTAAAGATTGGGCACATGACCACAATAAAAGTGAACGGACTTTTCACCGCTGGTTTAAGTCTGAAACTGGCTTGTCCTTTCAAGCTTGGCGTAATCGAGTCTGCATTATTTATGCTTTAAATGCCTTAAAAGAAAATATCTCGATTACGGAAATTGCTTTTAGTTTGGGCTATGAACACTCGGCAGCTTTTACCGCAATGTTCAGCAAAATTATGGGTTATCCACCTACCCATTTTCAAAAAAGATTTCATACGCATGATAAAGCGCTATAAAGATTTACTCATATGAATGGTGTCATAGGTATCGATCCATTCCCGTTGAATAACCTCAAAACCTCGTAGAGTCCAAAACTCTTCAGCCGCCGGTAAAAATGGATGAGTATGCAAATACAAACTAGTAATAGCATGTTTTTTGGCATGGCTAAACAACATTTTACATAGCATGGTTGCAATGCCATTACGGCGGTATTCAGGCAATACAAATAACTTAACCACCTCAACCGTATTAAGCGGTAAATTTAAATCAAAACGATGGTCATAAGCCCGATATGCAATCGTGCCAATAATACGGTTTTGGTCTTTTACTGTAATGAAGCAGCCCAGTGGATCATGGACATAATGTTGCTCAAAACTCTGTAAATCTTTGGGAATTTGCCCATGATAGATTTCTGGGAATAACAACTGTCTTGTATAAAGTGCAAACTCTACCGCTGACTCATAATCAGTTTTGCCCACTAGCTGATAATTCAACATATTCATAGCCAAGAATGATCAGGAATCACAATGGTTTTGTCTTGAATCATGGCTTCATGGAACTCAACATCATAGACACTTTTTAAAAACTTAGGATCGGTGATTCGTGTTTTAGACTCAGGCTTAACCACTTCGTGTTGGCGCATAAAAAACAGATGATCTGCAAATAAAAAAGCTAAATTGGGATCATGCATAATCGCAATCACCGTAAAATCTTGCCGCGACAACTGACGCAATTTTTTCATTAAATAAGACTGATAATAAACATCGAGATGATTGGTTGGCTCATCGAGCAAAATGACTTTCGGTGCTTGCACTAAAATACGCGCAGTCAAAACCAATTGCCGTTCACCACCCGATAGCTCGGTATAAGGACGATCACGCAAATGCTCAATATCTAAATCAAGCAAAGCTTGGTCTACACGTTCCCAGTCTGATTTTGAAGGTCTATATCTGCTAAAAGCAGCACGCCCCGTAATCACGACATCTTTAACCAAAAATGGAAATACGGTTTTATGAAACTGCGGTAAAAAGCCGAGCAATACAGCCCGATCTTTACCTTTAAAGTCCGATAATGGTTTTCCTGAGTAACGAATCAAGCCATCTTTTACAGGTTCTAGGCCCGCCATCAATTTAAACAGTGTCGATTTACCACAACCATTACGCCCTAAAATTACGGAAAACTGATTTTCAGGAAACTCCAGATGAATATTTTTAAGAACCTGTTTGTGCCCATAGGCATAATTTAACTGATCAATTTGAATCATGCCCAATGAGTCCTCTGTGTTTTCATTAATAATAAGAAAAATGGTGCGCCAAGTAGCATGGTAAAAATACCAATTGGTATTTCAAATGTCAGTAAAACCCGAGAAAAGTTATCAATCAACAGTAGAAAACTGCCGCCCAACACCATATTGGCAGGAATACTGTAGCGATGATCTGGCCCAACCAACATTCTCACAATATGTGGCATAAACAGCCCATATAAACTAATAATGCCTGCCGCAGCCACAGAAGTTGACGTACATACAGTCACCAGAGCAATTAAAAGAAGTTGTTCCCACCCTGGGTTAACACCCACCGCCTGTGCTTCTTCAGCACCAAGTGCCATTAAGTTTAAGCGCCAACGCATTGCAAATAATCCAGCAAGACCAATACAAATCGGAAGCACGGCGTATTGAACCTTTTGCCAAGAAGCCTGATGTAAGTTGCCCATCGTCCATTGCACAATTGCTTGTAATTTAAATGGATCACTTAGGTATTGAATAACCGTAAGTCCTGCTAAAAACAGTCCCGAAACAATCATGCCCGATAAAATTACCATCACTAAAGACGTCTGGCTTTCATGTTTTTGATGTGCAAATAAATACGTTAAGCCAACAGCACAAACGCCAAAAATAAAGGCTGATAGATTGGGTGAAAGCCAACTTAAAGAAAGTGCCAAGGCTGCACCAAACGCGGCGCCAGATGAAATACCAAGTACATAAGAATCAACCAATGGATTACGAAACAATGCCTGCAAGCCATTACCTGCGGTTGCCAATGCAGCTCCCACCATAAAGGTCAGTAAAATTCTGGGTAATCTGACATTTACAAGAATGTTTTGCATCAGTCTAAATTGTTCCGCATCAAAATATGGTGTACCAAAGACTGCTTGCACACCCCACCGCAAATAATCCCATGCACTCAATGTTTGAGTTGGCCCAATAAGCAATGAGATAAAAATCATGATGAAAGGTAACGGGTAAAACCAATAATATTTCAGCTTTTCCATATTCATTGCACCAACGCTTTAGCAAGCTGCTCACCATACAACTTGGTTAAAATACGCTGTTGTAAAGTACTTACTGGTAAATCAGACTGTTCAGGATAAATACTGTGATTTAGATAAATCGCCGTAATAATGATTTTGATGGTGTGCGGGTTATATATAAATGCAGGACTCAAATTAAATACCTTTCGGTTTTGTACAGCGCTTAAACCCTGTAATTCTTTTCGTTCATAAATCAGTTTAGGATTGGTATTCCAAAGCACAATATTGTCAGGGTTCCATTCAATTAATGTCTCGGGGTTTACGTTAGGTTGGTTAGCAGCGGTCTGAACAATGTTGTACGCACCCGCTAGCTCAATAAAGTCATTGGTAATCGACTGACGTCCCGAGGTAGAAAAAATTCGTCCACCAGACCAAGCATAGTAAATCGATTGTTTATTTGGCTGACGGGCCGTTTTGGCTGCGACTTCTGCCACAATTTCATCAGAGAAATTTAAAATTTCCTGAGCTCGCTTTTGGGCGCCGCTCAGAATAGCAATTTCAGACAGTTCTTCTTTCACTTGTTTATAGGTGCCTGACTCCATTACATATACAGCGATGCCAAACTGCCGTAACAGTTCAATCGTTTGAGTCTGCCCGCTTCCTACAATCACCAGATCTGGTTTTAGCAACACGAGACTTTCAATATTGGTTGCATTGGCTCCTTGCGAAGGTGCTGCAAGCTGCTTATTAGCAATGCGTTTATCTATTTTTGAATAGGCATTAAATAATAAAGGTTGAATGTATACTTCAGCAGGTATACCAATTACTTTGTCACCTTGCCCTAGCATATAGAGGCCATCTAAACCCGACTCAAACAAAGAGACAATTCTTTGGGCAGGTTTGGCTACACAGACTTTTGTATTTGTACTATCAAAGACACATATTGAATGAGAGGTTGGGTTTTCTTGAGTTTTTCTATTTTGCTCAGATGAGGAACATCCACATAGAATGAGTAAAGTGAGTAATGAAGCCAATAACTTCATTATGGCACCCCGTGCACAAATAGAGTGCAAAATAAAAAGATGTGTTTATTTAGTGCATTTTTCATGTGAAAAAAACACCATAACAGAGCAAGACGGTTTGAATCATCATTTATACAGCAATCAAATTAAGTATGTTAGATAAGACCTTAGATAGTAAGCAAAAAAAACGCCAAATTTACTAACTAATAAAAACTATTTAATGATTGGGCAAAAAGTCTACAAAAGCGAGTCAAATAATTTAATCATGTTTATAGCGGTGAGCCTCGTGTTAGGACTCAGCTTACCTGTTTTTGGATTTAGTATTTTATTTAAGCTATTTATCTTTGCTATGCGTAAATATATACCTTCTAAATCATAGCGCTCGCATCAATTAACCTGATGGGCTGTGCACACATAGCTATAGTATGCACAGCTCAAATAATGTCTGAATTAATCTTCAGACAGTGTTTTCATATCAATCACAAAACGATACTTCACGTCGCTCTTTAGCATACGTTCAAAAGCTTCATTAATGTTTTGCATATTAATCATCTCTACTTCAGAAACGATATTATGCTCACCACAAAAATCGAGTAATTCTTGTGTTTCTTTAATTCCACCAATAACCGAGCCTGCAATTGATTTTCTACCTAAAATCATAGGTACTGAATTTGCGCTAATTTCACCTAAATATCCAACTAACACAATGGTTCCATTTAAAGCTAAGGTTGGAATATAAGGCTTCAAGTCATGGTTATAAGGCACCGTATCAATAATCAAATCAAATTGATTTAATACCGACTTCATTTGATTCTCATCTGTTGATAACACTACATGATGTGCGCCAAGTTGTTTTGCATCTTGTTCTTTGTTTGCTGAGCGAGTAAATAGTGTCACTTCAGCGCCTAGAGCATTGGCAAGTTTAATCGCCATGTGTCCTAAACCACCTAAACCAACGACAGCAACTTTACTGCCCTTTCCAACATTCCAGTGACGTAGCGGCGACCATGTGGTAATACCCGCACAAAGTAGTGGTGGTACAGCTTGAGCATCCAGATTTTCAGGTACTTTTAATACAAAATCTTGACTACAGGTAATGCTTTGTGAATATCCACCATAAGTTGGGCGTTGGTCATGGCGATCTACGCCACCATAAGTCTGGATGTTACCTTCTTCACAATATTGCTCTAGCCCTGAATGACAAGCAGAACAAGTACGGCATGAATCGACCATACAGCCAATGCCCACTAAATCACCAACTTTATACTTTGTGACTTTAGGACCGATTGAGGTAACACGTCCAACAATTTCATGGCCCGGAACTAATGGATAAGCACTAAATCCCCAATCGTTTTTAGCTTGATGTAGATCAGAGTGACAAACACCACAATACTCAATTTGAATGACAACATCATCTTCACGTGGGGTTCTACGTTCAAATTTAAACGGAACTAAAGGAGTTTCTGATGACAGCGCGGCATAACCTAAAACTTCAGTTGTCATATTTTTTCTCTCATGCTTAATGTAAATGAAGACGATTTTTTCGCTGGGAGCTCATTTAGAGCGATTGATTGTGAAAACTGGTCAATACATTTTGGAACCTTTGACCCACTTGCAGACTTACTTTTTCAGCAAGTATTTTCTGTATATTTTCAAATTGATGAGAACTAACACCTTGAGTCTTTGCAATATTAAGATGGGATTGAAGTTGGCTATCTACACCTTCTAGAGCCGAAAGCATGCTCAAAGTAGCAATCTCACGATCTTGCCAATTCAGCACATCCCTTGAAAAAATATCGCCAAAAAGATGAGCCTTTAAATACTCATCTATAGCTGGAGCAAACTCAAAAAGTGCACCTTTTACAGGTTGACCCACCAACTGAGTTTGATTCTGAGTACCTTGTAAAAGTGCCTGATAATCTTTCGGTAGAGTGCTGTTAGTCTTACCCTCTATGTCACGAATACCGCTTTCTTTACGCTGCTCTAGCACCTGCATAAATGTTGTAAGGGCATTCAAACTTCGAGGAAAACCTGCATAGGCATAGGTTTGAACTAAAACTTCCTTAATTTCTGCAATGGTTAACCCTAAATCTAAACCATCTTTTAATGATTGACTGAGTTTAGCTAGGTCACCATTTGCAGCATAGGCAGCAATCGGTATGATTGCCTGTTGCTGTTCGGATAAAGAATTTTGCATTTGTGTTATTTCCTTCTTTTGAGATAAAGGAAGCTGGACCATATGGGTAGCTGCATAAATCTGTTGATTCAGCGCCAACAAACTGATGGCTAGAAATAGGAACTTTATAATTTCAGTGGCCCGCCTCTTTATATTGCTCATCTGATACAGGCTCTAACCAGTCCACATTTTTGCCATGTTCATCAGTTGCAGTTAAAGCAAGATGTGTCATCGCAGAATTTCCACTTGCACCATGCCAATGTTTCACTCCAGGTGGACAATAAATCACATCTCCTACAGAAATTTTTTCCGCAGGTTTACCCCATTCTTGCACCAGTCCCTCTCCTTCTGTAACAATGAGATATTGCCCTTTAGGATGGGTATGCCAAAATGAACGGGCATTGGCATTAAAACTTACATAAGCACTGGAAGCATTTATACTGTCAGTAACATCAGTTAATGGTTTAATTGCAACTTGACCCGTGAAAATATTATCTAGGCCGGTAATTACCTGTTGTTGGTTGGCTTTTTTAACGGTTTGAAATGCTGTGACTGATTTTTTATCCATTGCGGGTACTCCTATTGAGATAAATAAACTGGTCACAAACGTGACTGCCTTAACATTCATCTTTTTTCCTAGATTGATACCAATGCCCTCAATTTAATGAGGGATGCAGGATTAAGCGTTGTTCAAACAGTATAAAAATGAAAGTTGTAAGGTGTTGTTCTATTCCTCTCACAGATTTGCCTAATCCTCCAAATTGTTGCACTTCTCACTATTTTTCTTATTTGAAATGCCTACAATAAAAATACAGAGGGTAATCGGTAGAATCTGAATGGCGAATAGGTCTAACCATAATCAAGAATTGGCTCAACTTGTCGATCAATGGACACGAGAAAAAGGCACATTCGAAACAGCTATTACGGGACTGACTTTATATCGTGCAGAGACATTGACCAAACCAAGTAGCAGCATGATGGATGCGAGTCTATGTATGATTGCTCAAGGCAAAAAACAGGTGATTCTTAGCGAAGAGACTTATACTTATGACTCTAACCATTTCCTTTTTACTGCAATTGACCTGCCTGTAATTGCTCAAGTGCTTGAAGCTTCTGTTGAACAACCCTATCTCTCAATTGTGCTAAGGCTAGACCCATATTTACTTGCTCAAATCATGCTTGAGGCCCATATTCCCTTTAAAGATGTAAATACTGAGAAAAAAGGAATGGCTGTTGGAGTAGTCAATTCAGAGCTGAATGATGCGTTTATACGGTTAATAAAATTACTAGATACGCCACAAGACATTCCCATCTTGTCTCCTCTTATTATTAAGGAAATTTTTTATCGTTTATTGATGAGCCCGCAAGGCGATCGACTTAAACGTATTGTAGCGGCAGGCACTACAGGTCATCGAATTGTGAAGGCGATTGAATGGCTGAAAACAAATTTTGCAAAACCATTTAGTATTGAAGAACTGGCAAGCACAATGGGGATGAGTGCATCAAGTTTTCATCAACATTTTAGGGATATAACCTCAATGAGTCCCTTACAGTATCAAAAGAGAATGAGATTGACCGAAGCACGGCGTTTATTAATGACCGAAGAATACGATATTTCATCTACCAGCATGCAAGTCGGTTATGAAAGCTTGTCCCAATTTTCCAGAGAATATAAACGCTTTTTTGGGGTTTCTCCGTCAGTAGATATTAAGAATATATAAAAGCAATAAACGTGGACTATTAAAAAATTAATACCAGAAAAAAAGCGGTACTTGATTATGTCTATTCATCAAGTACCGCTAAAATTAAAGCAATATTACACATGATTCATTCGTTCAAGCTCACGAATTAAACCAGAATGATCAAGCTCACCATCTCCGGCAGCAAGCATATTTTCGAACAATTGACTGACTTTTTGGGCTATAGGTAAATTCAACTCAAGCGATTTAGCATAGCTAACGGCTGTATGAATATCTTTATGCTGGTTTCGAGCTGTACCTCCCGGTTTAAAATCTCGATTTAACATGCGTTCGCCATGCTGTTGCAAAATCGGAGAATCTGCAAAACCGCCTGTTAATGCTTGTTTGAGTTTTATCGGGTCTGCTCCTGCTTTACTGGCAAGCAATAAACCTTCACTCACGGTTGCAATGGTGGATGCGACTATCATTTGATTGACGAGTTTTGCCAGCATTCCACAGCCAGCCTCTCCAACTAAAATTGGCCGCCCCATGGCAGATAGAACATGTTCAGCATGTGAAAATGTTTGAGCATCACCGCCAACCATAATCGCCAGACTTGCATTTTGAGCACCTTTTTCACCGCCAGAAACAGGTGCATCTAAATATCTAAGTCCTCTTTCTTTACATTTTTCACTTTGTTTTTTTGCAACTTCAACAGGTATCGAACTCATCACTATGACCGTGCTTTCGGGTTTTAGCTGTGAGATTGCACCACGTTCTTGAAATAGAATTTCATCGCAGGTTTTTCCATCACTGAGCATACAAATCAGAAACTCTACATCTTTTCCAACTTGTTCAAGTTCACTACAAACATGTGCACCAGCTTCTTTTAAACTTTCTGCTTTAGATGAAGTTCTATTCCAAACCTTAACTTGATGACCAGCTTTTAATAAGTTCATGGCCATTGGCATTCCCATAATGCCCGTTCCAACAAAACCAATCCGAGCCATTATTTCATCTCCGTAGCAGTCCGCACTTTAAGTCGCCGTTGTTCTACTTTTAGGCTATCAGACTTTAACTTTGCCAAAAGCAGTAACCCTAAACCGCCCATGGCGACAAATCCTGCAATAGCAAGGAACGCTACTGTATAGGTGCCCGTGGTGGTATATAAATAGCCTGTTAAATATGGACCAGTAAAACCACTTAAATTACCTACAGAGTTAATTAAGCCAATACCGGCTGCGGCACCCACTCCTGTTAAAGTTTGCCCAGGAATAGTCCAGAAAATGTTAATTGCACTAAATACACCAATTGCGAGCAAAATAAAGCCCACAATAATTGCCCACGGTTGATTCACAATCAAAGCAATTGCAATTGCGAAAGCCGCCATAAGTGCAGCACAGGCACCGTGTTTATAACGCTCTTGTTTACGGTCAGAACGGCGGCTCCATAAAACCATACCAACTGCCGCAAATGCATATGGAATTGCTGTAAGTAAACCATTTTGAATAAGGCTAATCTGCATACCAAATGTGTTACGGAATGACTCTAAAACACTTGGTAAGAAGAAGAACATCGCATTTGAACCAGACGTAATTCCAAAATAAACAATTGCCATAATCCACACTAAAGGATTTTTAAACACTTGTTTAATAAGTTCACCTTTTGTTAAAGCAGCATCGGCAGATTGCTCTTTTTCTCTTTCTTCACGTTCTAGCGTATTCATGAGCCATTGGCGCTGCTCAGCTGTTAACCACTGTGCTTCTTTCGGGTTATTGGTTAAATATTTTAGGCAAACTAGTCCTAAAATAATGGAAGGAATCCCTTCTAAAATATACATTAAACGCCAGCCTTCATAGCCAATGGTATTGCCCCATTGCATAAGGCCGACCGAAATTGGCGCTCCAATAATTTGGGCAATTGGTAACCCTAAATAGAAAGTCGCGAAGACACGGGCACGATATTTAGCAGGAAACCATAAGGTTAAATAAAAAATAACCCCCGGAAAGAAACCCGCTTCTGCAATACCCAGTAAAAACCGTAAAATAATAAATTGGGTCCCACTATGGATAAATCCCATAAGCCCGGCAATAATTCCCCAAGTAATCATGATTCGGGCAATCCAAATCCGTGCACCAAACCGATGAAGTAAAACATTACTCGGTACTTCTGCAATAAAGTAACCCAAGAAAAATACACCCGCACCTAAACCAAAAATAGTTTGGGTAATTCCAATTGCATCATTCATATGTAGCGCAGCAAAACCAATATTGGTTCTGTCCAGAAAAGCCATAATGAATAAAATAATAAGAAACGGGATAATGCGACTTGAAATACGTTTAATTGTCTGCTCTTCGAGAGCAGTGACATTTTTGATATCTTCCATAATAACTCTCACATGAATTGGCGATCACTGCCATTAATTTTGGGTATCTTCTATATGTGCCTGAATGATGCTTTCAAAATTCTCATCTGCTTGGAAACCTAAAGATTCGGCATATTCAGCTTTCACTTGAACCGGCCAACTTTGAACAATCCTTTGAATGGTTTTATCTTCTTGCCACTGCACTAAATCAGTTGCTTGTTTACCGGCAACTTTTTCAAGTGCCTCAAGCATTTGCTTAACGGTAACAGTCAATCCCGGTAAGGGAATAATTCGGTTATCTTGGAGTGCCTCTGAAGAAATTGACGCAGCCTTAATCATTGACTCAACACAGCGTCGTGGTGAAGTAATAAAAACCGGAGTATCTGGCGGGACTGGACAAACTGCCGTTTCACCTTTTAAGGGCTCGCGGATAATTGAGCTAAAAAATGTAGATGCGGCTTTATTAGGCTTACCTGGACGAACCACAATAGTCGGTAATCTTAAAACACGGCCATCAATAAAGCCTTTACGTGAATAATCTGAAACGAGCAATTCTCCTACTGCTTTTTGCATACCGTAAGAGGACTTTGGTGTAACCACCGTATCATCTGTTACAACTTCTGGTAATTGACCACCAAATACAGCGCAGCCACTCGCAAAAATGACTCGAGGCATTGTTTGTTTTTTTCTTAATTCTTCTAATAAATTTAAAAGGCCATAAAGGTTTACATCCATTCCCAAGTCAAAATCGGCCTCTGCTGCTGAACTCACCACGGCGGCTAAGTGCCAAACAACATCAATTTTTTCTGTAATATTTGCCACTGTGGTTTTGTCGGTAATATCACCAATCACCACTTCAATTTTTGGATCTTGCGGTAAATCATCACCAGCAAACGCATCAAACAAAATAATTTTATCGATGGGCTTAGCTTGTTTACCGTCTAAAGTTAGGCTTCCGGTTTTTAAAATCTTTTTGGCGATTTGCTTTCCAATAAAACCCGTGCCACCAGTAATTAACACATTCATACAGGGATCCTTTCCTAATTCTTATTCACTTAAAGATTTTTAATCATCATGAATTAAACGATAAGGAGTCCCTGCAATAATTTCCAATGAATAATTTCTAAATATTGATAACTTTTTAATATCAGTTTTATGATGAAACTTTGACTAAATTAAATAGGCTTTCTTTTAATTTAAAAGCCCCAAGTCTTCTATGACTTGAGGCTGAGGACTTTACTTACGTTTTGCATTTTTAAGTAAAATATTGATAAAGGCTGCGGCTATATCAGACACTGGTTCATCTTTACGTGTCAAAATTCCATAATCTTGGGCATCTAAAATCAGGTCTGTTTCTAAAATCTGTAGTTGTCCTTCTTTCACCTGATCAATCACCATTGCTTCTGGCAACATGCCCACCATAGGTGCCCCTTTTAAGATCTGTAAAAAGGTCTGCATCGACATGGTATTTACCGTATTTAAAGGAATTTTGACTTTAGCTCGGGCGAATGCACCTTCCATGCGCTCCCGAATGGGTGTGCCTTTAGGATAAAGTACCCACGGCCATTTTAATAATTCTTCTAATGTACAAAACTTTTTCTGGGCACATGGGTGCTCATTATTGACAACAATACAGAAGGGTTCAGGGCCTAACGGCTGAAAATCGAAAAATTGGCTTTGCGTAACATCAGTAAAACGCCCTATGGCTAAATCTAGAGTATGTTCACTCAACATTTCCATTAAATGGTCACTGGTCTGTTCAACAACATCGATAGAAAGTAGAGGCCATTGTTTCTTAATTTCGATAATTGAGTTTGGAATTACTACTGCGGTTGCTGCAAATATTCCCCCTACTTTTAAAAACCCATGTCCACCCAACCGTAAAATCTCGATGTCTTCGACAAAATGTTTTGCGTCATTCAAAACACGCTGGGCATAACGAATGACATGTTCACCCAATGCCGTTACAGGCATATTACGAGGCAGTCGCTCAAAGACCTGAAACCCAAGAAGGCCCTCAATTTCCTTTAGCATTTTACTTACGGCGGGTTGACTTAAGTTCATCTGCTCGGCAGCCAAATGCATGTTATTGGTTCGAGCTAACGTCTCTAACAAAACCAAATGCTTGAATTTAAGCCAGTTATTTAAACTTGAGTAAGTCAAATCTGCCATTTTTAAAATTCCTTTTTGATAACCACTGGTTATTAATAATTAAATTATTACGATTGGTGTTTATTAAATAAGAAACATATCATGATTTCAAATAAAAGAAGGAAGCTTTAAATGAACTTTACGTTAAATTCCCAGAACTCATTACCAGATGATGCAACTCAAGGATGCTTAATTGGCCGTGCGTGGATTCCAAGTCAAATTTCGGGTCCATCCCCTATTATTTTAAGAGGCAATCAAGTTTTTGATATCTCGGAAAAATTTCATACTATTTCCGAGTTACTTGAAAGTGCTGATCCTTTAAAAGCTTTATCTGAAATTGAAGGAAGACGAGTTGGTTCAATTGATGAATTATTTGCCAATACTGTCGCCGAACCAGATACCAACAAGGCATATTTTTTAGCCCCTATTGATTTACAAGTAATTAAAGCGGCAGGTGTTACCTTTGCTGCAAGCATGTTAGAACGAGTGATTGAAGAACAAGCCGGTGGCGACGCACAAAAAGCTCAATCGATTCGTGAAGTTGTACAAGGCGTAATCGGTGATAATTTAAAAACAATCGAACCCGGCTCTGAAAAAGCGTTACAACTCAAAGAATATTTAATCGAGCAAAAAATGTGGTCTCAATATCTTGAGGTAGGTATTGGTACAGATGCCGAGATTTTTACTAAAGCCCCTGTTTTAGCAGCTGTAGGTACAGGACAAAATATTGGTATTCACCCAAAGTCTGAGTGGAATAATCCAGAGCCGGAAGTCGTATTAGTTGCCAACAGCCAAGGTAAGATTTTAGGTGCGACTTTAGGTAACGATGTGAATTTACGGGACTTTGAAGGTCGTAGCGCTCTCTTGTTAAGCAAAGCGAAAGATAACAACGCATCTTGTGCAATTGGCCCATTTATTCGTCTTTTTGACCATACTTTTACTTTAAATGATATTCGTACTTGCGATGTTGAACTGCAAATTCAAGGCACTGATAACTTTGTGTTAAATGGGGTGAGCTCTATGTCGCAAATTAGCCGAGATCCTGAAGATTTAATTCAACAAACTCTTAATGAAAACCATCAATATCCAGACGGTTTTGTTTTGTTCTTGGGCACTTTATTTGCACCTACTCAAGATCGCGAACAAGCTGGGGCTGGCTTTACCCATAAAGTTGGAGATGTCGTCCGTATTCATTCGCCTAAACTTGGTACTTTGTACAACACGGTTATGACCAGTGATAAAGCAACACCGTGGAATTTTGGAATAAATGCTTTGATGCGTAATTTGAAGCAGCGTGAATTACTATAATTTTCACGTATTATCGATCGGTTGAATTGCAAGATTCATCCCGTAAATAAACTAAATTTCAAAAAGTATGAGTGAAAGGATCAAAAAATGAATGATCAAAATAAACGGATTTTTTTACGTAGCCAAGAATGGTTTGATGATCCTGAACATGCCGACATGACCGCTTTATATGTTGAGCGTTACATGAACTATGGTTTGACCCGTGCCGAGTTACAATCAGGTCGCCCGATTATTGGAATTGCACAAACCGGTAGTGATTTGACTCCATGTAACCGTCATCACAAAGAACTTGCTGAACGCGTTAAAGCGGGTATTCGAGATGCGGGTGGTATTCCAATGGAATTCCCCGTCCACCCGATTGCAGAACAAACCCGTCGTCCAACTGCTGCACTTGACCGCAACTTGGCCTATTTAGGTTTGGTTGAAATCTTGCATGGTTATCCGCTTGATGGTGTAGTGCTGACCACTGGTTGTGACAAAACTACCCCTGCATGTTTAATGGCAGCAGCCACAACAGATATACCTGCAATTGTGTTGTCTGGTGGGCCAATGCTAGATGGTCATTTTAAAGGTGAGTTAATTGGTTCCGGTACTGTGCTTTGGCATGCAAGAAACTTACTTGCCACTGGTGAAATTGACTATGAAGGGTTCATGGAAATGACCACTTCTGCTTCACCTTCAGTCGGGCATTGCAACACCATGGGCACTGCACTTTCTATGAATGCTTTGGCAGAAGCTTTAGGTATGTCTTTACCGACATGTGCAAGTATTCCGGCGCCATATCGTGAACGTGGGCAAATGGCCTATATGACAGGCAAAAGAATTTGTGAAATGGTTTTAGAAGATTTACGCCCTTCTAAAATTATGACCAAACAATCTTTTGAAAATGCAATTGCAGTAGCCTCAGCTTTAGGCGCATCGAGTAACTGCCCTCCTCACCTCATTGCGATTGCCCGTCATATGGGTATTGAGCTGAGTTTAGAAGACTGGCAACGTGTTGGTGAAAACATTCCGCTTATTGTGAACTGTATGCCGGCGGGTAAATATTTGGGTGAAGGTTTTCACCGTGCGGGTGGTGTTCCTGCCGTTCTACACGAATTACAAAAAGCTGGTGTATTACACGAAGATTGTGCATCGGTTAGCGGTAAAACAATTGGGGAAATTGCCAAAAATGCAAAAATCTCAAATGCAGATGTCATTTTCCCTTATGAACAACCTCTTAAACATGGTGCCGGTTTCATTGTGCTCAGTGGTAACTTCTTTGACAGCGCCATTATGAAAATGTCTGTAGTGGGCGAAGCATTTAAAAAAACCTATTTATCAGATCCAAACAATGAAAATAGCTTCGAAGCACGCGCAATCGTTTTTGAAGGTCCCGAAGACTATCACGCACGTATCAATGACCCTGCCTTAAACATTGATGAACATTGTATTTTAGTCATTCGTGGCGCAGGTACAGTGGGTTATCCGGGCAGTGCTGAAGTCGTCAATATGGCTCCACCAGCAGAGTTAATTAAAAAAGGGATTGATTCACTGCCTTGCTTAGGAGATGGCCGCCAAAGTGGAACTTCTGCCAGCCCATCTATTCTCAATATGTCACCCGAAGCAGCTGTAGGCGGTGGAATTGCCTTACTTAAAACCAATGACCGTTTACGTATTGATTTAAATAAACGTTCTGTCAACGTGCTCATTTCTGATGAAGAGTTAGAACAACGCCGCCGTGAATGGAAACCGACGGTATCTCCATCTCAAACACCTTGGCAAGAAATGTATCGCAACATGGTAGGTCAATTATCTACTGGTGGTTGTTTGGAACCCGCAACTTTATATATGCGAGTCGTAAACCAAGACAACCTTCCAAGACACTCTCATTAATTTCAGGATATTTGTTATGACCATTATCGGACACAACTTTATTGGTGGTTCACGCAGCGCACAAGGTACAACCTTATTAAAAAGCATTCATGCTACGACTGGTGAAACTTTGCCTTATGAGTTTCACCATGCAACCGAGCAAGAGGTTAATCAGGCCTGTGAAGCTGCCAGTCAAGCCTTTAAGACTTACCGCCATACGTCTCCTGAACAGCGTGCTGTTTTTTTAGAAAATATTGCCGATGAACTCGATGCTTTGGGTACAGATTTTTTAGAAATCGTCTCACAGGAAACTGCTTTGCCACTTGCACGTTTGCAAGGTGAACGTGGTCGTACCAGTGGGCAAATGCGTTTATTTGCCAAAGTGCTGCGCCGTGGTGATTTTTTAGGTGCCCGTATTGATACTGCTTTACCTGAGCGCCAGCCTTTACCTCGCCCAGACCTGCGCCAGATTAAAATCGGTGTTGGCCCTGTGGCAGTTTTTGGGGCAAGTAACTTTCCTTTAGCATTCTCAACTGCAGGTGGTGACACTGCTTCGGCACTGGCAGCAGGTTGCTCTGTAGTGGTGAAAGCCCATAGTGGACATATGGCGACAGCAGACTTTGTAGCTCAGGCAATTGAACGTGCAGTCGAAAAATCAAATATGCCAAAAGGTGTATTTAACATGATCTACGGTAATGGCGTGGGTGAACCTTTAGTGAAGCATCCTTTAATTCAGGCTGTGGGTTTTACCGGTTCATTGCGTGGTGGTCGTGCTTTATGTGATATGGCCGCAGCCCGTCCACAACCGATTCCAGTCTTTGCTGAAATGAGCAGTATTAACCCGATGTTGATGTTGCCAGAAGCCTTAAAAAACCGTGGTGACAAAATTGCACAGGATTTGGCAGATTCAGTGGTTTTAGGCTGTGGTCAGTTCTGTACTAATCCGGGTTTGATTTTGGGAATTAAATCAGCTGAATTTAACCAGCTCATTAGCAACCTGACTGAAATTATAGGGGCTAAGCCTGCGCAAACTATGCTCAATGCCGGAACTTTAAAAAGCTATACCGCTGGTCTTGAGCACTTAACCCAGCATCAAGGCATCAAACATTTGGCAGGTCAAACTCAACAAGGTAATCAGGCGCAGCCACAACTGTTTAAAGCTGATGTTGAGCTTTTACTGGCAGGTGACCAGCTTTTACAAGAAGAAATCTTTGGGCCAACCACAGTCATCATTGAAGTTGAAGATAAAGCCCAACTCATTCATGCACTACAAAGCATGAATGGGCAACTGACTGCGACTTTAATTGCCGATGAAGCTGACTTAACCGAGTTTGCAGATGTAGTTCCTGTACTAGAAGAAAAAGCCGGTCGATTACTTATAAATGGCTACCCAACAGGTGTTGAGGTGTGTGATGCGATGGTACACGGCGGGCCATACCCAGCCACTTCAGATGCACGAGGTACTTCAGTCGGAACCTTAGCCATTGACCGCTACTTAAGACCTGTGTGTTACCAGAACTATCCGCAAAGTTTATTGCCAGAAGCCTTAAAAGACAGCAACCCATTGCAGATTTTAAGATTGGTCAATGGTGAGATGACCAGAGAAGCGATCTAAGAATAAAAAGAGACCACAAGTTGGTCTCTTTTTACTTCTACATTTAGGTTTTTTAAGGAGGCATAAGTTCCTTAATATCAATCTAGTTTGTAATTAATATTTTTTAAAAATAAATCAACAGCGTATTCAACCCAAGTACTAATTTCATCAGCTGAGATTAAATAATCAGGATGAGTCAAACATTTTAGGTGGGCATCACTTCTTAACAGTGATAAAAAAATATTTGCTGCGACTTCCGAAGAAGACGTTAATTCAATTTCTCCTTGTTTAACCGACTTTTCAAGATAACCTGCAATAATATTTGCTAGACGTTGTGGTCCCACTTCAAAGAACTTTTCGGATAATTCCGGGAACCTTACAGCCTCTGCAATACAGACTCTAAAAAAAGCCAAACCTGAATGCGATAAGATAAAGCACAGATAAGTTTTCCCAATTTCGGTTAAGGCTGAACGTAAATTTTTGGCTTTTGTCTCGACCGACATAATTTGTTTTTGCATGTTGGTACATTGACGTTCAATGACCGCAGCAAACATCGCTTCTTTATTTTTAAAACAACCATACATGGTCGCTTTTGAAACGCCCGCTTCTTTTTGAATCATATCTGTGGTTGTTCCACTAAAACCATGGATCAGAAAAAACTTTGTTGCTGCATCCAGAATTTTTTGATCTTTCTCATTCGTTTTAGTGCAATCAGACATACGACCCTACAAACATATTTAGCAATTTCATTCTTAGTGTAACTCATCGAAAAGTTCAAAATCGAGAATTGACGTAAATTTAATAAGATAGTAGAGTACCGATCGGTACAGTTGAGCTTAATCACCGCTATAAGCATTAAGCTCATTTTAAAATTTAAGGTAAAAGATGAATATACGACCACTCATCGGTTTGGCAGGTGCAATTTTTGCAGCCATGACTGTCGAATTTAATAACCGAATTAGCAGCATTACCTTGGTCGATATTCGCGGTGAGATGGGTATTAGTGTCGACTCCGGTTATTGGGTCAGCAGTATTTATGCCAGTGCCATGATTATTGGGATGATACTGTCCACCAGTTGGGCCGTTATTTTTTCCATGCGTCGGGTTCTTCTTTTTGCGATAGGACTTTGCCTCTTCTCTAGCGTTTTAATTCCTTTTAGCCCAAATATCGAAATATTTTATTTATTACGGGGCTTACAAGGACTCGCCAATGGTTTAACTATTCCTTTATTAATGGCATGTGCACTTAGATTCCTAGGACCTGAAATTCGTCTATGGGGCTTGGCCTGCTATGCATTGACAGCAACTTTTTTCCCAAACTTAAGCGCTGCGCTTGCTGCCTTTTATTTAGATGTGATTGGTTGGAAGATGATATTTTTCCAAACCATTCCTTTTTGTGCTTTAAGTGCTGCGTTAGTTTACTTCGGTATTCCGCAAGATCCGTTAAATTACTCAAGAATAAAAACTTACGATTGGACTGGCGCGATTCTAGCCATTATTGGTTTGGCAAGCCTTAGTACCATGCTTTTGCATGGCAATCATTTGGACTGGTTCCACTCAAAATTGATTTTTGTTTTGGCTTTAATGAGTGCCATTACCCTACCTTTATTTTTAATACATGAATGGCGCTATCCAACACCATTAATTAAACCGCAAATGCTCGAAATACGAAATTTTGGTTATGCTGTTATTGCGTTGTTCTGCTTTGTGGTTATTGGTATGTCAACCAGTACATTACCCCTTAATTACTTAAGCGCTGTGCATGGTTATAAGCCTACTCAAACCATGTGGATTGGCTTACAAATTGCCGCATTACAATTTATCTATATCCCGATTGTTATTAAAGTTTTGAACCAAGCTTGGGTTGATAGCCGATATGTACATGGATTTGGTTTACTTTTGGTTATGGTTGGCTGCTTAGGTGCAAGTCAACTTGATACGACTTGGAACCAAGACCAATTCTATTTTTGGCATGCAATCTCATGTTTAGGACAAACCTGTGTAGTGCTTTCGCTCCTCATGATGGGTACAAATAGTGTCCACCCAACTATGGCAATCTATGCTTCTCCTATGATTAACACCCCACGTGCTATTAGCGGCGTACTCGGTGTGTGCCTTTTGGACTGGGTCAATCGAGTACGTGGTGAATACCATTCAACACGGCTGATTGAAAATACCGCACAACATGTTTTTCAAAATATTCAAGGTCCTGTTATTAATCCTCTTACCCCGCCTGTGCTGAGTGCAGATGGTACCGAACGTGTTTCCGGTGGTTTATCTGCCTTAAATTCTGCGATTCAGGTACAGCAATCAGTATTAGTCATTAGCGATCAATATCTGATTTTAGCGGGACTTACTGCAATTTTATTTATCGTTATGCTGATTTTGCCAGTTAGAACTTATCCACCACGCATTGCTCTCATTAAGTTAATGAATAGTCATAACTCAGGAAAATCTTTATGAGTACTCTCGAAGCCCAAGATCACTCCATGACCGAGTCACCCAAGTTAACAAAGATGCAATATCTTAAGAAACACTGGGTTATGGTTATTGCATTTATTATCGTTCTAGTTTCCATTTTATGGATTTTAAAAGTTATATTTTTACCTTCTTCCATTGTTAAAACTGACGATGCGCGGGTAGATGTCGAGTACTCAACCATTGCTCCCAAAGTGTCAGGTAATATTGAAGAAATTTATATTAAAGATCACCAGACCGTAAAAAAAGGCCAGCTTTTGGCACGAATTGATGCACGTGATTATCAGGCGGCTTTAGCTGAAGCTGAATCTAATTATGCCAAAGCACAAGCTGACTTAAATGAAGCAATGCTGGCAGTAGAAAGACAACCAACTGTTATTCGAGAAACAGAGGCCCAGCTTAGAAAAGTAGAAGCCGGCATTAAACTCACCAAAGATAATACCGCACGCTATGAGCAATTACAGGCACTTGGCGCTGAATCTAGATTGATTACACAACAGTCAAAAACCACACTAACCGAGCAATATGCCGACTTGGACAGCAGTAAAGAAAAAGTCATTGATGCGCAGTATCAGCTCAACCAATATAAGATTCAGGTTCAAGCTAAACAAGCGGCTTTGAAACAAGCCCAAGCTGCGCTTGATAAAGCAAAACTGAATCTGAGCTATACAGAAATTCGAGCGCCTATTGATGGTATGATTGGGCAGAAGTCTGCAAATGTGGGCAACTTTGTTAGCGCAGGTAATCCACTCATGGTGGTTGTGCCTTTAGATCAAGTGTATGTAGAAGCAAACTTCCGTGAAATTGAGCTAAAACAAATTAAAATCGGCCAGCCTGTCACTGTTTATGTCGATGCTTATAACGTTGAGTTAAAAGGTGTGGTAGATAGTTTTTCACCATCGACTGGTGCATTCTTCTCGCCAATTTCAGCAACAAATGCGACGGGTAACTTTACTAAAATTGTTCAGCGTTTACCTTTACGCATCAAACTCCTTGAGAACCAACCTGATATTAAATTGTTGCGTCCTGGTCTATCTGTTGTGGTTTCTGTGGATACGACCAAATAGTTAGTCTAAACATTTGAATATGAAAGAAAAAAGAGACCTTTTATGGTCTCTTTTTTAATGATGAGTATTAAAAAGTCTTTAAAACTTTTTGGTGTAGTTGACAAATAGACGATCTTCACCAAAGTCATTGCCATGTTTAACGTTGTAATCAATACGAATATATTGCAGAGCAACGCCTTTTAAGAACGGCTGTTGAAATGCATAGTTTAAAATCACATTTGACTCGGTTTCGTGGTTTTTCTCGCCATTTGCTGCTTTAAAGTCATGACCGTAAACATATTTCACCATCGCATTTAGGCCAGACACATAGTCTTTAAAATCGTAGCCGTACATCACATGGTAAGACTTTTCGTCTTCTTTAAAGAAACCAGTAGCGTTCCAGTTAATAAAATAGGTTTCTGGTAAAAAACCATCCGGTAGCGGATAAGCTGACTCACCAATGATCTGCTGATAGCCCAAGCCAAAGGTGTGGTTTTTTACTTTTACAGTTTCAAGTAAACCAATGTTCTGCGCATCAATATCAAAAGTATTGCCATCATCTTTTGCATTGAAGTATTTAAATTTAGACGTAAGAGCAAAATTAGATTGTTTCCAATTGTGCTCAAGTCCTACATAGTGTTTATTATACAGATCTTCTAAATTACCGAAGTAATATTCAGCCTTTAAAGACGGCGTGAATTGATATCGCAGATCAATATAATTTAAGCCATCAGATTCTTTGGTAATGCCGTTCGCTGTGAAAGAAAACTTTTTAAAGTCTTCTTCATTACGTGGAGAGACTTTTTCCACTCGTCCAATTTCTGCATAAAGCTGATCTGAAAGTTGTGACTTAAGATTAGTTCCCCAATACGAAGTGAGTAACTGACGACTAGCATCAACAGCCGTTACAGGTAAATCTAGCCAGAGTTCACCGACACTTAAAAGTGTTTTGTCATAACCTAGTTTTAAAGTTGCGCCGTATTTTAAGAAGTCGGATGCTTGTGACTGTGTTTCCTTATTAAAAGGTAAAACCGTGTCCGCAACATGTTTATCTGAACTCAAGCGCACGGCGTATTGAACAGAAGCATCGGCACCAATAGTAATGGGCTTATCTGCAATTTGCAGTGGGGTGTCATGCATTTTCGACTTATAAAATAATGAAGCTGCCTGAGACCAACTGCCCGTATCTTTGATTGCATCATTATCAAAGTCACGGTTTATATAGGCATTCTTTAGCGTGAATTTCCATTCATCTTCGTCTTGTTGAGTGGTATCTGCTGCCCACAATATTGAATGACCACTACAGATAAATAAAAGAGTAGAAAACTTTAAATATTCGATTTTTAAATATTTCATGAAACAAATCATCCTTTAACTATTGTCTGCGCCATCCTTTGGTACAGACATATATTTTTTCAGTGGAATCGTGTTGACTCAATTCGAAGCGACTAAAACTTGAGATTGATTTTTCTTTAAACGTTTAATGAGTAACAACGAAACCGCGGCACAAAATGCAGGTATCGCTAAAATACTTAAAATTTCAAAACTGGAGAGATTTAATGACATTAACCAGCCGCCCATAATTGATCCCACAATCGACCCTGAGCGCCCTACTGCATTGGCCCAACTTACCCCTGTTGCACGGCAATGTGTTGGATAAAAACTAGATGCAAAAGCGTTTGCTCCCACTTGTGATCCACTAATTCCAGCACCTACCCCAAACATAGCAAACATCAATAAAACCGCATTTGCCTGTTCAATTCCAAACCCTAAGCAAATCAGAAAAAAACCACCAAAAACATAAGCCGTACTTAAAATTTTGGTTGCATCCATCTTATCCATTAGCAGGCCTAAAACAATGGCACCAATGGTTCCACCTATTTGGAAAATTGAAGTAAGCCATGATGCGTTGGATAAATTAAAGCCCTCATTGGTTAATAAAGTAGGCATCCAACTTGAAATCATATAAATAATGAGAAGGCTCATAAAAAAGGTAAACCAAATCAAAAAAGTGCCTAAAGCAAAGCCTTTATTAAACAAATCTTTCAAAGTTGATTTTTCAACTTCATTGACTGTTGGAACCAAAGTTGGTGTGTTATTTAAATGCGGTGCGATACGGTGAATAATCTTTTCAATTTTCTCGGGACTCTTCTTTTTAAGTACTAAAAAGCGAAGGGATTCAGGTAGTAAAAAATATAAGAAAGGTACAGTCGCTAAAGGTAACACTCCCCCAATAAGCAAAATACCGTGCCAACCAATATGAGGAAGTAGCTGAGCTGAAAAAATGCCACCAAGAGCAGAACCAATGGTAAAACCACAGAACATCATGGTCACTAAATTAGAACGGCGAGATGTAGGCGCATATTCAGAGGTTAGAGTAATTGCATTAGGTAAAGCCCCACCTAAGCCCAATCCAGTGAGAAATCTCCAAATAATTAGGGTTTGTAAATCTGGTGAAAAAGAGGCAAAAACACTGGCAATTCCAAACATGATGACGGAACCAATCAAAATCGGTTTACGGCCTAATTTATCGGATAACGGCCCAAAAATGAGTGCACCTGCCATCAGTCCAAATAAACCAGCGCCAAATAAAGGTGCCAAATCGGTTGCTTGCAACCCCCATTCTGCCTTTAAAGCAGGTGCAATAAACCCAACTGCTGCGGTATCGAAACCATCAATCGCAACGATCAAAAAACACAACCACATGATTAATTTTTGCAAAGACGATAGCGGTATTTCATCAATGAAACTTTGTACGTCTATAGAATTTTGAGACATGAGAGCTCCTTTCGCCAATACATTGGCGTATATGCAATCCTTAGCAAAGGTGCCCAACTGTATTTTTTATTTAGGTTGAGCACCGATTTCAATAAATCAGATCAATTTGATTTATTTCACCTTCACCGTAATTCCAGTCAGTCCGGTAATGTCTGCACGCATAACATCACCTTTCACTACCGCACCCACGCCTTCTGGAGTTCCTGTAAAAATCAAATCACCTGCTTTTAGTTCAAATAGCGTAGACAAATTGGCAATCGTTTCGGCCACAGACCAAATCAGATGACTGACATCGCTGTGCTGTTCGGTTTTACCATTTACCGTTAAATGAATATCGGCATTATTGATTTCACCCGTTTGAGTAATCGGATGAATTGGGCCAACTGGTGCAGAAAAATCAAAAGCCTTACCGATTTCCCATGGGCGGCCTTTTTCACGCATTGCCATCTGTAAGTCACGGCGTGTCATATCTAAACCAACGGCATAGCCATAGATATAGTTCACTGCATCCTCAACCGAGACATTTTTGGCATTTTTACCAATTGCAACGACCAACTCGATTTCATAATGAAAATTTGAAGTTTCAGATGGATATGGAATATCAACCGCATCTGTATTTACCGGGACAACCGACTCAAGATCATTTGGCTTACAAAAGAAAAATGGTGGTTCACGGTCTGGGTCAAAACCCATTTCACGTGCATGAGCAGCATAGTTACGGCCAACGCAATATATACGGCGTACTGGAAATTTATGCTCTGAGCCGTGAATAAATAGACCCGCAGTGGTCATTGGTTCGAAAATAAATGACATATGTAAATTCCTTCTATTAAGTTAATCACGACTCAAAATGCATCGGCCTGCTGTTCAGGCGCTGCCTTTTGAAATGCTTCTAGCGTCATGCAATGTTGGTAAATCTCATTAATGTTTGGATAAACCGATAAATCGACTTTAAAACGCTCAGCAGAAACTACTTGTGGAACCAAATAGGCATCTGCAATAGTCGGTTGCTTGCCATAGCAGAACTTTTCGCGATTCTGGTCTTGTTCCAAAATATGCTCTAAAGCAGTAAATCCATCTTGAATCCACTTGGCACACCATGCATTGATTTGTGTATCATCCAGCCCTAAGTTCTGGCGTAAATATTCAAGAACACGCTTGTTATTTAGGGGATGAACATCGCATCCAACTAATGCAGCAATGGCACGGACTTTTTCACGACCCAATACATCTGTAGGTAATAAAGCAGGTTCAGGATATTGTTCTTCTAGCCATTCGATAATGGCTGGACTTTGCAACAAGTTTCCCGATTCAGTTTCAAGTACTGGTACAAACCCTTGCGGATTTAAAGCTTTAAAAGCAGCTTGATGGTGTTCGTTTTTAGCGAGCGAGATATAAGTCGCTTCATAAGCCAAACCCTTTAGGTTCAACACAATACGGGTTCGATGTGATGTGCCACTACGGAAAAAGCTATAAAGTTTCATGCCACATTCCCTTGATAGTTTTTCACTGCATCAAGGCATTTATTGACATTCCAGCCATATAACCATTCCATTGCATCATAAAAACGTTCCGTAGGACGTCCACGCCACAAATCGTTGCGAACTAAGCGTTGCACACCTTTGGCATGGTAAATTTTGCCCATTTCACGTGAAGATAAAACAATACGTGCTGTACGTGCTACTCGTGCTTTTTGGTAAATATCAAAAGCTTTTAAAATGTCATGGTCAGTAACACGTAACGCTTCACCTAAAGTTACGGCGTCTTCCATCGCCATACATGCACCTTGCGCCATATATTGCGTGGTCGGATGTGCCGCATCGCCAAGTAATGTCACACGCCCAAAAGTCCATGTTTCAATCGGTTCACGATCTGCAGTTGCCCAGCGGCGCCAGCTTTTTGGTAACTCAATCAATTGACGTGCTTTCTGGCAAATTTCTTGAAAATAAGACAGTACTTCTTCTTTGGAGCCATCAGTTACGCCCCACTGTTCTTGCTCACGGCTATGAAACGTCACTACAACGTTATATTCCTTTCCACCGCGCAGTGGATAATGCACAAGATGGCAATTTGGCCCTACCCAAATACTGGCTGCATTCCATTTCAAGTCTTCAGGAAACTCGCTTTCAGGTACAACAGCACGGTAAACCACATGACCTGTAACCAATGCAGGGTCACCCACATAGGTATCACGCACAACGGATTTAACACCGTCAGCACCGATAAGTGCCTGACCATGATATTGTTTCCCGTTTTGATCGGTAATTGTTACACCAGCATCATCTTGGTCAACTTTTTGAATATGACAATTAGTGATAATTTCTAAGTTGCCGTATCGTTTTGCACCTTCGACCAATGAACCATGAATATCGGCACGGTGAATCACCGCATATGGGTTACCGAAACGTTCACGGAATTTTTCATCGGTTGGAATTTTGCCGACCTGATATTCATCAATCGCATCATGCATGACCATATAATCGGTATAGACCGCTTTACTGCGAGCAATTTCACCAATTCCTAGCGCATCAAAAGCATGAAATGCGTTCGGCCCTAGTTGAATTCCTGCTCCGATCTCACCAATTTCAGGGGCCTGTTCAAAAACCTGTACCTTAAAGCCTTGTTTTGCCAAAGCGAGTGCGGCTGCAAACCCACCAATGCCGCCACCCGCAATTAATATCGGTTGTTGAGTATTTGACATGATTTATATCCTTATAAAATATTCTATTTACTGGCGCTCACGCACAGAGTACAAACCCAGTTTCCGTTGTAAGGGCGCTTCATCTGCAATAAACAAATAACATGGTTGATCTGAGGTATTGATTAAATCAATATGTGAAAAACATGGCGCACATGCCGTATCAGCTTTATTTAAATTGAAATCTTTCTGATCAATTTTGACTTGGAGCTGACCATCAATCACATGAAAAATTTGGGCAGTAGAGCGCGGTTGGAGCTGTAAAGTTTCATTTGGTCTGAGCATTAAAGCTGAGTAACCAATAATATTTTGACAATCATCACCAGTTTCTGGATTGATGTATGTCACCTGAATTGGAGCTTGATGGTTTTTATCATCTGCAAGCGCATGTAAAACTTTTTTGGTTTCTTTCCAAGAGTAACGCATGATCGGATATGAAGTATTTTCACGGGTAAAATGTGCTGTTGGTACAATGCCAGTTCCATAATGATGAGCATTTCCGGCACTGGTTACTTTTTGGATTTCACCCGGTTGTACATAAGAAGCTTCCATGTAATAAACTAAAGGTAAATCCAGTACATCTAACCAGATCACTGGCTCATCGCCATCATGTCCATGTTCATGCCAAAGACCTGATGGTGTAAGGATTAAATCCCCATGCTCCATCATGCATTTTTGACCTTCAACAGTCGTATACGCCCCTTCACCTTCAACAATCAGACGCACTGCATTTGGGGTATGTCGATGTGATGGCGCCCACTCTTTTGGTAATAAAAGCTGCATGCCAAGATACATGACCGAACTGGCTTTCATATTTTCCAGACCATGTCCGGGATTGGCTAAAACCAATACACGGCGTTCAGCTTTTTCAATTGGTGTTAACTCACCAGCTTCAAGCAATAAAGGTTTAATATTCTGAAAATACCAAGCAGTTGCTATGGTCTGCGGCATCGGTTTATGCGGAGGTAATACATTGCGTAAACTTGGCCATAAAGGGACTAAATTTGATTCTTCAAGTTGACCAAGATAACGTTTCGGTAAGTCATCTAGTGTTGCTAAATGTTCCATTTCAGATCCTCTATTTAAGGCCAATTTGTACAAGAATGCTTTGTACTTTTACGGCCTATTCTTCCTTGATCATCAATTTATCAATCGAAAATTGTTGAATCCATGCACAAAAAACAATAGTCTGTATTGATAAAATCAATACAAGGAAATTAAAGTGTTTGATCTTGATACTCGGCTTTTGCAAATTTTCTTTGAAATTTATAAACATAGCAGTGTGTCTAAAGCTGCCGAACAACTTGAAATTGGACAACCAACTTTAAGTATTGCGTTAAATAAATTACGTGAGCATTTTCAGGATCCACTTTTTGTCCGTATTGAAAATAAGATGCAACCTACTGAGTTATCTAAACAAATATTTCCGCTGGTTGTAGAAATTCTGAACCGACTGAAACTGGTTCAAAACTACAATATTGAATTTGATCCAAAGACTTCAAATTATCAATTTAAAATCAGCATGACTGATATTAGCCATCTGGTTTTATTACCTAAACTGATCAATTATTTACGTGCACATGCACCTAATATTCGCTTAGAAATTGTCCCAATTGATGCCAATACACCAGTCATGATGTCAAATGGAGATATTGATTTAGCTATTGGTTTTTTGCCTCAGCTCGAAGCGGGTTTTTATCAGCAAACACTTTTCCAGCAACGTTATATTTGTATTGCCAGTAAAGAACACCCAAGGCTTACAAGGACAACACTATCAGATCAAGAATTTCGCCAAGAGCTGCATGTCGATATTTTCGCAACTGGTGGACACTATGTTCTGGAGCATGAGTTACAAAAACTTGGAGTAAACCGAAATATTCTGGTTCGCCTCCCAAGCTATCTAGGCGTTGGATTAGTTGTTCAAGACACAGATGCGATTGCGACTATTCCTCATTATTTAAGTCAGGTGCTTTTAGTCAGAGGTGGTTTAAAAGTTTTAGAACCTCCTTATCAGTTTCCAACTTATAGCGTGAAGCAGCATTGGCATGCACGAGTTCATCAAACACCAAGCAACCAATGGTTAAGAAGAGTATGTTTTGAACTTTTTTCTGAATAGAATATTTAATCAGACACTATTAAAATCTAATAAAAATAAAAAGACTTTGCGTAGAGGGATAAATTGCTCCACACAAAGTCTTTATAAAATTTTTTACAGCATTACCCCTCTACCTTTTTATCCTTACTGCTTGAATAGATAAAATATAAAGCAATTCCTAAGCAAATTAGCGCCCCTAATCGATATAACGAAAAAGGAAGCGTTTCATTGCCGAACCAGCCAAAGTTATCAATTAAGATACTCATCAAAAGTTGCCCAAAAATCACAGCCACCGTAGCAACTGCAGCCCCAATTCTTTGTACAGCCAGTACCATAATGACAATATAAGGTACGCCACACATGGCACCTAATAACTGCCATTTAGGAACATCTAATAGTGTTAAGGTTTGTTTAGGTTCAAAATAAAAAATAAGAAGAGCCGTAATTAGAGCACCGACCGAGAAAGTCAAAAAAGCACTACGAAATACACCAACTTTTGCTCCAAGTTGACCATTAATTGCGGCCTGTACACTCAGCAAAGCACCACCAATGACGGCGAGAAGAATCATTAAAATTATCATGGCTGTCTCCTACGCTTTTGCCACAAGTACAAGTGCAGCAACAATAAAGATGAGTGCGACTACCCGTTTACGGTCTACTTTCCTATGTGGAGTTCCTAGTAAACCATAGTGGTCGATAATCAGACTTTTAGATACCTGTCCCGCTAAAATGCCAATCATGGTCATTGCAATGCCAATAATTGGAGTGGTAATGGTCAAAATAATGACGTAAGCCGGACCTAAAACGCCACCGAGTAATTGCCAAGATGGAAGTGTAAAAAATGAAGGGCTATTGCGTGGGCTAAAAAACAACATGAGTAAAAAAGTAAGTGCTGCACCCACACCAAAAATACTAAAAGTGGCCCACAACTCACCTACTTCCTTTCCTAACGGCCCTAAAAGCCCAGCTTCGACTGATAGCCCCATTCCCCCTAAAATGGTTAGGAGTAGTAATAGAATTTGCATCTACATTGCCTCATCTGTATCTAGGCAACGAATACTAAGGTAGCCAATTCATCAGAAAAACAGCATAATTCATGAATCACTTTTGCAGAAATTGCACAAATGGATTTAACAAATTCGATTGATATCCGCACGCTTCGCTTCTTTATTAGTGTTTACAATGCTCAAAACTTCTCAAATGTAGCACGTAAAGAAGATGTGTCTGCCTCCATGATTTCTCGAACTATTCAACAACTTGAAGATGCGTTGGGGCAACAACTTTTCTACCGAAATACGCGAGCAATCACACCGACCGAATCGGGCAAATTATTTTTTGAATATGCAAAAAGAATTACCGAACAATTTGATGAAGCTCAAAAGGCTTTACAAGATAAAACCATAGAACCATCTGGACTCGTCCGAATTAATGCCCCTGTATTTTTTGGGCAACGACATATTGCGCCGTGGTTGGCGGGTTTATCAGAGCGTTATCCAAGGCTTCTAATAGAACTAATTCAAACCGATGAATTTATAGACCCATTACGCGAAAGCACAGATTTAATATTTCGTATTGGAGCACTGACTGATTCATCATTTCATGCCCGTATTTTTGGTACACAAAAATATCATTTAGCCGCCTCTCCTCAGTATGTTGCCAAATACGGTACGCTCGACCACCCAACAGAACTTAATCAACACAAGTGCCTAGTCTATAAAGGTTTTGAAGGTCCTAACCGCTGGTTAGTGAGAAAGCCCAATGAAGAATGGGTACATTATCCAATTACCCCGTTACTTTCTTCAAACAATGCCGAGAGTTTAATGACAGCCGCGCTTCATGGCATGGGGATTGTTTTATTTCCTGATTGGCTGATTGGCGAAGCTTTAAAAAAAGGTGACTTAATAAAGCTTTTACCTGAATATGAAGTCGCGATTAAATCACAACCCCAGCATATCGCAGCCATTTATCCAAATGTTCGTCATCCATCACTTAATATTAGAGCAGTGATAGATTATTTTGCAGAAATCTATGGTGACACACCGTATTGGCAGAATTAGTTTTCTTTTCAATGCCAGCAAAGTATTCAAATCTCGACATACTCTGCTGGTGTCTCATCAGAGATAAAAATAAGATTAAAAACTTGAAATAAATAAGAATTTAATTTGCACTCAAACTTAAATTATCAACTTGTTCTGATTTTTCTTTTTTAATGAGATAACCCAATATCATTTGCAAAATCACGCCAATAAACGCACAACATGACATTAAGAGAAAACACCAGATATACCCCTGATGACTATGCCAACCACCAAAGCTCGTAAGCAAATATCCCATAATAATCGGTGCGACAGCCCCACCTACATACTGAGCAACTGTAATTAAACTATTTGCAGTTCCAATTGCTCCGGCTGGCGCATAATCTGATGCTGTCGCATAGAAAATAGGCCAAATTGCGTTGGCAGATAGACCAAAAAACAGTTGTATTGCAATGACGGAAACCACGCCTGAGGTTAAACAAAAACTTGCAATGCTGACCGCCATCCAACAACCACATAAAATCAATGTGAGTCGTCTGCCAATCTTATCGGACAAAGTCGGCCAAATAATTTGCCCCATCATGCCGGTAATTGTAAATACAGCGCTCAAGCCAGCCGATTTCGCCAGATCTAACCCGACAATATTGTATAAAAATGCAGGAAAGATAGTTAAAAAACCAATATAAACCACATGGGTAATTAAAGTACTGGCTGCGGTAAACACAATTCCCCGAGAACTTAGAGTTTGTTTTAAACGTTCCCATGTACTATGCGTACTTGTTTTTTCTTCTCCTTCATCGTGCACAAAATCTGTTGGTGGTGTGAATTGATTATCTACACAAGATTGGTGAAACTCTGAATAACGTTTACGGGTCGAATAAATCGCCCAAAAAGTTAATGCCGGTACAGCAAATATAATTCCAAGAAAAAAGGCATAGCGCCAATTCTGCGGACCAAAATAAGTAATGATGGTAGCCATTGCAACACCACTAAGTAGCGCTCCAACCGGATAACCTGAGTGATGAGCACCTATGGCAAAACCGCGATGTTCCTTGGGCCACCATTCTGCGGTATTACTCACCCCAACTGGCTCTGCCACCCCACAACCCAAAGAAACCATAATACGTAAGGTTACAAACTTATAGAAACTTGAACTTAAAGATGTAATGCCTGAAAGCAACGAAATAAAAGTAAATCCAATTACTAAAGGCCACTGAAAAATTCCTCGCTTCCAACCGGACGCATGTTTATCACTTAAAGCAGCAACCGGAATACTAAGAACAGCCAAAGAAAGTGTAATTGCAGCAATGGTGTATCCCCATTGCGTTGGAGATAAATTAAATTCATTACAAATCATATTGGCTGCGCGGAAAATCAACTCTCGGTCGTATGCAACAACCACCCAGATAATCCAGCAAATCACTAATGATACCCAAGAGTGGCGATGAACTTTTTTTAGGCTCATTTCTAATTCCTTTTTAATTAAAATGCATCCACATGCTTTTACGTATAACGCTATGTCATTTGTCCACTCTTAAACTATCAAGTCGATTTAGAATTACTAATGATATTTCTACACCACGCAATAACTTATATTTATCAATTTAGTTTTTAGTATTTATCTCCATACATTTTTAATTCACAGGACCAATAACAATCTCTTATTAGATAAAGAAAAATTTTCATTGGTTTTTATATTTAGCTTTCATTAATTTAGTTTCATCGATGAGTGACTGAATAAAAGGACTAAAAAAGGAATTATGGAAATTAAAGTACTGGTAGATGTAAAAACAAAACTTGGAGAATGCCCAACTTGGGATGCTGTTCGCCAACGCCTATTTTGGGTAGATATTGTTGATGGACGATTATTCTGTTGTGATGAATTCGGTGGGAATATACGGGCGTGGGAAGTTCATAAAAAAATAGGTTCTTTTGCTTTACAAGAAAATTATAACGGCGCAATTGTTGCGCTCGAAGACGGGTTATATCAACTCGACTTTGACACAGGCAACTTAAAATTTATTTGCAACCCTGAACCAGACCTACCTCAAAATAGATTAAATGATGGTCGTGTTGATCGGCAAGGTCGATTCATTTTTGGCTCTATGAACCGCCTTGAAGATGGGAATACCGCGTCTCTCTATCGATTAGATGCAGATTATAAAATAGAAAAATTAGAAAATAATATTAATACTTCAAATAGTATTTGCTGGAGTCCTGATGGTACTAAGCTCTATTTTGCAGACACATGGCAAGGTGAAATCTGGTCTTATGATTATGATCTTGAAACAGGCCAAATCTCAAATAAAACTATTTTTTGTAAGATAGATACATCAGACGGTGGTTCAGCAGATGGCTCGACAGTAGATCGTGAAGGCTACTTATGGAATGCAAAAGTATATTCGGGTCAGTTAGTACGTTATCGTCCTGATGGACAAATCGATCGTATTATTGAAATGCCTGTAAAAAAAATTACCAGTGCAGTTTTTGGTGGAAAAAATCTTGATGTCTTGTTTGTTACATCTATGTCGCAACCGCCTCTTCCGAGATTCCCTGATGACAACCAATTGCGAGGCAGTGTTTTTGCCATTTATGGGCTAGGCATCCAAGGATTAGCCGATGCTCGATTTATGGGGTAATGACTCACTTCCTACAAGAAATACTTAACCATAAACGGTAGTGAACCAGCTCTGCAGCTTAATAAGGAAATCTTTATTAAGCTGCATAAGGATTTAATTAATTGTTATTTCATAATGAAAATTATCGGCCAAACCATAAGACTCGCGATATTCGACCGCTACACCTTCAAGATTTTTTGCAATACGGCATACCTTCACTAAAGGGTCTTCAAGGTGGTTATTTAAATAGCTATCTTTAATATTTTTCTCAAAAGTTAACCGTTCTGTTGCAGAAGAAACAAATTGACCGCAGTGCTGATAATAAAAAGGATAAAGTAGATTCCCAAACTCAGCGATTGGAATTTCTTCCAGATTTTTAAATAAGCGTTCAGGTAGCCAGATTCTCTCACTTAATACAACGACATCTTCATGCTTACGGACACGCTCGATATAAAGCAACTTGTCAGTGTGCCCAAGCCCTAACTCGGCGTTTACTTCCGGTATTGCATCACACACTTCTACTTTTTTAATTTGTCCTTGTGGCTGAATGAACTCGCCCTTTTTATTACGTAATCTAAAAAAACGAATGAGCGAATTTTCAAAATTAGGTTGTTTGAGGAAAGTTCCTTTTCCTTGCTGTTTAACCAATAAGCCGTCTTCAACCAGTCCTTCAACCGCCTTTCTAACGGTTCCTACCGATACGCTATACATTTGCGCAAGTTCTTGTTCACTTGGAATAGGCTCTTCGACTGTCCATTTTGACTGGATCAGTAGTTTTTGAAGTTCCCAACGGACCTTTTCATATCTTGGCAATTTAAAATTTTTAAATGCAGTCTCATCAAGCATTTGCGTTAAACATTATGAAATCGATTTGACAATACTAGCATAGTTCTGTGTAATACAAAAAACCAAACATATATATGTTTAGATGTTTATATATTTATCAAGGAAGATAATATGACTGCATTGATGCTGATGGCTTTAGCCGTATCGATAGGTTTAGGTTATAAAACGAAAATTAATATCGGATTTTTTACGATAGCGTTTGCCTACCTGATTGGTTGCTTTGGCATGGGTCTTAAACCTTCCGAAGTTATTGAATTATGGCCTGTCAAAATTTTCTTTATTATTTTATCTGTCACTCTGTTTTATAACTTTGCTTTGGCAAATGGCGCACTAGAGAAGCTTGCCAGCCATCTTCTATATAAATGCCGTAAGTTTCCTCAGTTTTTACCTTTAGCGATTTTTTTCGCAGCAACCATTATTGCTGGCCTAGGTGCTGGTTTTTATACAGTACTTGCCTTTATGGCACCGATTACACTGCTGCTGTGTAAAAAAACCAATATGAATATGATTATTGGTGGGATGGCTGCAAATTACGGCGCTTTAGCTGGCGCAAATTTTATGACATCGCAAAGTGGCATTATTTTCCGAAGCTTAATGGAAAATACTGGCATTACCTCGCAAACAGCTTTTTCATATAGTAGTGGAATTTTTGTCTTAACTTTAATTATTCCAATTGCGGTGTTGGGAATTTACACCCTGTGGAATAGAAAAAGTAATTCAATTGTAATTGAAGATCAAAAGCCTGAGCCATTCGACAAAAAACAGAAACAATCCATCTTCCTTATTATTTTAATGATGTCGATTGTTTTAGTTTTTCCAATCTTGCATCTTGTTTTTCCCGACGTAAAAACGATTAGCTTTTTAAACTCCAAAATTGATATTGCCTTCCTTGCCATTACCTTCTCCCTCATTAGTTTACTTATGAAACTTGCCGATGAGAAAAAGGTCATTGCACTTGTGCCTTGGGGAACACTGATCATGATTTGCGGTGTCGGTATGCTCATCGCATTAGGGGTGAAACTTGGCATTATTACTACCCTATCTGAATGGTTAGCAAACAATGTTCCTGTGTGGGTCATTCCAGTACTTTTATGTCTGATCAGTGCCATTATGTCTGTATTTTCAAGCACTCTAGGCGTGGTTGCTCCTACCTTATTTCCAATTGTTCCGGCGCTTGCACTTACCTCTGGCCTAAACCCACTAGTGCTGTTCATTTGTATTGTGGTTGGCGCTCAGTCTACAGCGATTTCTCCTTTCTCGTCTGGCGGTAGCCTCATTATGGCTTCAGCACCAGCAGACATCGACAAAACCAAATTCTTTAATCAACTGTTATTTAAAGCAATTCCTGTAGGAGTCATTGCCGCTTTAATCGCTATTTTCGCTTTAAAATTTGTAATGTGAGATGAAAATGAACTGTATAGATACACATGCACATGTTTTTTCGACACAGGACCACAGTATCGAAACAGCACGTTATGCACCTGATTATGATGCAACTGTACAAAGTTTTATCTCTCATCTTGATGAACACAATTTCACGCATGGTGTTTTGGTTCAACCCAGCTTTTTGGGTACCAATAACCAAGCGATGTTAAACGCAATTCAGCAATACCCTGACCGTTTAAAAGGGATCGCCGTTGTTCAACATACGACGACGTTTGATGAGCTAGTGAATCTCAAGGCACAAGGCATTGTAGGTGTTCGCTTAAATCTATTCGGTCTTAAACCTCCTGCGCTAAATACGCCTGACTGGCAAAAATTTTTACGAAATGTGGAAAACCTCAACTGGCAAGTTGAGTTACACGCACCACCAAAATATCTGATCCAACTTTTACCACAATTAAATGAATACAGCTTTGATGTTGTGATTGACCATTTTGGCCGAGTTGACCCAGTTAAAGGGATTGAAGATCCAGATTATCAGAAGTTTTTAAGCTTACTTAACGTAAAACAGCACTGGATTAAAGTGTCCGGTTTCTACCGTTTGGGTGCTACACCCAGCAACATAAATATAGCCCAACAGGCATATAACATTTTTAAAGAAAAAGGTTTTTTACACAAACTCATTTGGGGAAGCGATTGGCCGCATACCCAACATGAATCCTTAATAACTTATGAAGATGCGATTAAAGCTTTTAAACATATTGTGTTTGATAAACACGAGCAATGTTTAATTTTAAATCAGAACCCTACCGAGCTGTTTGGTTTCTCACGTACATAAGGAGTATGTATGAAAAATGATATATCTATATCGGAAGTAGAAAAGTCAACGATCCGTAAACTTTCTTTTCGTATTCTTCCTTTCCTCATTCTTTGTTATTTCATTGCATATATTGATCGGGTGAATATTGGTTTCGCCGCTTTAACCATGAACCAAGAAATTGGTTTAACTGCTACTGCCTTTGGTTTTGGTGCGACATTATTTTTTATTGCATATGTCATATTTGAAATTCCAAGTAACATGGCAATGGAAAAGCTAGGTGCACGTATCTGGATTGCCAGAATCATGATTACTTGGGGAATTGTCGGTTGCTGTACCGCCTTCATTACTGGCCCGATTTCATATGCAATTTCACGGTTTTTACTTGGTGCTGCCGAAGCCGGATTTTTCCCAGGTGTATTACTGTATTTAACACTATGGTTCCCTAAACGATATATGGCTCGAATTGTTGCCGTATTTATGGTTGCGATTCCTTTATCTAACTTTATTGGTTCACCATTATCTGCCTTATTGTTAGGCTTGCATGGTTTACTGGGCTTAAGTGGATGGCAAGTGCTTTTAATACTTGAAGCATTACCTGCAATCCTTCTTGGTTTGTTATGCCTTGTATGGCTGCCAAATACCGCAAATAATGTTAAATGGTTAAATCAAGAAGAAAAGGACTGGTTATCAAGCACTTTAACTTTTGAAAAAAATCAATTGTTGAACTCTGAAAAACAAGACAGTGCCGAACAGAAAAAGAGTAAGTTCAAGTTGCTGATTACCAATAAATATTTATGGTTCTTTGCAATTATTTATGCAGGAAGTTCAGCAACCAGCAATATTTTATCGTTATGGATGCCTCAGATTTTAAAAGCCTTCCATTTAACTGCTATGCAGACGGGTCTTTTAAATATGATTCCGTTTGGTTTAGCTGCCGCTTTCATGATTGTTTGGGGCGTACATGCCGATAAAAGTGGTAATAAGAGTCTCAACACAGCTATTCCGTTATTTGTGACCAGTTTTGGTTTGCTCCTTACTATTTTTACCTCGTCTTTAACTTTGAGCTTACTTTTATTCTCACTTGTTTTGATGGGTAACTATGCCATTAAAGGTCCTTTCTGGGCGTTGGTTTCTGAGCGCTTACCACCTACTTTAGTGGCTGTAGGTATTGCAGCGGTGAATACGATTGCGCATATCGGTACTGGGCTTATGAACTCTATTATGGGTATTGTAAAAGATTATTCGGGTAGCTTCCCTATTTCTCTTTTACCGTTATGTATGCTTACATTTACGGGTGCCATGATTGCGTTGTATTTAGGAAGAAAACCGACATTGCCAAAAGCGCAAAAGGTTCAAAAAGCAGTTTAGGTTTTAGAAATAAAAGATTTAATCAAAAGAGACCCATTGATGGGTCTCTTTTTTATTTATAACAAATATATAGAAGCTAAGATGGGTCAATATTTTCCTATTTTTATACGAAAACTAAGTTTGTCCATCTTTACTCCAACAAAAAAGCCCATCTTCCGATGAGCTTTTTATTTAATTAAGATTATCAAATGCATTAGGCTTTAAATTCTGCTAATACAAAGTTTTTTACTATTTCATCAAAATTAGGTTTCAGAAGAGTTGGCTTGCTATTTTTTATAGTTTTATACCAATAACTCGCTGCAACTCCCATGCTAACCAAAGCTAACAATTTCATAGCTCACCTCACTTATTGGGAAGAGTGGAGTTTAAAGTATCATTCGCGTTTGTAGCGTTCTAACTCGTTTTAGGGAGGTTTCTGTATATTTTTTAAGCACTATGTAATAAATAAAGCCCATATCTTTGTGAACTTTCTTTAAGGCCAGTAGTGCAATTTACTTACACTTCTTCCCATATAACTTATACTTAGTATCGGTCCTGTACAGGATCTATTTTCAATAAAAGATAAATAAAGGAATCTTCTAGAATGAAGAAATATTTATTAATTTGCCTTTTGCCTATTTTTACAACTGCTTGTAGTGCTAAACCAAGCCCTCAAGAAGAATTAGATCTCCAAGCTAGATTTTTACCTACAGTTTATAATATTGATGCAGGTACTTATGCTTTTGTTTCAAAAGAAGCACCTACACCTTTAACAAAACAAATGTATGAAGATGCATTATTTAAGCTTGGCTTATTAAAAAGATATGATGACCAAGCAAGTGCAAATTTCAAGCTTGAAAAAACTATAGAGCCAATAAAATTAAATACTTTATGTTTAATGAGTAAGTTTGTTAATAACCCAACTTATATAAAAGCTGTAAAGCATAGTATTGAGCAAGAGCCTGATTTAAATAAATGGCTCAAAGAAAAACAACCAAAATGGCAAGAAGCTTTGAAAAGAGAGGACAAGGAAATTTTTGATCATCCTTGTTTATAAAAAGTAGATTTCTAAAGAAAAGAAGCTTAACTACTGTTATTCTTCTTTATATTACTTATCATTAGTTGTTTGACAATAAACTGCTAAAGTTAGTTACATACTTTTGCCACTTTAAAAAAGTCTTTTGTATTATAGAACATACTAATTTCTCCCCATTTTACGTTATCTTTCTCTCTATAAATTATATTTTTAACAACAGTGCCATCAGAGTTAACAACAGCATCTGCTACCAATGCCGCTCGCTGATTAGTACAGTTTATTTTCATTTTAATAAATCTTTTACCTAGCCAAGTGAGACGACCATTGGGCTTCATCACTCCAGTAAACATCATAGAAATTATTGGATATCCATCACTGTAATGTTCGCGTACACCAGGTCTAACATACGTAGCATCCGAATTGTTTTTAGTTAAGAATATCCACTTAATATCATTTTCAATAATATTTTTTTCTTCAGCTTTATTTTTCGAAAGATACGTTGCAATAGATTCATTATTAACTTCCTGTTGGACAAAACCTAACTTGGAATGATCTATTTCACTAATATCTTTTTTTGAATTTTCATCTACAGCCTGTTTCGGAACTTCATATTGATTGCTAGAGGATGACTGATCATAGATTGTTTTTGGTTGAGAATAACTATAGACATAACTGCTACTTGAAGGTGTTGTTTTTGTACCTATCTTTCCATTATATGGATTGACGTTACCAGCCGTACTCCAATTATTATAAAGTCGAGCGTCTGGACTAGAACGCATATGTGGACTCACATAGGTTCCATTTTTACGATAATATCCACGGACTGATACTCCTGCATGGACAAAAGATGTATAGAAATTGCTTACCATGAATAAACAGACAAATGTAAAAGTAGTTTTAATTCTCATATTAGTACTCAGGAATATTTTAAGTTATTAATCAGCAATACTATTCTAGATCGTTAAAATTTCTGTATTTTTCAAAATTTTTATATAGATCTAAACTATTAAAATAACTATTTGCAATTTTTTCTCCAATAAAAGATAAAGTCACAAAATTATATCTAAATATTTCATCATACTTTTTCAAAAATAGCTGATATTGTTCAGCATATTTTTCTATATTTTCTTTTAAATTCTTAGCTAAACTTTTATTTTCTTTAATCTTTTCTTGTAAAATCGAAATAGCTTCATAAGCAAATGGCATATTATCAAAGTGAATCAACCCAATAGATTCTAGATATTTAGATTGTATATAATTCAAAGTAAATGAAGCATTTACTATTGATTCAAAAAAAACTATTCCTCTATTTATTTTTTTTAATATTAATATAAATTTCTGCTCATCCATATCACTGACATTCATTAACTCTTCTGAAGGTAAAATATTATTTACTATTCTAATGAAAGCTAATAGTTGAATATGTTCTGTTGTCAATTTATCGATTAAGTTAACTGATTGATTACATATCAAATCATCAAAATCATCTGCTTTTTTGAAACTTTATTCTTAATCAACTCAATCAATATTTCTGGATGAGCCTTTTCTCCTTTTCTCGCAATCTTTTGAATCGCATCATTTAAGTAAAATTGAACATCAGGGTCAGAAAATTTATCAATTACAATAGTTTCAATATTTTCCTCTATATTTTTTTTTTAGGTTTTCCGCAAAAATTTTTATATTTTCTTCTGCCTTTTGAGCAGCCGCATCTCTTAAACGTGGAAAGTTACATTCAAAGATGCATATTCTCTTTTAATTGACCACTTATTCTCTTACAGACCTGACCAGCTAAAATCTTTTTAATCTGACCAGACATCAAAAATAGATAGAACATACCAAAGTGAGGCTGCTTAAAAGTAAAGCTCATTCACCTTATGATATGTCCTCCCATGATCCAACACTCTTATTACAGTTATACCTAATTTAAAACATCTTCCATGAATTTGATGTTGGAATTGATACTTCTAATGTCATTTTCCAATTTCTGCTGATGCGCAATGAAGTATTTTTCTAGTGTTTTATCATCTGCCAAAAGAGTCTGAATAAAATTTATATTGCTTTCTTTATCTTTAATTTGACCTAAAAATTCTGTCTTTTTTGTTAAAAATACTTTTTCAAGTTTTTGTTTTTTATATTTTTCTCTTAGATTATCTAATCGATATGTCTCTTTATAGCTAAATGCTCTTCTTGTAGATTGAGATACATCAACTTCTAAATAATGGCATTTTACTAGAATTCTTAACCCTCCATACATGAGTCGTCGATGTTGTTCAGCCTTGGAACTTTTACCCATTCCCATTTTTTCCCAGAAATGCTTGGCTTGCCAATTCTGAATTTCATGATTTGCAAAAATATCCATAAACTCATCGTATAAAGGTAAATTTACGGTTTTTCTCATGACGGGCTGTCCTTTATGTAAAAGAGGATTATAGTCCGTGGATATATAGTCCTCAATTGGTGATATTTCTGTTTTTTGAGCAGTTAGTTTCAAATGTCAGAATTATCCAACGTAATTGGTCAATTAATTCGCAATAGAAGAACACAAAGAAGCATCACGCAAGAAGCACTTGCATTACAGTGTGGTATTGATCGTAGTTATATGGGGCGTATTGAACGTGGAGAAGTCAACCTCACTGTTGAAAAACTATATGAAATTGCGTCTGCACTAGAAATCAATGCCAAAGAATTATTACCTTAAACGAGCAAAAATATGGTTCTGAGATAGACTTAACTGCACTATTCATGTAAAACATAAATATTTGATATTAATTATTTTAGAAGCAGTTTTAAGCTAAAACTTTAGGATTGATATGAGTAGAAATCTTAAACCAGCGCATGCTGGTTATCGATATCAAGATATCATTACAGCATATTTTTTTGTTTTGGGCATTATAGAAAAATTTGATTCAGTCACAGTCGATAAAAAGCAATTAGATGATGACAGATTTGATGATTTACAAATTATAAAAAAGGATGGCTTCAAGACTAGAATTCAAATTAAGCATAGTTCAGTAATAGATAAAAAGCTTACACTTTCTGAATTCACGAATAAAACTAGTACAAATCTAACAATTGATAGATTACTTTTAACAAATAAATTAGCTACTCAGACCGTAGATGAATTCAGGTTATGTGCTACTTGGCTTCCTCCATCCACGACAGATAGCCTTAATAATTATTTAATAGAAACTCAGGAACAGCCTATTTTTAATACTATTAAATCAAAAATATTTAAATTAGATTATGAAAAAATTTGGCCTGAAAATGATATACCTCACTGGAAACCTTTAAAAAATAGAAGTGATTTTACAAGAGAAGACTTTATTGAGTTTTGTCAAAAATTCTTAATAGAGTTAGATTTACCACATGCATCTACCGATTTGCTTTCACCAAGTAGAGTAGAGACTGAACTTCTAACACTATTGCATGAGAAAATAGGTATTGGGCAATATCCTAATAGTGATCGTAAAGTAGAGGATGTCGCAGCTTTGGCAATAGCACTGGCAACTTGGGCAAGAGCTAATGAAGCAAGATTAGATATTAATGAAATTATCAAAGTTCTTGGAATAAGAACAGACTTTGGAAGAATTGCTCAAGCATTCCCTTTTGATCAAAAATATTTTTATGATCGTCCAATTTTTAGAGAAAATATTCTAAACTTAAATCATGGAAAGAAATTCCACATTTTAATGGGTCCACCAGGATCTGGTAAGTCATGGGAATTAACTAATCTAGCAGGAATTCTAAAAAAAGAGCTTATCGTTGCTCGACATTATTGTTATCTAGATCCTACTGATGAGAATTCGGAGAGACGGGTTACAACTGATGTGTTTTTTGCCAATTTATTAGCAGAATTACAAGATTCAATAGGAGTATCATTTAGCTCAGATATCGGGTTATCAGCGAACTTATCAAATTTTGAAAATGCTTTAAATGAATTAGTAAGCCAGCATGAGCAAATTGTTTTAATCATTGATGGTTTAGATCATATTTCAAGGATTAAGACCGCATCATCTAATTTGAATGATAATGAAACAGACATCATTGAAAGATTAGCTACCTTAGATATTCCAGATGGTGTACAACTTATTTTAGGTACTCAACCTGGTGATCATCTAGCTCCTATTATAGACCGTAGGGAAGATGATGTTGCAATTTATCACATCCCGAAATGGACTATAGAAGATACAATTGAATTATGTAAATTATACGAATTAGATTCTCTTTTCCATGATCATGGCATTACAAATCATGATGAAATTTTCACTTTGATCGCTCAGAAGTCAGATAGCATACCTTTATATGCACGATATTTATGTAAAGGTTTGATTTTGAACTTAAAAGAAAACCCTACAGAAAAACCTGATGACTGGTTAAATAAATTACCGAGTATTCACGGTGATATTAAAATTTACTATAAATACTTATATGAACAGATTTCTGAAAAAGCACACTTTGTTGCTGATTTATTTGCAGTCATAGAGTTTGCTATAACTGAAAATGAACTTAAAGAAATATTTCCCCCATTTCAATGGCGTCATGTTTCTAAAGCTTTAAAAGTATTTGAGCCTGTATTTGTTCAAGTTGAAGCCCAAGGTGGACTCAGAGTATTCCATGAAAGTTTTCGACGATTTATTAGAGATGAGCTAAAATCCAAAGGTATTGATTTAGTAGACATTCTTGAACCAATTATTACTTGGATGAGTAATAAGGGTTTCTATAAAAATGCTAAAAGTTATCGCTTTCTCTTATCTGCATTAAATAGAGCAAATCGGATTAATGAAATATATGAGTTAGTTTCATTCAATTTTGTTTCAATAAGTATTAACTATGGTCATACCGTTGAGGCTATCCAAAATAATATTGCAATTACAGCTAATATTGCCGCTAATAATCAAGAATGGGCAATTTTAACTAGGTGTAATGAATTACGCCGAGCATTGCATACATATGAAGTAGAGCGACTAGGTGGTAGAGAGTATTGGCTAACTTATGGAAGGCTTTTTGGCCATCAAGCCCTATCAGAAAGATTACTTTTTGATGGGAGAGCAACTTTAGATTATTTCAATGGTATGCAGGCTTGTTTAATCGTTGATGATATGGGAGGAATTGCACCATGGAAAGAATATCTAAATATTAAAGAAATGAATTCTGATGAAAACTATTACAGTGAATATTTTGATTCACTTAGTCAATTGACATCAGTAGAAGAAAACAACTTAGCTCTAATTCAATGCTATTTAAGCCTAGGACTAGGATTTCCTATCCTCAGAAAAATATATAAATATCTAATACAATTTGAATCTGATGATCAAACTCCAATTTATTTTATAAACTGTATAGCTACACGACTCGCAAAAAATGATCTAGTAAAAACTGTAGAGAAATTAGCAAAAAAAATTAGCACCAATAAAAACAATAAACTTGTTGGTTATGGATTATATTGGGGCTTAGCTGATTTTTATTATAAGTGTGGTTCCCTCACTTTATCCAAAAAATACGCTGAAGATGCTTTGCTATTAACAAAAAGTCCCACCCTGATTTCTAGATTGGTTGAATATAATATAAATATAGATAGTTTAGCTATTAGTAATAAGACAGTTTCTTTAATAGATATAGGCCTTAATGGTTATCCCAAAAAAGACAATGTAAACTTATGGGTTTCTGAACTTAGAATTTTAGCACACTCTGATCAACTTGAAGAAATTTTAAATACAGAATTGGAACGAATAAAAGGAGCTGGTTGGTATAGATGTTGGTTGAAATTTACTATTAATATATTTCTTGCCGAAGCAGGTGAAAAATATAATATTAAAGATATCTTTAATATTCTTGTTGAAGAATGCCATCCATTTGTTGGAAAACCCAGGGCATGTGACTTATATGAAATTCATAGAGTAATTAAATATGTAATATCGCTAGGTTTAAAATTAGTTAAAACTAAAGATGAATGGACTCATATTCTTAAAGTATTGAAACAAGTTAACTTTAACACTACAACGAGATTCGATAGAGAAGTTAATGGTCCTGTTTCGAGTGATATAATTTTTCAACTACTTGAGCCATATTCTACAAATAAAGATATTAATATTTATATTTTAAATACCTTAAAAGAAGAAATTGACCATGTAGAGAAAAGTGGAACTTATTATTCAACTCATGCTGATATTGCATTGAATTTTACACAAATCCTTTTAAATAATGGGAATAAAGAAGAAGCTCTAAAAAAATGGCAAGATATTGGTACTTTTTTAACTAGTTATGGCTATAGGAAAGATACTACTCTATTTGAGATAATCGATTCAGTATCAGTAATCTCTAATAAATCCAAAGCTAAATGCTTACAGGCTTTAGAAAAGATTCAACCTTTAATTTCTTCTGTATTAATGCATACGGATGGAAGAAGCACTAAGTATGCACCAAATAGATGGTTTAATGAGTTATTAAGTATAGCTCCAGAAAGTGCTCTGGATGTATTAGCAAGAACAATTATTCAAGATAATTACCATGAGAATTGGTCATTAATGGATGCTTATAGATCTGTAGCTAATAAATTATCAGATCAGGTAAACCCCTTAATAATTGATAGCTTATGGCAAACATTACCCTTTAAAATTGAATATGAAAATGAAGGGGCAACTTTAGTAAAAGAGCGCTTAGATTCTATTCTGAAATTAAATGATTTTTATCCTCAATTGGTTGAGAGTAGACTTAATTTGTTGGCAGCTCAGGTTTCTAATGATGTTCAAAATCATAATGAAGATGCTATTAAAGAGTTAGAGTTAGTTTCAGAAAGTTTAGGTTTCCCTATTAAGTGTCAAACAAAGAAACATGAGCAACCTGTTAAGTTAGCTAACCAAAGTTCACAGCACTCATCATCAAAATCAAATTCTACTTCTGTAGAAATTGTTCCTCACCCTCCTCAAGATTGTACTCTGGGAGATATTATTAAATGTATTAGAGTTATTGAGAAAACTAAAGATAAGAATTTTCAAAGATTGAATCTATATCTTTCATATAAACTTCATGAATTAAGTTTAGAAGGAAAAGAGGATGAAGCAAAAAAAATAGTTATTTTCTATGGACATGAAGTTTTTTCATGGTCAGATAAACATCCTTTAGTTGATTTGGCTGTATGTCTAGAAAATGCTGAATGCAGAGATTTAGCATCAATTTGCTACACTTTAGCCTTTATGAAATCAAGAGGAAATAGTGGCTGGGCTAGTATTGGTGGTTCACAACAAAAGGATTTATTATTATCTGCTAAAAAACTTAATGAAGATCTTACGAAAAAAATATTTTCAGAGGAGTTAGGTAGAAAATTAAAATATACAGATTATGGTGCTGGTATTACTCAAAGCTTAATCGAAAGGCTAAGGGATTGGGGATATTATGATGAAGCGATTGCATGCTGGGATGAAGCCTTTAAAGTTATAGAGCATCGTCTTACTTTAACTAGAAAGTATCTTTATTTTGCAGAATATAAATTTTCAGACTCTAATCTTTTAAATATCGATGAAAGTATAGTTTTACTAGTTTTATTAAGATTATCGGAACCAAGAAAAACACGAAAAGTATCTTCTTTGGTTAGTATAACAAGTATTTTAAAATATTTACCAGATCTCTTATACAAACCCATAGAAAGTTTTGCCTTAAATAGTACTCCCATCTCTTCACTACTATTAGTAATGGAGATATTATATTATCTTGAAGATAATCCATTTATTATTACTAATGGTTTACAAGAAATTCTTGAACTATATGCAAACTCACCAATATGGGGTGCTCAAGTTTTAAGCTATTCCCTATTAAAGAGAGCAGGTCTTAAATTTAATTTAAATAATAGTTTAAATACCCCAGTCACGGTAGAGACTAAAAATGATTCCTATAATCCATATATTTTTGAAGTAGATCCAACTAATAGTCTAAAAAAATTAATATTGTTTGTTCCAGAATTACCTATAAAAATTGAAAAATTTCTATATGAAGAGTTTAAAAAGGAACCAAACAAACAATTAATGAGAGAAACACTAGAATTAAGATATGGCATAAATGGAAAGGTTCTTCCCGCTGTTGATGTATTAACATGGCACGATGAGTTATTCATCTCAGAGTTAAACAGCTGTGGTAACGCTCTAAAGCAAGATCTCGAGAAAGACTACCTATGGTCTATAGAAACAGAAGAAGAACTTGTTCTAGATACATTACCTGATTTAGCTTTTCATTTGGGTGTATACCAAAGTCGAGTTACAAGACCACTTTTATCTCTTCCAAGTGAATTAACTAAAGGTTTATGCTCAATAAAAACTGTTGAAAATGACCCTGTGTATGAGGGGTGGGTTCAACTCGCTTGTATTGAATATCAATATCTCAATGAAAAACATAGCTTTTCAAATCCGAATGAAAAAGTAGTAAATATATCTGGTGTCACATTCATCCCAGAATTTTCGAGTGAACCTAAAGATTTTATTCCATTGATAAGAGGTGATGAAAATATATGGTGGGTCAAAGACTTAGAGTACATTATCCCTAGGTATACTAATATATGGAATCCGTTAGTTGGTATTTCAGAAAAATCTGATATTTTGGGAGATAGTTTTATTCTTACACCACCTTTAGAATTGTTTTTAATAGAAAAAAATATTATTACTGCAGAATTTTCAGAAAAACTTTGTTTAAAAGATCATCATGGTAAAGAATTAATCAGATTAAGATCATGGGAAGTACGTGGAGATCACGGGAGTTCAGATACATACAAATTACGTGGCATGGATTTAATTGTACATCCCAGAATATTTGAAATGCTTAATCAAATGTATTCTTCAAGTTTAGCTAATTACCAATTTATCGCTAGGTCTGAGATTAAAAACGGATAAGGTACTTCTTAAAATATTGAATGTAGGTTCGGCATAAAATATCTAGATCTTATTTGTGAGCACATTAATTAAAATAGATCATTATTTGTTAAATCTAAAAACATTTCATAAGCACGAATATATGAAAAGTGATCGTCTCTTTTGCCCAAATGACATAAAGATTTTTTGATAAGTTCAACTTCATCAATAAAAACAACATGTTTACAAGGTATAGCATGTACATATGCTTCAAAAAACTCTTTTACAGTAGGAGGTAGAAGCTGTAATTGGGGTAAATTAAAAACTTGATCTAATACCGTCAATGAACAAATTTTAAGGTTTAAAAAATATCCCGAATAGCTCATATCAACAGCTTCATTCAAGAACAAAATAAATACTGTTAGAGTATCTAAAGGATGTTTTTTAGACAACTTTGTTAGTAACTCAAATATTTCACTATTTTTATAAAAAATTCGTTTTACAAACCTAAGCTCAAAAGATGATCTTTCAGCTAAATGAAGAAAATGACGGCTAACTTCAGGGGCTAAGCTAAGTATTATTCTATCGGTCTCAATAGCAGAACGTGAATCAAAATTGAAAATATTCCAAATTGGATGATGAAACCAGATAGCAGTTTCTGGATACTTCAATGCCACCATTTCTACACGTTCAGGTCTTGGAGAAGCATTACCACGCTCATAGCGTTCCCACAATCTTGGTTTTTGATCTACTGGCTCTAAATGCTGAAATTTTTCAGGTTCAAAAAAGAGTTCTAATTGAGCTGGCGATAAACCACCTGAATAATATTTCATGAGGTGGAACCAAATCATTGTTCTGATTCCTCTAACTTTCTTTCGAAAGTTCTTTTGCCGTTGTATATAACTTTTCTGATCCATAATTTTTTTGGTGTAAATCGTGACAGAAGAAATCTATCAAATCACAATAAGAATTTCATGAGTTTTCGCTTTTTAGTCATCCGCAACTTTCCTAAAAAACACTATTTAAATAAATCAGCAACTTAACATAAAAATTATGGCTATTTTGTACTTAAAGTTTTAGAAAAAAATTCGGGTTCTCAAGCTTCATTATTTTTTTCATAATATAAAAAATCCAACACCACCGAACAAATATGGACACGACCAAACAACATCAGAATTTTGCAGATGAACTCGAGCAAAAATTTGGAAAAATTGTAGGAGGAACTGAATTAACGAAACTGCTAGGCTATCCAAGTACAGATGCTTTTCGGCAAGCAATGAAAAGAGAACAATTACCAATAGATGTTTTTTCTATACCTCATCGTCGTGGATATTTTGCCTATTGTCGAGATGTTGCTCAATGGTTAGAGAATTTACCTAAAAAATAGTGAATTACTTACATGAGATATTTCAAGGAGAAGTACTAGTGATTTGATTTACCAAACTTTTATGATCTTTAGGTAAGGCACAATAGTTTATGCTTTGCAGAGCATAAACTATTGCAATAAAACGATGTCTTGAGCAGACCTTTTTATTCTGTGCATTTTTCGAAGTAATGTCAATTCGCTTTGTCTTATGCCATCACGCCTTACCATAAATATTCAACTATCTCATTCAATTAGAAGCTTTTACTCTGATGTAAAGGTTAGGAATCTTTATGCGTATACCTTATGAAAAACAACGTGAAATTATCCGTTTACTATCTACAAATACATTAAGTAATCGTGAAATTGCTAGAATTGTTCATGTTTCACATAACACGGTAAAACTTTTAAGAACAAAGTTTATGAAAAGCGGCGAAACATGGGAAAGCCTCTCATCTTTAACTATACAAGAATTCCATCAACGACTCCCCAAAACTACGAAAAAACGGTTACATAGACCTAGAAAGCATGTGCCTGATTGGGAATATATTAAACAGGAATTATCACGTAAAAATATGACTTTAGAACTTCTTTGGCAAGAATACAGAGAAGAATTTGGCTTTAATGGTTATTCATACTCATGGTTTGTTAAATTATTCAATCAATGGTGTAAAGTTCAAAAAAAGAGCATGAAGCAGTTTTATCATGCTGGTGAATTTTTATTTGTGGACTTTTGTGGACAAACCATTCCAATTTATGATGCCAAAACGAATATGGAAAAATTTAAAGCCCAAATTTTCGTTGGTGTGATGTGTAACTCTTCTTATAACGTTATACATGCAGTTCCAGATCAAAAGATTAAATCTTGGATTGAATGTCATATTGAAGCATTTAAACAACTAGGAGGTGTTCCGCAATATATTATGCCAGACAACTTAAAGGCTGCTGTCATAAAACATACTCGTTCTGAAATTATTATCCAAAAGGATTTTAATGAGTTCGCTGAACATTATAATTTCATTGTTTATCCTGCTCGCTCACGAGAACCACAAGATAAAGCATTAGCTGAGAAAGGTGTTCAAATCATTCAAACTCAGATTCTTGCTAGACTAAGAAATCAGCGTTTTTATTCATTGACTGAATTGAATAAAGAACTCTATATACATAACCAAAAAATCAATGAAAAACAAACTAAGACCTTTCCTATGGGTAGGACACAGCTATTTATACAAACTGACAAAGTTGCACTATCACCATTACCAGAACTACCATTTGAGATATGTGAACGTAAGTATGATGTACGTGTTAATGAATTTGGTTTGATTGAATGGAATAAGCATTTTTATTCAGTCCCTCATCAATATGTACATTGCCTTGTTGACCTTAAAGTGACACAACAGATGATTGAAATTACACATCAGCGTCAATTTATTGCTCAACATTTATTAAATGATCAAACTGGTGGCCATACGATTTCATCCGAGCATATGACTGAGACACAACGAACTTACAAAGAATTAACTTTACCTTACCTAATCGAATGGGCAGAAAAAACAGGCCCATATACGACTGAATTTGTTCAAAAGAAAATTTCGGAGAGACGTGATTTTGCGAATGGTATCCGTACAGTACAACGATTAAAGCAATGGTCTAATCAATCAGGATACACAAGTCAAGATTTAGAATCTGCTTTGCAATATGCTATAAAAATTAATGCTTTAACTTTTGACAGAATAAAATCAATTATCCAAAAACAAGTATATGGTAATCCTAGAGAGACACCTACTACTAAACTCACTTTACATCATAATATCCGAGGTGCCGATTATTTTAATATCAATAAATTAGGAGATAAATGATGTTATCACCTGATTTAAGAAATAAATTGGTTCAACTCAGATTATCAGCTATGGTCAAAGTTTTAGATTTAAATTTGGTTGACCCAAAATTTTTAGAATTAACGTTTGAGCAACAACTCACTCATATCGCCGATGCTGAAATTTCAGATCGTGCCAATAGAAAAATTAGTCGATTATTAAAAAATGCAAGCCTGAGATACCCTCGCGCATCAATAGATAATATTGACTATCACTCAGAAAGAGGTATTCAAAGACGCCAAATTTCAACATTATTTGATAATAAATGGATTCAGTATCGTCAAAATTTAATTATTCTTGGTGCAACTGGAACAGGAAAAAGTTGGTTAGGTTGCGCCTTTGCAACACATGCTTGTCGCCATCATTATAGCGTTCTGTATTTCAATACCAATACTCTATTTGAGGCACTAGCTCTTGCTGTAGCAGATCGAACGCTACCGCAGTTAAGACGTAAGTTGATTAATACTAATCTATTAATTATTGATGACTTTGGTTTAGGAAGCATAGATTCGCATTTAGCATCCATATTTCTGGATATCATTGACCTACAGGCCGTAAACGGATCATTACTTTTAACAAGTCAGTACCCTACGTCTGTATGGCATAGTCGATTTGAAGATCCGACATTGGGGGATGCTGTTTTAGATCGAATCGTGCATAAAGCTCATCTTATAGAGTTACAAGGAGAATCTATGAGGAAAAGACAAGGTAAAAATACAAATTAATTTTTAGGGAGACTGAAATATGTCTCCTTTATTGTATGTATGTAAAAATGGTCAGGTTAAAAAGATTTTAGCTGGTCAGATCAAAAGAGCATGAGTGGTCAGTTTGATAGATATTTTGCACAAAGAGACCTAAACAATAAATTTCAACCTCTTTAGGACTCAAACCATTTTCAATAGTCAAATTTTCAATTACTTCTGCTTGAACAGCTGTAGAATTATTTTTGACATCCTGTTTTTGATTATTACCCATTTTAGGAGTCCACATCTTTATTAACTCTCTTATTAATCGTAAGACCTGTAATATTTTCACCCTGAATTCCTATAGAGTTATCAGACACCTTCTGTATTTTGGTTACTGATTTACTCTCATTTTTTGGGATCCTAAAACTCATCAGTAAAGCAATAATTGCAACTATAAATCCCCCCCATGAATCAAATCCTGGTTTAGTAATTCCCCAGCATAGAGCTAAAAGCATACTTATAAAGGAAAATAATATTATAATTAGTCGAAACATTTTGATCTTACCTAATTTACAAATTTATGAATATCAAATTTAGATAACTTTTCATTAATTTTACTTCCTTTTCAAATGATTCCTTAGTATTTATTCAAAAATTTTGATCAATTTGCAACTTATTCCCATTTAAAAACGGAACCAATTAGTGAATCCCCCCAAAAAACCTCTCCACCACCATATCCCTTTCTTCCAAACTATTTGAGCTTAAAATCTGGAACATCAAGCCATCAATTAGGTTTAAAACCAAATTGGCATCGGGCTTTAATGTATGGGTTTCTAAACTAAAAATGAGGTCAAAAATCTCATGATGCAGCCATTTTCTATACTCAACCGCCATACGGTAAGCGCTCGCATACATATGTTTAATTTCAAAAAAGGCTTTAAGCAAAAGATAATATAGGCTATTAAAGTTAACATGTAAGTTTATAATTTCTTTGAGTTTGTTCTTTGAAGTGCGGTAACGACTTGAGTAAATAATGGCAAGTACTTCTTCTTTCAGCAAACTTTTTTGAAAAGCAATGCACATTTCAATTAACCGTTCTTTTGAGTGAAAGTAATTATAAAAAGTCGCCTTGGTTATTTTGGCTTCTTTAATAATTAGGTCTACACCCGTCGTATGAAAACCATAAGTAACAAATAGGCGTATGGCAGTATGAATAACCTGTAATTTTTTGGAAGAAGTTTTTAAATTTTGCATAGTTTTACCGTTATAAATTCTTGTTGTTTCTAAAAGAGATTAAAAAGCCTGTGCCTTTTCTGGGAGAAAAAAAGGCACAGCAAAGCCGTAAAGACTGTGCTTGGCACATCTCAAGTTTTATTGTTGCTAAGTTTTGGTCGTGACGATTTAAAGCCTGAAAAGCCTATAGGCAATCAAACTGCTTTAAAGTGTTTTAAGTTGTGTCGAGATAGATTTTGACAGTGACTGCCAATAATTTATGAATGTGCATAGCCAACTCCTTCTTTTGGGAGTTCTGCCGAAACATTATAAATTATGGTGGCAGAACGGAAGCGGGTTGACGGACTGGTTTCAACTCCAGCACACTCGAAAGTGTCCCACTCCCGTCCTACCGCTACGGGAGGGAACGAGGTGTGCACACAAGACTCTTCCTCAGAAGAAATAATCCTGATGTGGTTGAAATAGCGGTCCGTCAAAACCGACTGGCAATGTAGGCCAGCCCGCAAATGGTAATCTTCAATATTTGAGCTGTCAATGTGAAATTGGCTAGAAATTATTTAATTAATTATTGTTTTTCATTGTATTAGGTACTTTGTCTAAACATTATATAAAGTAATATTGAACACTGTTTTATAAGTACAAGCTCCCGCCTCTATTTTTTTCAAATGTTGTATACGCCAAGTCCCCTTATACGCCTATAAGCTTAACTTAATAAAATGATTAAGAAGTATTAGATAAATATTGCATTTTTTTTATTAGATAAGCTATTTTTATATGCATAAAGTTGTATATACATGTTAGGTTGTGACTATACATATAAACCATGCATAGCCATAACGCCAGATACGCTTTATCACAAAATTTAATATTGAGAACCGGGCATTTTGTCCGTTTGTTCTCCTCTAAATAAGAACTGACTATTGAGGCAAAACATGGATTGTTTATTTAATAAATCTTTCGAAAAGACGATGAAAGGATTTCAAAAACTGGTGTTGGGGGCACCCCTCCTCATTACCGCCCAAACAAGTTTTGCCGATTGGATTAAAGATTCTGTTTCTAAAAATGAATCAAAAACTATTCAAATTCGCCATTATATTCATGAGCATCCAGAACTTGGGAACATGGAGTTCAACACTTCAAAATTAGTGCAAAATGAGTTGAAGTCTTATGGTATCGAAGTTCGAAAAGGATTTGCCAAAACAGGTGTTATTGGAATCTTAAAAGGCGATCTGCCTGGTCCCGTTATGGCATTAAGAGCAGACATGGATGCCTTACCCATCGAAGAAAAAACAAATTTGAGTTATGCAAGCAAAGTAAAAGCACAATATCAAGGTGAGTTACAACCTGTTATGCATGCATGTGGTCATGACGCACATACGGCTATGCTATTGGGTGCAGCAAAAATACTTGTAGAAAACAAGAATAGACTCGCAGGCACTGTTGTTTTTGTTTTCCAACCTTCTGAAGAAGGAGCTGCTGATTTGGCTGGTTTTAGCCAAGGTGACCAAATCGGCTCAAGAAAGATGATTACAGACGGCGCTCTTAAAAAACCAGAACCTGAAGTCATGTTTGGTATCCATGTCGTTTCAGGTATTCCAAGTGGCAGCATTTTCTATAAAGATGAAGCTATGCTTAATAGTGCTGATGAATTCCGCATTAAACTGACTGGACAGCAAGTGCATGCTTCTATGCCATGGGCTGGTCGAGATCCAATTGTGGCATCTGCTGCCATTATTAATAATATTCAAACGATGATCAGTCGCCGTTCTGATCTTACTAAAGGTATGGCCGTGATAACGGTAGGACATATTTCCGGCGGAACTGCGGCCAACATTATTCCGAAAGAAGTTGATATGGAAGGTACTATTCGTACCAATAACGAAGATATCCGTCAAAATATTCTTCAACAATTGCCTGAAATGGTCACTCATACTGCACTTGCAAACAATGTAAAAGCTGATATTGAACTCTCGCCTTATGCACCTGTAACTTATAACAATAAAATGTTAACTCAATTAATTTTGCCTACATTAGAAAATACGGTTGGTAAAAATAATTTGCATCGTATGGAGACTAATGCAAGTGCAAGTGATGACTTTGCACACTATGGCAAGCTTATGCCCTCACTTTATATTTCACTCGGTGCGACTCCTAAAAATCAAGATATGAGTAAAGCAGCTCCTAATCATAGTCCAGAATTTATTGTAGATGATGCAACTTTAAAAACAGGTGTTGAGTCTCATATACGTTTTGTTATGGATTATCCTGCTATTGCTAGTCAGGTACAAAAAGCTTGGAGAAATGATAAGAAATAATTTTTATTAGTTAATCGCTTCACTCATTTTATATGGGTGTGAGCGATTAATATAAAAATATTAGATTTCTATTTATAAATCATAATTAAAATTATAAAAACAATGCATAAAAACAATAAATTACAAGAAAAACAATATTAAATTGATTTTATCAAAACAGCTATATTCTATATGGATATATAGTAAAAAATTATACAATATTGATACCTATTTTTTAATGTTATTAATTAATCTCTTAACTAATAAAATAGGTAAAATCGTAATGTATAAATTTTTAGCACTTTCTTTTATTAGTATAGGTCTGGTTGCTTGCAATAAAACTAGTGAGGATTCTGCATTAACTATAAATAATCAGGAATATATGCCGAAACACCAACTAACAGCTAATAAATATATTTATGAATACAACAATATTATTTATAACTTACCTAACAATAGTGACCAAAAATCGATCAATTTAAAATTAAAAAAATTATTAAATACCATGCCATCTAATGAAGATAATTTAGCCATTTTAAAAACTAAAAGGAAAATTCTTATTCGTCTGGGTTGCCTTGAACAAGCTTATGCCATTACTGAAAAAATGTTAACGAAAGCTAATAATTCCAAGCTTCAAGAAACGCAATGTATTTTCTTAAAACGGATGAAAAAAGATATATCACTTATAAAACAATGTTATGAAAAAACTGCGTCCAGCTATTTAAACGAAATAAACCTAATTCCTAAAGCACAGTTATGGTACCAATATGCATTATGGGGGAATTATGCAGCAATGTACCACGCTGGTCATAAAGAATATAAGTTTAAGTTACTCGAACTTATTAACTATCATAATAATGAAGATCATCGTTTAACATACCGACAAATGTATGAAAGCGTAGTGAATCCGTCAATTTTACAAAAAAGAATCGACCGGATTCCTTATAGCCCTGAGTGTCGTTAGCAACTCTTTAACCTCTAGATTTTCACCTAAAAATTTTGGAGCATTTACCCATCCATATTTTCATTATCCGAAGCATCATCTTTATTTAAAATACGCCCTTCCTGTTTTGGCCGAATTAATGGTGCTGTTGGTCTCGGATGATGCGCATGCGTATATTGCATACCCGCTCCGGCATATACATCATCGGCGGCAATTTCAGTTTCAAAACGCTCATTGTCCAAATCTCGAATTTCTTCGGTAATTCGCTCTACCTCGTCTTCATCTACACCTAGTTCTTGTAAAATAACACCCCCAAATTTGATGGCAGACTCAAAAGTTTCACGAATCATGTAGTCTACTTTTTGTTTGACTAAATGTAGTGAATGTTCACGATCATATGAACGAACTAATAATTTCGCTAACGGAAATTCATGAGTCACAAGTTCTACAATTCTATTGGTAGTTTCTTTACTATCTACACATACAACAATTGCTTGTGCGGTTGCGGCTCCAGACGCATGTAGAATATCTAAACGGCAACCATCACCATAATAAATTTTAAAACCAAATCTTTCAGCATTTCGGATCATGTCGGTATTATTATCAATAATGGTGACGTCTACTCCTCTTGCCAACAATAATTGACTAGTTACCTGCCCAAATCGCCCGAAACCGATCATTAAAACATTACCAGTTAAACCCTCGGCAATATTGATGTTTTCTAATGAAACATTCGCCTTAGATTGAGTAAAACGCTTAAAAATAATACCTACAATTGGGGTTAATACCATTGAAAGTACAACAATCGCAGTTAGGTTTGATTTAATAGTACTATCAATGACTTGTGCACTTAATGCGGCAGAAAAAAGTACAAAGGCAAACTCGCCACCTTGAGCCATCAATAAGGCACGATCTAAGGCCTCAGTATGAGAACTTTTAGTTAATCGCGCGACCATATAAATCATGATGGCTTTAGCAAACATGAGAGCAATTACGCTACTTACAATAAGCTGCCAGTTTTGAGCAACCACTGATAAATCCAGTGACATGCCAACCCCAAGGAAAAAGAGGCCTAACAGGATTCCACGGAAAGGTTCAATATCAGCTTCAATTTGATGCCTAAAGGTAGATTCAGATAGCAACACACCAGCCAAGAAAGCGCCCATTGCCATAGTCAAACCGCTCACTTGCATGAGCAATGCCGCACCCAATACCACCAGCAAAGCGGCAGCTGTCATCACTTCTCTTGCTTTAGCGGCAGCCAAGATTCTAAATAATGGATTAAGTAACCAATGCCCTGCTGCAATAAGACCCGCAATGGCCAATAAACCAATTCCTATATTTTCTAAACGTACCGATGTGCTTTCGACCACATGATTCGGTGCCATAAAAGCAACAATAGCCAGCAATGGCACAATCAATAAATCTTCAAATAATAAGATGGCTACAATTTTTTTCCCGCGAGGCTGAGTTAAGTCACCACGATCGCCCAGTAGTTGCATCACAATAGCAGTCGATGTTAATACAAACCCTGCTGCGCCAATAAAAGCAACTTGCCACGTAAAACCAAATAGCAAACCTACACCTGTTAATGCCACAGCACAGCTTATGATTTGTAGTGTTCCTAGCCCAAAAATTTCCCGTCGTAGACTCCATAAATGTGATGGCTGCATTTCGAGACCAATCACAAATAGGTACATCACAATGCCCAACTCGGCAATATGTAAGATTGCGGTGGAATCTTGGAAAAATGCAAAACCGAAAGGGCCAATAATCAGACCCGCAATGAGATAACCTAATACCGAACCTAAACCAATACGTTTAAAAATAGGGACTGCAATTACCGCGGCCGCCAATAAAACTACAGGGGCAATCAAGCTAATTGAATGTGCTTCTGAACTCATATACTACTCATCTTTTGATTTATCTTTTTGTATTTATTTAAATTCTCACCCTCTCCTTGCTGTAAATTAAACGTAATTTCCTATATAAAAAAGCACCCTTTTGATTGTTGCTAACTTATAAAAAGTACTTTTTAAATATTATTAGGCATCCTCTACAACTAGTTAAAAAGACCAATAACCTTATATAGATATACAAAAGAATCTAAAGGAATACCTTTAGATTCTTGTCATTATTTTACTTAGCTTTATAGGTAAACTTAATTAAAGCCCCTGGGTTTTCCAACTGGTTTGTAACGGAACCATCATCTTTTTGAACATTACCTTCCGGGTCAGTTAAGACATATAAAGTATTCCCTTCAGGGTTTGCAATAACATCACGATAGCGATTGTTACTCTTGAACATCGGAATAGCATCATCATAGGTCGTGCTATATGTCTGATCCATCTTAATACGGAAAATAACCCCACGTTTTAAAGATGGAACAAGCAAAGTATTTTCCCAACCAGGAATTGCTTTTTTACCGCCCGTATAAACATAAGCCGAAGATGGAGCTACCGTTGGCCAGCAGATATAAGTCATATCGCCACACATCGGGTCGTTATAGTTATAAGTATCCTGAACGGTAAATAAGGTCTTCAAAGGTGCAATAAAGTTTTTACCAGTCCATTCAGACTCTTTTGTTACTGGAACACCCGCCGCTACTTTTATGCCGTTTTGTCCTAAATCTTTAATTTGAGATTTATTGCTTGCGGCTGAATAGTTTGCATAGGCATAACCACTGTCATCTTTATAGCCTGCCACATTAGGCCAACCGTAGTTCCCGCCCTTAACAACCAAATTAATTTCATCGTCAGAATTTGGGCCTTGCTCAGCTTGTAAGAGCTTACCATTTGGTGCAAATGCCAAACCTTGTGGGTTACGATGACCTAATGTGTAAACATGACTTGTAACACCATTAAAACTTGGGTTATCACGAGGAATACTACCATCCAAATTTAAACGCAGGACTTTACCAGAATAGGCATGGAAGTCTTTATTCTTTAATTCTTGTTGGGTTGGAAGACTTTGGGCATAGTTAGGCTCAAACAAATACGTTAACTGGTTATGGCCTTGGTCACCCAAAGTGTAATAAATCTTATGGTCCGGTCCAATCACTAAACGACCAGCTTGATGGTCTTTAGAAGAAGGTAACCCTGCTAATAAATCAACTGGGTTTTGCAAGGTATCTGTTGATTTATTATAGGTGTATCTTCTAATAATTGTCTGATTTGGAGAGTTCTTGTCTGTTGCTTGAGGATTTTTAAAAGTTCCAGAGATATAAATATATGGGTTATTTTTAAAATCAGGATGAAATGCAAAACCTAATAAGCCGTTTTGTGCATGCGGATCATTAATAATACCAGGGACTTGAAATACTGTTTTAACTGCACCAGTTTCTGGATTTACTCGTAAGATTTTGCCTGTCACAAGTTCAGTCAACCAAATCTGGTTATCCGGTCCCCAGACTAAAGCATGAGGTTTATTTAAATTTGATAAAAGAACCTTTTTTTCAAAATTTTCAGTTTTTGCTTTTGCAAATTGCGCTGGAGTTAAGGGAACATCAGCCAATGCATTAGACATTGTAAAAAGCTGGACCGAACCTAAAAAAGCAATGTTTAGTAATAAATGTTTATTCATAATTTTCACCGTATTCAAAGTTAATGCTTTCGTATTTAGCACTTTAGTCTGTAGTTAAACTTTCATTATTATGAAATTATCAAAAACCGAATAAAATCCATATTAATGAGACACACTATCTCAAAAATGACTTAATCTTGAGTTGAAGACCAAAATCTCATTAACAACAAATTCACTTGTCTTGAATATTATTCAAAACCGGGTCGTTCATTAATAAGTGTTTCGAACTCCTCTGATAAAAAATCTAATAGTGCTCGAACGCTTGGCAATAGTCCTTTTCGTGAGGGGTAAACTGCATGCATAATGCTATTTTTTAATTCCCAATTTGGCATTAAATTAATTAATTCACCACGCTCAATTTCTTTATAAATCAGGGCAAAAGGTAATTGAGCAATCCCAACTCCTCTTAATACCGCATCTCGTACACCAATCATGTCGTTCACAATCAAACGTGGTGTATGTATAACTTTTTCAATTTTACCATTCTCTCGGCTGTATAGTGTCCATATACTTTTTTGTTCCGAGTTACCTAACCCAATTGAAGGATAACCACATAGATCTAATGGGGTTTCGGGCATACCATGTTGCTGGACCAGCTCACAATGCCCCACTATACATTGCGGATTTTTTGCAAAAATCTTCATGACCTGATCGGAATCTTCCAAGGGCGGAAATCTAATTCTTAACGCGATATCTATTCCGTCATTTAACAGGTCAATATTCTTATTGGTTACTTCAAGATGAATATTAACTTGGGGATACAACCTCATAAATTTTGAAATCATATCTGCAATGTGGTCATATAACCATGCAGGCGGGCAACTGACTCTTATTACCCCACAAGGTTCTGCCTGATTTCTTTCAATGACTTGCTGTGCAGCTTCTGCACCTAAAATCATATTTTGACATTGATGATAGTATTCTCGTCCTAACTCGGTTACATCAAATTGACGAGTATTTCTATTGATTAATCTTACCCCTAACCTTTCTTCTAATAATAAAATGCGGCGGCTTAACTTGGATTTTGGAATATCAATTTCGCGACTAGCAGAAGCAAACCCTCCATGTTGTACCACTTTTACAAAATAATAAAGATCATTTAAATCTGTTTTCATGCAATTACCACTGTTTCAATTTTAGGATTCTTTAGCCTAATTTTGTGTAGTTCCGTCCTTTCTCACTTAATTATATAGTTCATAAGTGACCAAACTTATGGCACAAAAATAATATTTGTATTATTTAATTATATTTAATAAAGGTGAAAAAAATGACTAGTGAAAACATCCGTGACCCAAAACAAGATCATCTTTTAACTCCAGAAAACTCTGCTTTTATTGTCATTGATTATCAACCGGTTCAAGTAAACTCCATTGCTTCGATGGATCGTCAACTGTTGATTAATAATATTGTAGGCACGGCAAAAGCTGCCATTGTTTATAATTTGCCAATTATCCATTCAACCGTAAATGTTAAGACTGGTTTAAATAAACCACCGATTCCACAATTAAGTAAAGTTTTGAAAGATTACCCTACCTATGACCGTACAAGTATTAACTCTTGGGAAGATACCGAATTTAAAGAAGCCGTAAAAGCAACAGGCCGTAGAAAACTCATTATGACAGCGCTTTGGACTGAAGCTTGCTTAACATTTCCTGCACTAGACGCCCTAGCTGAAGGATATGAAGTATATGTTGTGGTAGATGCTGTAGGTGGTACTTCTGTTGCAGCGCATGAAGCTGCTTTACGCCGTATTGAACAAGCAGGCGGCAAAATGATCAGTGTTGCTCAGTTATTCTGTGAACTGCAACGTGATTGGAAACGCTCAGAAACTGTACCTCAATTTATGAAATTATTTATTGAGACTGGTGGTACAGCGGGTATCCAATTCTCTTACGACAAAGCTGAATAAAAGTTTTGTATTGTCCCTATTCAAAGGATATACATTAAAATGAGTGCTGTTTATTTAGTAGTGGGACTTCGAGCAAAACCAGAAAAGATTGATCAGGTCAGAAGTGATCTTATTGATGTGGTAGCTCCATCCCGCAAAGAAAGCGGCTGTATCACTTATGAATTATTCCAAGATCAAAATGATCCTAGTCTATTTATATTTTATGAACATTGGGCTAGTGAAAAAGATCAGGAACATCATCATAATTTTGGACCACATATCCAAAACTTTCAAAAAGAAGGCATGGGTAACGTTGAAAAAATAGAATTTTTTCATCGGCTTCAAGCGCTGGCTTAGTATCAATTTAAATTATTAAATTTTTAATCTTTTGTACCTCCTTTTAAGGAGGTACTTTTATTTAAAATAAAGAAAGACCGTCAATTTTTTTATTGAAACCCCTTCGTTAAGAGCTTTTTATTTAGCTTGCATTATTTCCATTTTTATTTATGATTGAGTAATCACTCAATTATTTTATTTGTATATGGCTCGTCCTCGTAGTGAAGATAAACGTAATGCAATTTTAAGCGCTGCTATCGAAACATTGGCAGAGCTTGGCGAGCGTGCGTCTACCTCAAAAATTGCCAAAGTTGCTGGCGTAGCAGAAGGTACTTTATTTACCTATTTTAGTAATAAAGAAGAACTGCTTAACCAATTATATCTTTCACTAAAGGCTGAGTTACGTCAGGTGATGATGCTTAGTTACCCCACTAACGCTGACCTGCAAACACAAATGTCGCACATTTGGCAAAGCTATTTGGACTGGAGTTTAGAAGCTCCCCTTAAACGTAAAGTGATGGCGCAGCTTTCAACATCGGAACAAATTACTGAGCAAAGTAAACAAATTGGTATGCAAACCTTTTGTAACCTCACCCAAAACATTCAAGAATGTATTAATGACGGCAAATTAAGAGATTACCCACCGTTATTTATTGCTTCAATTTTAGGTGCGCTTGCCGAAGTTACACTCAATTTTATTGCCCAAGACCCTTCTCAAACCGAGCGTTATCGCAAATCTGGTTTTGAAGCCTTTTGGCATGCAGTTTCAATATAGACAAGAGTTAAGGATGCACGGCGTCCTTATTTTTGAATGAATTAATGAGTGAGTAAATACTCATTTAAATAAATCTAAATAAGCACTTAGCCCAAGTTCTTATTTGTACATATAGGTTTGTTCCAATAAGGAAAAACAAAATGACTATTTCAAACACAACAGACTTGCCTACTCCCTTAATGCCATCTCAGCAACACAATGGCAAATTTAGAAATACACGTCCAAACCAACACCAGCCTTCTTTTGGCAAAACGCTTCAACTCATGTGGAAGTTTCTATTTAACAAACCCAAAGATACCGTTCCAAACAAAGCAATTCCTGTTTTAAGTTTGTCAAAAGAGCAATTATTAAGTGCGCCTGACCGCTCTCTATTTCGTTTGGGCCACTCAACCATTTTGTTAAAACTGCAAAATGAGTTTTGGTTAACCGACCCTGTTTTTTCGGAGCGTGCCTCACCTTTTCAATGGATTGGTCCAAAACGTTTTCACCAACCACCGATTAGTATTGCAAACTTACCACCCATTAAAGGCGTGATTTTGTCGCATAACCACTACGACCATCTAGACTACCATGCGGTCATGCAGCTTAACGATAAAGTTGAGCATTTCTTAACACCACTTGGTGTAGGCGACACCCTTATTAAATGGGGAATTCCAGCAGAAAAGGTTCAGCAGCTCGACTGGTGGGACACCACACATGTAGATGGACTCGAACTGGTGGCTACCCCTGCCCATCATTTTTCAGGCCGTGGAATGGGTGATAGCAATGCGACGCTTTGGGCGTCGTGGGTGATTATTGATAATGACTTACGTGTATTTTTTAGCGGTGACACGGGATATTTTGACGGTTTTAAAGAGATTGGACATCGTTACGGTCCTTTCGATCTGACCATGTTAGAAACTGGTGCTTACGATCCCGAATGGCCCGATGTTCATATGCAACCAGAGCAAACTTTACAAGCTCATATCGATTTAAAAGGACGTCATTTGTTACCTATCCATAACGGTACTTTCGACTTGGCACTTCATGCTTGGGACGACCCTTTTGAACGTATCGTCGCTTTGGCTCAACAAAATAATTTAGCGATTAGCACACCGCAAATGGGTGAATTATTGAACTTAGAGGAACCAAATATTGAAAATTATTGGTGGCGTTCGTAAGTTTTCCGATAATTTTTTAAATTATTTATCCTATTAAATTTCAATTTAAAGGTATTTAAATTCAGTTATATACCCTACACATCTAGCCTCAATACCACTTCCAAATAAAACTAGGACAAACTTTGTCTTAGTTTTATTATTGACTTAAAACACAGACTGCATTAGTCTGTGTTTATAGTTGATCAATTATGAAATTAAATGGCTTATATCACTAGTAGCGTCGAGTATGCGATTCACTGTCTTCTTTTTCTTGTGAACAATGAAGATAAACCTTTGAGTAGTAAGGATCTTGCTGAATTACAAGGAGTCTCTCCGAGTTTTATGGCCAAGATTTTTCCTAAACTTGAAAAGGCAGGTCTGGTTGTTGCTCAGGAAGGTGTTCGCGGCGGCTATTTACTGGCTCGATCTGCTCACGAAATCAGCTTTTTAGATATCGTGAATGCAATCGAAGGTGAAAAACCGCTTTTTGAGTGTCAAGAAGTTCGCGGTAAATGTGCAGTCTTTAACAATGCCCCACCAGATTGGGCAACCAGTGGTGTGTGTGCCGTACATGCTGTCATGCTACAAGCCGAAAAAGCTATGCGAGACGCATTAGGTGCTCATACACTTGGCGATATTGCAGACCGTTTTGGCCGTTATGCCCCCGACGTATTTTTTAGTGATGTAAATGGTTGGATCAATGAACGGATTGAAGGAAGAACAGCAAAAATGCGGAAAAGTAAAATATCGCGGGATACTCCCGACTAATGAGCTAATAACCCTCAAATACTAAAGTAAAACATCCCTAATCCGTTTTAAACGCCTTCTCAGATTTTTTCGGACAATCAGAGAATGGATTCGCTCACCCTAAATTTTATGATGAGCTGGAACGTGTTGTCCGAAAAATCGATCAAAAGGATAATCCAATGAGTAAGCGTATTATTATTGCTGGTTCTGGCTTTGCAGGTTTATGGGCTGCACTCGCTGCACAAAGAGCAATTCATTTAGCATCACAAGAACAAAACATTGAAGTGATGATGGTTTCCCCTAGTCCAAATGTCGGGATTCGTCCTCGTCTTTATGAGGCCGTGCTTAAAAACATGAACCCTGATATTTCAGAGTTATTAAGTGTGGTGGGAGTTAAATTTCTGGCAGGTTGGGTAAATAAAATTGACTCAAACCAACAGACTATCGAAGTTGCAACCACCGATGGTAACAAACAAAATTTAAGCTATGACCGTTTTGTTCTGGCAACCGGAAGTACGACTTTTATGCCACCTATACCGGGTCTAAAAGAATATGCATTTAGCGTAAATACATTAGAAGATGCTGAAAAACTAGATCATCATCTTAAAAACTTAGCCACTAAACCTGCAAATGCAGCACGTAATACTGTAGTTGTTGCTGGTGGTGGTCTTACGGGCTTAGAAACTGTGACCGAAATGCCTGAACGTTTGCGTAGCATTTTAGGTGAAACTGATGTCCGTGTGGTTTTGGTTGATTCCTCAACAGAAATTGGTGCAGCAATGGGCGACCAAGCTGCTACTGTTATTCGAGAGGCCCTTAACGAACTCGGTGTTGAAGGTAAAGCTGGGCTAAGAGTTAATGCGCTAGATGCCACTGGCGTAACGCTTTCTAACGGCGAAAAAATTGAAACAGAGACCGTGATTTGGACTGCCGGTATGCGAGCCAACCCACTCACCTCTCAAATTGCTGGTGAAAAAGATAATTTAGGCCGTTTGATTGGGGATGCTTATTTACATGCACCCGAAGCAAAAAACATTTTTGTGACTGGCGATACTGTAAAAGTTCCAACCGATGATTTAGGCAATTTTAATGTGATGTCGTGTCAGCATGCTATGAGCTTAGGCCGTGTGGCGGGTTATAACGCTGCGGCAGAATTGGTTGATTTACCACTTCATCCATACAGCCAACCAAAGTATGTGACGTGTGTTGACTTGGGTCCTTGGGGTGCACTTTATACCGAAGGTTGGGATCGACAAGTTCAATTTGTGCGTGAAGAAGCGAAAAAAATTAAACAGGAAATTAATACTGTATGGATTTATCCACCAGTTGCAGACCGTGAAGCAGTTTTTGCAATAGCAAACCCTGATTTTGTGATTGTTCCTTAAGCTTAATTTTTTACACCAATCCATTTATTTAAAACCCTAAAAGCAAGCCCATCGCTGTTTTGCTTTTAGGGTTTATATTTGAATTATTAAATTATGACTTTTCTAGCTCTTCTATTATCGCTAAAGCCGTCTTTTTAGCTGAAAACGGGTTTTGCCCCGTAATTAACTTACCGTCTTGAACCACGTATGGCGCAAAAGGAATAAAAGCCTTTTCATAACGAGCACCATATTCTTTTGCTAACTCTTCGGCATTGTATGGCACTTTTTTTGCCACCCCTGCCAAAACTTCTTCACTCCATGCAAAGCCTGTTAACTTTTTGCCTTTTATAAGTCGTTCACCATTTGAGAGCCTGACATTGAGCAAACCACAGTAGCCATGACAAACACTCGAAACAATACCGCCTTTTTCATAAATATTTTTGGTGATTTCTTGAAGTTCAGGGTTATCTAAAAAATCCCACATCACACCGTGACCACCCGTATAGTAGATCACATCATAATCTTGCCAATTAATATCGGAAGGCTTAAAAGTATTTGCCAGCAGCGTAATAAAAGCTTGATCTTTTTCTCGGTCTTTAACAGATTTATCTGCCACTAAAGGCACAAGCGATTTTGGTTCAATTGGAGTTTTTCCACCATTTGGGCTGACAATATCTTGCACATAACCTTGCTTTTCAAACTCATCATAAGCATGAGTGAGTTCGCCTAACCACAGCCCTGTTGGTTCATCGAAATTCTTATAGCGTGAAACATTGGTCACGACATGTAATATGCGTTTAGACATTTTCTCACCTCATTCTTCATATTTATAATTCTATCTTTTATCTATCACAACATAGAAAGCTGTTACTGAAAGTGTGCGCTTAGTAAAGTTATGAACCTTGCTTTTACATTACTATAAGTCTAAAGTTAACTTTAATGTCAATAGAGTATGTGGCTATGAATATTAGCGAGTTATCAAAACTAAGTGGTTTAAGTACCCCTACAATTCGTTATTATGAGCAAATCAAACTCTTGCCTAAAGCGAAAAGAAAATCGAATGGCTACCGTGAATATACCGATAACGATTTGAAACAACTTTCTTTAATTCAGCAAGCTCAGCAAGTCGGGTTTTCTTTAGCAGAAATTAAATCATTTTTACCGTCAAAGGTAACTACTTGGAACCATGACGCACTCATCCAAACACTTGAATCTAAAATTCAGGAAATAGAGCTTTTAGAACAGAAGCTAAAAGTCAGTAAGCAAAACTTACGTACTATGGTTGAAGCAATTAATAACAAACCCGATGAAATTACCTGTGAAGAAAATGCCGAACGTCTCATGAATCTCTATTACGATAAATCAAAAACTCCCTAATTCCTTAAAGGTATATTGACCTTAAAGTGTGCTTTAAACATACGATTGATTACAGGTGATAAATGAGGACCTGTCATGTTTAAAGTGTGGAACTTTCAACGTTGTTTAAGCATTATTTTTGCCATTCTTTTATCTACAAATGCGGTTTATGCCGCAGGTTCAGATAAAGCTCAAAGCCCTGCAAAAATAAATGGAAAAATTTTAGTCGTCATGACTAATCACTCGGCTTACCCTTCTCGTTCGGATAAAACAGGGCTGTGGTTGACTGAACTCACCCATTTTTATGATGTTGCATCAGCTGCTGGCTATGAAATGGATTTTGTAAGTCCTTTAGGCGGTCAAGTGCCGTTAGATGAGCGTAGTTTAAAGTCTATTTACTTAGACAAATCCGCTCGTCAGCATTTAGCTGACCCAGCATTTATGCAGAAGTTGAAAACGACATTGGCTCCGAACACGATTAATCCTACCCAGTACAAAGCCATTTACTATACGGGTGGACACGGTACCATGTGGGATTTCCCAAACAATAAAGCTTTGCAAAACATTAGCGAACAGATCTATCGCCAAGGTGGGGTTGTTTCAGCGGTCTGTCATGGCGTAGGTGGTTTATTACCTCTACAGAATGAAAATGGTAAACCACTAATTGCGGGTAGAACTGTTACTGGTTTTGCAAATATTGAAGAAACTTTATCTGGTATTAAGTCTCAAGTTCCATTTTCTTTACAAAACGGACTCATTGAACGTGGAGCAAACTACAAACAAGCATTTATTCCGTTTACCTCATATGTGGTTTCAGACGACAGAATTATTACTGGACAAAACCCTCAGTCGAGTAAAGAAATTGCAGAAGCAGTCGTTAAGCGTTTAAGTACCATTCAATAAATTAATAAAATATTCATATTAAAAAGCCAATTACAGATTAACTCTCTAATTGGCTTTTCTTTTAAGTAATAAGCAGCGGACCAGAACCCGGCAGCTCGGTCACTAGCTTATAACCCATCAGTTTTGCTGGTGTATATGTACCGCCCTTAACGGTGTTTTTGAGTAAATAATTCACCACAGTCAGTGAGCCATTTACGGTAAGGCTATAAGCGTTTTCCGTTTGGATACGGGCGGTTTTTATTTCCCCACGTGAATTTCTTGCTTCTCCCCAAACATAGGTGGGTACTTTCGTGCGGAGTTCCTCATTTGGTCCAACAACCGTTTTTTCAATACATGATTTAATAAACTTTTGCACGGCATTGAGTTTTAATACAGGGCGGAAGCAGTTCATCATTTTCGCACCAAAAATCATTTTGGGAGGTGCAGGAACAAATACTTCAATGTTTGGAATACCCGTTGTATAAAACGCTGTAGATACATCTCCCCACGGAACGCTCATAGCACTTTTTTTACCATCACCGAAATCGATAGTACGGACATAATGTGCTAATGGAACAGTGGTAATTTTTCCGTTTTTACGAATTTTGCCGCCTTCGGCCATACCTTCTGTACTTGTTTTTGCCGTACCCGGTGAAAGCCCTGTTTTTGAATCAAAACCAAGCGCCAAATGGGTCGCATCTGGCAGAGCTTCTTTCAGTGCAGCGGCAACACAATCTGTCGGAATCACGTCAAAACCAACACCTGGACAAAGCACAACATCGGCTTTTTCGGCTTGGCTGTTAAGTGACTGTGCCAACTCAAATACTGAGATCTCGCCCGTAATATCTAGATAGTGAGCACCGGCCTTTATACAAGCTTCCATCATGGGTTTCGATGTCGCGGAAAATGGCCCTGCACAGTGCATGACCAGTTTAAAGCCTTGGAGTTGCTCACTTACCGCATCCACGTTATCGAGTCCAAAAGCCTTATAACCAAGCCCCAACTCTTGAGCAAGTGCTTCAACCTTAGCTTTGTTACGACCAACCAAAGTTGGTTTTAGATCTTGGCGTACAGCTTCACGAGCGATTAACTCGCCCGTGTAGCCATTTGCTCCATAAATTATCCAGTTTGAATCGTTCACATTTGTCATAACACAACTCACTTATTAAGAAGCAAATGAATAGTCACGCATGCCTTTTTTGTATTGGCGAGTACGGCATGACATAGCTGATTGTTGCAAAATTAAAGCCCAAGCTGGTGAAACATTTGGTTTTGTTTTTTTACCTGCGCTTAAATTACGTAACTGGAATTTGACCACAGCCATATTAGCAAGTGAAGCAAGTGTTTTGTTCTTCCAAGTAATTGGTTTTAACTCAGGAGTAAGATTCTGGCCTTGTTTCCAAGCATTTGGCAAATTAGGTTCAATGGCTAAAGCTGTGGCAATACCGACCATATCTACACCACTTTCAATTACTTTTTCTGCCACTTGTTTACGGCGTATCCCACCTGTCACCATAACAGGCATTTTGGCAACTTTACGAATCTCTTGTGCAAACTCTAAAAAGTAAGCTTCACGGGCAAGTGTACGACCATCACGTGCTTGACCTTGCATTGCAGGCGCTTCATAGCTACCGCCTGAAAGTTCAACCAAATCAACTGCATGCTCATTTAACATTTTAACCACTTGTTGGGCATCTTCAGCGCTAAACCCACCACGTTGGAAATCGGCTGAATTTAGTTTCACTGCAACAGTAAACTGAGGCGAAACCACTTTACGAACAGCTTCAACAATCTCAATTAAAATGCGAGCGCGGTTTTCTAAAGAACCACCCCATTGATCTTGGCGTTTATTGCTCAGTGGAGAAAGAAACTGGCTTAATAAATAACCATGCGCTGCATGAATTTCTACACCTGTAAATCCTGCTTTTTCACCTAAACGCGCCGTGTTTGCAAAACGCTGAATCACCTCTGCAATCATAGATTCCGTCATTTCGATTGGCGTGTTAAAGCGATTTGACATTTTGCCAAGATCAAGTGAAATAGCGGATGGTGCCCACGTCTGCTGACCAAGATTGGCTTGCATTTGGCGACCCGGATGGTTAATTTGAAGCCACATCTGAGCGCCTTTTGAGCGCCCAATTTGTGCCCATTTTTTAAAAGTATCTAGATGCTTTTCATCTTCAAGCACTACGCCGCCCGGTCCAGTCATCGCTCGGCGGTCTACCATTACATTTCCGGTAATAATTAAACCTACGCCACCATTTGCCCAAGCCTGATATAAACGCATTAATTCTTCTGATGGTGCATGGTTTAAATCAGCCATGTTTTCTTCCATTGCTGCTTTAGCAATACGGTTAGGAACATATGAGCCATTTGGGAATACTAATTTTTCGAACACTTTCATTGGAATGACCTCATTCAGTATGGCTTTACTTTAAGGTTAAAGCTAACTTTAATGTCAATACCTTTTATTATTCCTCTCTTTATTACTTTTAATTTCATTGGGTTATAAATAAAAAAGAGGCACTTAATATGCCTCTTTTTTTAGAGTTTAAAGCTTTAAATTATTCGCGAATAAAGGCCAATAAATCAGCATTAATCACTTCATGGTTTACGGTTAACATACCGTGAGAAAAACCTGGGTAGATTTTGAGTTGGCTATTTTGAAGTAACTCAGCAGATTTTACGCCAGAAGTTTTATACGGCACGATCTGGTCGTCGTCACCATGCAACACCAAAACAGGAACCGTGATTTTCTTTAAATCTTCGGTGAAGTCAGTTTGTGAGAATGCCACAATACCATCGTAATGTGCTTTTGCACTGCCCGTCATACCCTGACGCCACCAGTTCGAAATGATACCTTCAGATGGTTTCGCATCAGGGCGGTTAAAACCATAGAATGGACCAGATGGCAGGTCACGGAAAAATTGCGCACGGTTTGTGAGTACTTGATTTTGAAGGTCATCAAAAACTTCTTTTGGTAAACCTTCGGGATTATTTTCAGTTTGAACCATGAGTGGCGGTACTGCACTGACAAGTACAGCTTTTGCAACGTTTTCCTGACCATGACGTGCAATATAGCGGACTACCTCGCCACCACCGGTTGAGTGTCCAATATGAATTGCATTTTTAATGTTCAGATGTTTAACCACTTCTGCAACATCATCTGCATAATGGTCCATATCGTGACCATCCCACACCTGACTTGAACGCCCATGGCCGCGTCTGTCATGAGCCACCACACGGTAGCCTTGTCCTAAAAAGAAAAGTAATTGTGTATCCCAATCATCTGAACTCAAAGGCCAACCGTGATGAAAAAATAAAACTTGGGCATCGCGTGGCCCCCAGTCTTTATAGAAAATGTCTACGCCATCTTTTGTGGTTACATATCCCATCTTTGTACTCCTGCTGAAAATCTGCTTCTAGATTCGTTATAAAGGCTTGAATATTTATCGTAAGATTAAAGTTAGCTTTAAGGTCAATAGCCTCAATCTTATTGTTAAAATAAAATTTATATGAAGACTCTACTGTACTCTGTATCTTTTTAATCTTTAATTGTTTTTTATTTTATTTCTTTTAAATGTCAAAGACTTTACAGCTAGAAATTAAAGTCTTGACTTTAAAGTGAACTTTAACCTTATAGTGCCGACATTGGCTATAAATTAACACGTCTTGATAAAGACAACGGTAGCTACGCGGTCAATTAATGTAAAGGTGAACTCCAATGAATATAAAACAACAATTTACTGAGGTTGAATTTGGACAACAAAAAATCAAAGTACCCAAAGGTGGTTATTATGACCGTTTTAGAATGAATCCCGATTTAGATGAAGTCGCTCAAGACCCTACTGCTGGCAATATCGACTTTTTCCGTCATATTCCTAAAAAATTAGTTGAATCAAGAGTTGGACCTGTTTGGGCACCGAACTTTTATTATCGTAGTGCAAATGTTCAGCTATTAATGCTTGCTCCCATTAAACAGATTAAGGCAAAACTTCCTGATGCTTTAACGCCCTTACAACCATTTTCTGGTTATGGGTTAGTCGCCGTCACTTTTTTCTCTTATTCGGTTTGTGACAATGACCCGTATAACGAGTTGTCGATTGCGATTGTTGTACGTAAACCCAAGGCTCGTGGGCCTCACATCGCAGAGTTAATGAAATCGATGCGTCAACGCCACTTTCATGCACATGTTTTAGCTTTGCCTGTAGATACAGAAATTGCTAGAGTCCGTGGTGTATATGGTTACCAGTTACCAAAATGGTTAACAAAAATTGATATCGGTATTAGTTCAAAAGAGGTTCAAGCCAAAATTTTCGATGTTAATGGAAAATTGGATTTAAGTTTAAAAACTGCTGTTCCTACTTTAAAACGTGTCGATTCTGAAACACATATTAATAAAGCAACCATGCTACATATAGTCGATGGGAAATGGCATCAAACAGATGTTCAATCAAACGTTCTTTCTTTTGCACAAAAGCTTTTTCCAAAGAATGTTCAACTCGAGAAAAATGAGGGGCCTTTAAGTACCTTGCTAAATGAACTAGGTGCGTCAAGAATTCTTCGTTTAGATGTTATTCAAGATGCGCAGGTCGTGCTTAATTTGCCAGTTAAAATTTAGTAATGCTTTATTCAATAAAATTAGAGTAGTTAAACTAGATATATAAACATATTTCATGATTGTATTTTCTACATCTAAAAGCCTACTACCTAAATAGTAGGCTAGTTTTCAATACATTATTACCAAATTTTATTTCAGTGGCGATATTGAAGTTGGTAATGCAATCATTGACTTCATTTCATGAGTTAACCACTGTGGACCACCTTTTGGTGGCCAAATGCCATCTGCCACAGATTTGGCACGAACTTTCGAACGCTCATTCAATGACGCATATGGCCAAATACTTACAATACGAGGTGTGCCATCAAGAGCATACATCGCTATTGTTAATTTTGAGTATTGAGTGCGAGTCGGCACTGCATTTTTCCATGCTTCAAGGACATGAGGGACACCACCATGTTTCAACTCATAAGTACGGATTTCATATACAGGACCAAATTCACCCACCTCAACTTCTGGTAAGAAGTCAAAACTAGCAAAATTTTCTACTGAATATCTAATAATATTTTCAGATGCACCAAACAAGTTTTCTTGTTCTGCTAAACGCGCATTTTCATCATCTAATTCTTGTTGTGAAGCATAGCTGCGTAATACAACAACTTGGTTGAGCTCGCCTATATCAGAGAAAAATACTCCAAGTAGCTTACCCTTAGCTGTCTCAGCTTGGTAAAAACTTTGAATACCTGCTGCAACAGTTGCAGTTGTACCCATTTTGATAGTGATGTTAATCAGTTGATAAAGCTTCATGCGGTTCTCCGTGGTTGTGTCATTTGTGTAGGTTGTTCAGTCACTTGTTTATTTAGTTTTCCTGCGGCAAATTGAGCAATTCGCCAAGCAAATACCATCCCTGGCCCTAGTGTTGTTCCTGGGCCTGGATATGTTCCTTTAAAAATTGAAGACAGGTCATTACCGCAGGCAAATAGTCCAGTAATCACTTGATTATTCTGATCAAGCACTCGACCATAAATGTCGCCAGCTAATCCACCACTACTCGCACAGTCCATTGGAATAACAGGTAAAGCGTAAAAAGGACCTTGCTCAAGTTTGCCCAGACATGGATTAGGTTTGACTTCAGGATCTCCATTAAACCGATTCATCACACCACTTCCTTTACCAAAATCGGTGTCTACACCTTGTTCAACGAGGTGATTAAAACGTTGGACTGTATTCACCAATCCATGAGCGTTAATCCCAACCTTTTGGGCAAGCTCTTCTAGTGAGTTTGCAGAGAATAAATATTTTGCTTTGAGGTAGTAATCGAGTTTTTTTGCGCCTGGCAAAACAAAACCTAACCCATATTTTTGAATCGCAGTTTGGTCGCAAATCAGGTAAGACTGAATTTTTGGTTTACCTTGATTTGTTTTAAGCTGAGCCATACAAAAGTCGTGGTACGAATCCGACTCATTGACAAAACGGTTACCATCGTCATTGACAGCTATTACACCTGGTTTGGCCCGGTCTAAAATAATGTGTGGCCAAATAGCTTTATAACCGTTGGCATGAACATGGATGGAGCATGGGAAATACAGCACACTGCTATCCACAGATAGGTCAAGTTTTGCACCTTTTTCCATAGCTTTACTAAGCCCATCGCCCGTGTTTGAGTAAGGTGAAAGTGAGTCTGCGATTAAACCTTTTGGGAACAATTGTTGACGTAACTTTATATTCCACCCCACACCACCAGTAGCTAAAACTACACCCTTTCTGGCACGAACGACTTTTACGCCTTGTTCGGTTTCAATTTTGGCTCCCACCACTTTGCCTTTTTCGATCAGTAGCTCTTGCAGTGGTGCATTGAGCCAAACAGGAACATGTTTTTGTTTAAGGTTATAAAATAAGCTACCTACCAAAGCATTACCCATAACAAGCCGTGTACCCCGATTAAAGCGTAGACGTGACAGAAAATAAGGCACCACAACTTTTAAGGTAGTCATAAAGTTCTGAAAGCTTTGTAAAGGATTTAACAATGCATTTAATTCAGTACGATTGACCATCATGCCTCCTAAGCCCATAAATTCCGCTCGTGGAGGACGTACATATTTAAAGTCAGCACCTAAAATACTTGCATCAAACTCAGCAGGCGCAAGTGCACGACCACCAAATGCTTCACCTGGTTGATTTTTGACATAGTCTGGGTGTGCTAAACAAGCGTTAAGCTTAACTGTAGTTTTCTCATCTAAATCACGGACCATATCCGCACATGAAGCTAGAAATGCTTCACGAAGTTCTTCACCACCACGTTCACCAACGACAGATTTAAGAAAAATTCGAGCTTGCTCAATATCATCAGGAACACCTGCTTGAACACTTAAATGTGAGCCTGGTGCCCAAATGGTTCCACCTGATGTTGCTGAAGTGCCACCTACTTGTGGAGCCTTTTCGCAAAGTAAGACATCTAATCCATTAAGCTTGGCAAAAAGTGCTGCGGACATGCCTGCTGCCCCACCGCCAATAACCAATAAATCAACTTCTTTATCCATGTTCAATCCTCCTTAGTCTTGCTTATGTGGCATGAACGCTACTGTTTCAGTTCTAGCTTGTTCAGCAATTTTTTTTGCAGCAAGATAACCAAATGTCATGGCTGGACCCAAGGTAATTCCACCACTTGGATATTGACCACCCATGATGCTATTGAGATCATTTCCAGCCGCAAATAATCCATTAATTGGTTGCCCTGCTTTATTTAGAACTTGGGCATATTCATCTGTAACCAATCCTGCAAATGTCCCTAAACTTCCTGGCACCACCTCAACTGCATAAAATGGTCCATTTTCAATCGGGGCAATACATGGATTCGGATGATGATCGGCATCACCCTGTGCTTTTTGATAAGGAGTAGTACCACGTTGAAACTCGGGGTCTTGGCCTAAATAGGCATATTGGTTGTACTGCTCTACTGTTTTTAAAAAATGAACTGGATCTATACCGCATGCCACAGCCAGCTCTTGAATAGTGTGTCCTTGTTTTAAGTAACCATTGTCTAGCCAAGGCTTTAGAGAAATTGGAAAAGGTTTAACAGCGCCTAAGCCGTAACGGCGAATGAACTTGTGATCGCAAATCAACCAGCAATGTGCTTGTTTGCCTTGCGATGTATGTTTGAATAAATCTTTAATAAATGCAGGATAGGAATCACCTTCATTCGTGAACCGACAGCCATTTTTTAAAACAGCAATTAACCCTGGTTTGCCTCGCTCAACCAAATGTGGAAAACGACCTAAAGTTCCATCTAAACGCGGAATTAATGAAACAGGTGCCCATGCGCCAGACCAAGGCAAAGTTTGATCAACAGTTGCTCCAATTGCTTCTGCTGCAATTAAGCCATCACCTATATTTGTTTCAGGAGCAGCTGAATGATGAGGAGTTCCTTCACTCACATGTTTGAATAAAGCTTGTTTACGTTTTTCATCATGCGGAAAACCACCAGTCGCTAATACCACGCCATGTTTTGCTATTATCTTGACGATGCCAGCTGGTGTTTTAAATAATGCTCCAATCACTCGACCATTTTCTTCAACTAATTTAGTCATGGCATGATTTGCTAATAGTTGTACTTTGTAATCAAATGCAGATTTGAGTAAGCGAGCCACCAAAGCATTACCATTCACAATTTGAGTAGAGCGTTTTCTAAAAATCAGGTCAAGGAAATGGCGTAATACGCGTTTGGTCGCATAGATAAAGGATGGAATTGCATTAAAAGTATTAATGAAATGCTTCATATCTGCGCCAGAAGCGATACCCATTCCCCAAAGCGTAGTTTCAGGAATTGGCGGACGTAGGATATTTAGTTTCTGACCAAGTAAACGGCCATCGTAAGGTGCGGCAACAATCGAACGCCACCCAACCCTAGCACCTTCAATATTGAAAAAGTCAGGTACTGCGGTACCAATATTAAATTTAACCTCAGTTTTGGCTTCGAAAAATTCCACCATTTTGGGTGCTTGAGTTAAATAAGTATGAATCTTTGTCTCATCATACTTTTCACCCAAAATATTTTTTAAATATAGCTTAGGTATCTCAATTGGTTCGGCTTTTCCTTCACGTACGGCATGAGGTGTATTAGGAATCCATAACCACCCTCCCGATACAGCAGTAGTTCCACCAAATACGGATGCTTTCTCTGCGACAATGACCTTTAATCCTTCATATGCTGCGGTCACGGCGCTTGAAAGCCCACCTGCACCTGAGCCAATGACTAAAACATCACATTCGTAGCATTCACGAATTGGCATCGGAATCATCTGAAATAGTTGTTGGGTTTTTGCGTTCATACTTATTACCCCGTAACCGTGCCCAACTGAGCGAGCGCAACGAGCTGCTTCATTGCTTGTAAATTAACTTCAGCGCGTTCGAGAGCTGGACGTTCAGCTAGTACTAAATTGGGGACTTCTGCAGCTAACATAATTTCTTTAGGTAAAGCACGAATTAAGCCTACAAGATCAATTTCGCCTTGCCCTGGCACTAATCGATTAGAACGTGCAATCTTAATTAAGCCTTTGTCGCTCGGATCATATTCAGCAAAACCATCGCAAAGCTGAACATAGTTCAATTGCTTTGGATTAAGTGCTTTGATCTGCTCAAGTGTTGAATCTGATCGGTCAAAATGTAATGCATCAATTAAAATGGCCGCATTTTCTTGCCCTGATTGATTGACGATATATTCAGCCTGCGCCAAATTTTTCACATTGGTCCACGGCATGAACTCTAGGTCACAACTCAAGCCAAACGGTTTACTTAACTCACAAAATTGTGCGAAGTGATGTATTTGTCTTGACTGGTCAGGATCATTTCCTGCAACTAAAATATGCCTAGCACCGAGTTGCTCAGCGGTACTTAAAAACTGCAAATATTTATTTGGTTCAAAGTCAGAAGTAATTCGTACAATTTCAACATCAGCAATACGAACACCTGTGTCATCCAAAGCAGCCCTTGTTTCCTTAATTAGCTTGCTATCATTTAAAATTGGATAATCTACTTCATTAGGTGCTGCTGGCAGCAGGCGTAAGCCCACTGCTGCATAACCACACTTTGCTGCAATTTTGACTGCTTCTACAGGACTCACATCTGCAACTGTCAAAAATGAAAGTGAATATTCACGCGACATCTTGTTGCTCCTGCTCTTTCTCAAGTAAATAAGCAATCATTAGGTCACGAACCTCAATAAACATGTCCGTTCCTTTGACTGCGTTACATCCCAAAGTCGACGCATGCTGAATAAATGGCGTGTTTTCAGGACTAGTCACCACATCTGCAACCGACATTTGTGCAGTTATTTTTTCTAATTGAAAAGCTGCTGAAGGATCACCATTCATTCCCATAGGTGTCGCATTGACCACAATGTCAAATCCTGTTGGATCATTGTTATGTACAACAACTTTTCCTTTACCTAGCTGTTGAAGTTGTTCAACTAGTTGTTGTTGTCGCGTTTGATCTACATCAAAAATTGCTAACTCCGCTACCTCAGCAAGAAGTAATTCATAAGCAATCGCTTTACCTGCTCCACCCGCTCCCGCCAAAATGGCACGTTTATCTTTTAACTCGATTAACTTATTTCGTATCGCTTGTACCATGCCTTTACCATCAAGCATGTCTCCTTCCCACCCTTCTTTACAGCGGCGAATCGTATTTACCGCCCCAATAAACTGTGCACGTGAAGTTAATTTTTGGCAGCAATTCAAAGCCGAAATTTTATGAGGCACCGTGACAATCAAGCCGTCACTATTATTTAAATACAAATTTTGCTGAACAAAATTTGGGAAGTGTTCTGGTGCTACATCAGCAGGTATAACAATCGCATTTAAATCCTTTTTAAGCAGCTCCATCGTTACACCCTCAGGTGATTTGACCTGTACAATCGGATGTCCGACCACAAAATAAAGACGAGTTGATCCATTCAATTGAATATCCATTATTCAATCTCCTTAAAAATCGATGAGTTAGAAAATTTTAGATTTGAACTTTTTTAAGTTCGTGCTGACGTATCTTTGTTGGCGAATAAACCAGTTTCATAATGATTAATGCTGCGACCATACCCGCGGTTGGTAAGCAAAGCACAAGGAAAATTTTGCTCGTTGCCCAACCTAGGCTTAAAAAATATGCTCCGGCAAATGCGCTACCCACTGCTCCTAATCGGCCTATCCCATGCATCCAACTGTTGCCGGTCGCGCGAGCAAAAACTGGGTAAAATGAACTGGAAACACTGTTAAGACCTGCATTCGCACCATTCATCCACATACCGATGAAGAAACACATCATGCTATACATTACAAAGTTATGACCCACTGCACCTAGAAAGAACATGAAGCCAATCGCTAAAAGATATGCAATCACTAATCCAAGGTGTGGATTCAACTTGTCCATCAAATAACCGCATGCTATACAACCTACTGGGCCCCCTAGCTGATAAATCGCAGTGATAATTGAAGCTTCACTAATGCTGAAACCAAATTCATGGCTCATCATTGGTAACCAACTTCCAAGTAAATACACTACAAACAAACCAGATGCGTAGCTCCACCAGAGCAAAAAGCTGCCTAAGAAATAAAAAGGACTCAGAACTGCTTTTATTGGATTATCAACCGTATTGGTTTTTGCTTTAGGTAAAACGAAAACAGTGTTAGCTGTATCAAAATCTGGTGCCATTTTATGGATAATGGCATCAATCTCTGCTTTTGGATGTTCCTTCAGGACTTTATAACCAATAGATTCAGGTAATTTAAATACTGCGATAACGGCTAGAACAAGTGGTAGGACTCCACCAATAATCATCATGGCATGCCAGTTAAAATGTGGAATCACCCAAGCAGCCAAAAAACCTCCAATAGCAGCACCAATTGTGAATCCACTTAGAATGATGGTAACCATGCGACCATTCATTCTCATAGGAGAGTAATCCGTTACCAACGTAACAGCTTGCGGCATTACCCCTCCCATAAATAAACCAGCAATAAAACGGAACATCATCAGTTCTGTCACATTGCTAGAAACTGCTGCACATAAAGTAAATACACCAAAACCAATTAAGTTAATAATAAGTAGTTTTTTACGTCCAAACTTGTCTGCTAAAGGTCCTGAAATCACTGCGCCTACAGCTAAACCAATTAATGCTGCACTCATTACGGGTGCAAGATCATTTGTAGTAATTCCCCATTGCTGCTTAATGACGGGAGCCACAAATCCCATGATTGATATATCAATACCATCAACAACGACAATCATTAAACATAAAAAGATAACTAGTTTTTGTATTGGAGATATGCGATTTTCATCAATAAACTCCCTTAAATTTACCTGTTGAGTCATACACTTACTCCATTAGTGTGTATCAGCAAATATGCGTTTTCCATCGCTTATTCAGTTTTGCTCCCTACTTATTCTCAAAAGCTGAATAATTAGGAAACTCCTTATCTGAATGATTCATCTGTACGGCATTTGAGATAGAATCTAAAACAACTATAATCTGTTTTTAATTTTTTTGGAACACTGTTCCAGAAAATAATATTAGGATTTTTATGCTCAGCAATACCGATCGTTCTTTGCTCATCCTCGAAGCACTATTAAAAGAAGTGGATGGATGTGCACTTAGCCAGCTTTCTGTTGATCTTGATATCCCAAAGTCTGCAATGCATCGCATTCTGACTGCGATGAAAGACATGGGATATATCTATCAAGATGAAATCACCCAACACTACAAGCTCACTCTTAAAATTGCCTCAATGGGTTTAAGTTTTCTGTCTTCACGCTCGATTACCGAAACATTTCAACCCTATCTTGATGAACTTGCAGAAACCTCTTCTGAACTGGTTCGCCTCGGTTTAATCGAAGACGAAAAAATTATCTGGATTGGTAAGGCTCAAGGAGCCAAATCAGGTCTAAAATATGATCCTGACTCAGGCAACGTGGCCTATTTACCCGCTTCAGCTTGTGGTTTAGCGTATTTATCTACCCTTGATCAAAATGACTTTTCACGAATTGTGGAGCGTGAAGGTTTCGATAAAGCCAAAAACTTTGGACCAAACTCACCAAAAGACCTTACAGAACTAGAGCAAATGATTAAGGCTTCTAGAGAGCGAGGTTATGGTGTGATTAGTGACACCTATGAGCTAGGCATGTCTGCTATGGCTAAAATCATTCTCAATCCACAGACAGGCCAACCTTTCGGTACAGTCAGTATTGCAGGGCCTTCTGTACGTTTAAGTCCTAAACGTATTGAAGAGTTAGCACCAGCACTCATGGCAACTTCTGAAAAAATTGCATCCATCATCAATTTAATCCATATCTAATTTTTAGCTTCTAAGGCAATCAAAATCATATTTCGATTGCCTAGACTCCTTTTAAAAACATTTTTCAAGCTCCAAAAACTGAGCAATCATTATTTATGACAAGCTAATATAGGCCCCACCTTAAATTTAAGTTGATGCATCAACCAAACGATAGTCACCATTAATAATGCTGCAGTCAGCCCTAATGTGATGATCACTCCGAAATATTCAATAAAATAACTGGAAAGGATGACAGGCCAGATCGTACCTTGATAAGCAATAAACAAATAACTAGAAAAGATCAGCGGATTTTTTTCCCGATCCATCATATTGCCAATAAAGTGGTAGACAGCACTTAGGGTAAAACCATGTCCCATACCCGTCAGTAAAATACTGATCAATAAAAACCAAACTATGTGTTCGATTTCTGCAATCACCAAACTAATGGTTCCAAGCAATAAAGCGAATAGTCCTGCATACAACACATGCAATTCTTTAAAAGATTTACAAAATAATTGACTCAGCACTGACACAAATAAAATGATTGAAATTGATACACCGGTTAAGGTGGCTGATGATTTAATGGGTAATTCTTTAATAAAAGTCCCGGCCAAAGCTGCATATAAGCTGAAGGCCCCGAAACTACAAAGTGCAGCCACACTACAGACCCAGAAAATTTTACGTGAAGCCATCTGTGGTAATGCTAAACCTTGTAACTTTAATAACTCATTTAACTGATATTTCTTCTCAATTTTAAATCTGGGTTTGACCCAAAACACACTGATAAATATTAGAAGTGAAAAAAAGATAATAATCCAATAAGGATCAGCCAAAGGTCGCACAGTATGATCAGCTAATACACCACCGACCAAAGGTCCCAAACCAAAACCCAAAACAGTAATTATAGAAGTAAGCTTTTCAGCTAATGCCTTATTACGAAACGGATATTGGTCTTTGAGTCCTACCATTGCAGCGGTGGTAATAAGTCCTGAAGCAATTCCTATCAGAAACCTTGAAAAGCCCAGTAACCAAACAGAACTTGCCAATGCAGACAACACTAAACCTAAAATGGTTAAAGCCAAACTGACCAAAATCACATTTTTATAGTGATAAATTGCATTGAGTTTATTTAAAAACAGGAGTGAAAAAACTACGCCTAACATATAGGAAATAAAGATATAGCCTATTTGAGATGTTGAAACGCCCCACTGTTGTTCATAGATTGCATATAGAGGACTTGCTAAAGCTGTGCTTAAAGCAGCAAGGCATAGTGCAAAACTAATAATACAATATTGAACACTGGACTTTGGTGCCTGCATAATTCAACCAAAAGTGACTTTTAAGTCGATTTTAATTCGAATATGACCCGCAGGTCAATTTATGTTAAAATAATATTGTTAACAATGAAATCTAGTTCAACATGACGAAATCTAAAACACGCGGCCCAAGCCTAGAAAAGACGCAAGAAACTAAAAAGAAAATTATTGACTCTGCTCTACAACATTTTATTGAAGTGGGTTTTGCAAGAGCAAAAATTTCAGATATTGCTAAACATGCTGAATTAGGCAAAGGTACAATTTATTCTTATTTTGAAACTAAAGATCAGTTATTTGAAGCAGTCATTGATGCTCTCATCAACGATTCATTTCGCCCTATTCGCGCCTCTGAAATCACTCAAAATGAAACCGTTTACGAGTTCATTTGCAAAAAGATTATTCCCAGTGTTTTAACGCTTGAAACGACTGGTCGTGCGGATATGGCACTCTTAATTTTACGTGAAGGAAATAATTTTCCGCATATTCGTCAAACTTACGTGAATAAGATTTTTTTACCTATTCAGTATGAGCTTGAGCAATTAACCAGTTTAGCGATTCAACGTGGAGAATTATCAGCCACGATTTCCCCACAGCAATTTGCATTGCTTATTGTGAGTCCTATGTGGATGGGTATGATTCACAATGGTATCCTGAATCCCAATGAAGTTTTATCACTTGAAACGCTTTTTCAAGAAAATCTAAAAATCTTGTTTGGAAAATAAAAAGACAAACCTCTGTTTGCCTTTTTACTCATACATATTTAAAAATTAAGCTTCATGGTCATACCTGCGACCCAAGCATCATCCACCTGTTTTACACCGCCAGGTTGATGCACATATTGAATATTTGGTCGTAAAGCAATACTAGGTGACCATTGAAAGTTATAGTTCAATTCAATATTCAATTCGTCATGCTGAATCGGTGTATATTTCGGATCCGCATAGTCAGCTTCGGTTAATCCCAGCAATTGATTAGATGCATTTTGGCGTTCTCGGACACGATCATTCACATCAAAACGTGCCAGACCTAAACCAATAGTATCATTTGGTCGATGCTCGAATATGCCCTTATACCAAAGCGCTAGTTGCTGTGTGCTTTCAACAACAGTTGTAGATTTATCATTAAAAGTAAAGTTTGCTGAAATAAATAAACCACGCTTAGGGTCGTCCGCAGGCGCAAAAACCTGTTGTTGCGCATTAAGCCAAACACTATGCTTATTGTTTTGCCATTTCCGATCTGCTGCATTTGGCTCAATATTACCTTTTTCATCTGTACTAACATTACGTGCATCTGCCGTTGACAAAAATGCACCGACTTTATATTCACCACTTAAGCCATCGAAAAATGCTAGATTGGGTTTCCACGATAGTTCCGCAGGAATTAAAATACCTTTGCGTTGATCCATATCCAAATTAAAACCATGTTGCTCTAAAGCGTTTTCAGGATTGACCTCATAAATCCCTGTTCCAAACCAGAGTGATGGTAAAAATTGATATTTGGCGTTAATTCCCCATTGGCTTACAGAGCTATTGAACCAAATATCTCCTACTGTTTTACCTAACTGACCTCCGCATAACATTAAGTTTTGAAACTCACAATGCGATGCATTAAAATCATCTGAAAGCCCCATACGACCTACCTTAATTTGTAGATCATTATTCAAAAATCCTTTTTTAATCCATGCACTGGTTAAGCGCCACCATTGTCCACGACCATAAATCTCTTGAGCACTACTAAATTGCGGCGCTCTAGGATCACTAATCCGATCAGTAGAAAGCGGTTGTCCATCTCGTTTCGTTATGCTCAACTGTGCTTGAGTATCTTTCCAACCTGCGATTTTTTCTAAATCTAGACGTGTACCAAATGTCCATTGGTTTGCATTAAATAATCGTGATGAATCGTCATATCCCCCACTCAAATTAACAGCACTTTCATTTTGAAAAGCGGTGGTAAATTGATAACCTTGCTGTTCGAGTTGAGTCCGTTTTCCATTCCAATCGCCCAATATCCATTTTTGATCCTGAGCTAAAGGATCGAAGGCGAATACCGCACTACTTACTAATGTAAAAGTTGAAATCATCGCAAGCGAAGTCATAGAAAATTTCATTAATGCTGTTCCTTAGCACATTGTTTATTATGAACATAAAGCCTTGAATTATTTCAGTTGAATCAACTGCTATACATTTTTTAGGTGCATTTATCCTTACCTGACCAGCATGCTAATCAAGCTAATTCAAAGCCATAGAAAATATTTAAGAAGCAAAGATAGATTTTAAAGTTGTTAATCAACTTGCTTTATTACTGATTTAACTCAACTGTGTTTTGGTTTGCACAACAGACTGTTTCGTTTTAATACCCTGAATTAAAACAGCAAAACCAGAAAGTACAGCAGGAATCATTAACAATGAGAACATCATAGAAAATGGCATACCTGAACTGATCATCGCAGCTCCAGCAAATGCACTTAATATTGCACCAAAGCGCCCAATACCATTCATCCAGCTTGCTCCGGTTGCACGAGCAGAAGTCGGATAATATCCAGTCGCTAAAGCACTCAAACCAACGGCCCCACCATTAAAGGTAAAACCAAGAATCCATGCAAAAACACACATAAGCACCATATCATGACCAAAATGCCCTAACCCAAAGGTTGCAAGTGCACCAATTAACATGGCAATAAAAAGAACCAAACGCGGACGATAATGATCCATACACCAACCAAGAGTGATACTTCCAACAGGACCACCAATTTGAAAGAACGAAGTCACAATGGCAGCTTGAGAAATCGTAAATTGATTCGACTTAATTAAGGTTGGTAACCAGCTACTGCATAGGTAGATTAAAAATAATGCCATGAAATAACTGATCCAGAGCATAATCGTGCCATAGCGATATTTACTAGATAAAATTAGACCTAGACCAGATTTCTCAGTTTTTACTTCATTCAGATAAATTTCTTGATTTAAAAAAGAAGATTGTGGAAATAAGCGTTTTAAAATCGCTTTGATTTTATCTTGTGAGTACGATTGTTTGACTAAATAAGTAATTGATTCAGGCATTTTCCAATATAAAAATGGTACCAAAATCAAAGGTAGTACACCTCCTAATATCAACATACCACGCCAGCCAAACTCCGGAATCAGCCATGCTGCTAAAAAACCACCTGCGGCAGCGCCTAAAGAAAATCCACAGTAGGCAACAGTAACTGAAAATGAACGGCGATGATCTGCTGCATATTCTGAAACTAAAGTCGCTGCATTGGGAGCAGCAGCACCGGCACCTAATCCAGTAAGAAAGCGATAAATTAAGAGATGTGTGATATCAGTTGAAAATGCTGTCAGCAAAGTAAAAATACCAAAGCCAAGTACACTTAAAATTAGCACTGGTTTTCGGCCAAATTTATCTGATAAAGGCCCAGAAACTAATGCACCTATTGCTAATCCAACCAATGCTGCACTTAAAACTGGTGCTAACTCTTGTGCACTAATGCCCCACTCCTGAATAATCTGAGGAGCAATCAATCCCATGACGACTACATCCAGACCATCTAGAGCAATAATAGCAAAGCAAAAAAATAGAATGAGCTTTTGTAGTCCACCCATCTTATTTTCATTTAATATGCTTTTTACATCTTTCCTTTGTATTTGACTTGTGCTCATGAGTTTCTCCTTATAAAAGCACGAAGTTTCCCTCGGTGTTTTTCTCAAAACACCGTTCCTTAAGGGAATTTTTAAATAAACTGCTGTTTAAGGCTTAATTAATGAAGCTAAGTTCACTGGCCTTAAAATTTGATTCACCTGTGACGTCACTAAACCTTCAGATGCTTTCAAATAAATTTGGAAGTCAGGATCTGTATCTCGGGCAAAACTACGCTTTTCATAGTCATCCAGACTGTCATAACCCCACAAATGTACAACCTGATTTAACGTACCGATATTACTAATATAAAAACCAAGTGGCTCACCCAAGTGCTTTTTCAAAATAGGCATCGCCAACTGATCGAATACCTCAAGAAATCTAGGCATACATCTTGGTGTAATATTGTAAATACGGTGATCAACAATCGGTTTATGAAACATGAAAAGTCTCCTTAACAGATTGAGAGTTGGCAGATTTAGAATTTTTAGATGATATAAAACCATTCCCTCCTTTAGCTAAATCAGCAATATGTGATCCTGTGATATAACCAAAAGTCATGATTGGCCCTAAAGTAATTCCTGCACCTGGATAGTTTCCACCCATAATACTCGCACGGTCATTACCAACTGCGTATAAACCTTGAATGGGTTGATGAAACTGATTTAAAACTTCACCAGTAACAGCTGTTCTGATTCCATCAAATGTTCCTAAGTCGCCCATAAACACCTTCACAGCATAAAATGGACCTTGCTCAATTGGTGCTACACATGGGTTTGGTTTGTGATCTGGATCGGCCAAATATCGGTTAAACGAAGTAGAACCACGGTGGAATTCTAGATCTTGGCCTTTAACAGCCCCTTCGTTATAACGCTGTACTGTTTTAACCAATTGCTCAGCATTAATTCCCACTTGCTGTGCCAATTCTTTTAAACTATTACCTTTAAAGAGATAGCCTTTTTTAATTAAAGGTGAAAGTGGCATTGGGGCTGGTTTGGCATAACCTAAACCGTATTTGCTAATCGTTTTATGATCGCAGATCAACCACATGGCTGTTTCATCAAACTCCTCACAAGCCCTAAATAAATCTGCACCTACATCATGATAAGAGTTTGATTCATTGGTAAAACGTTTCCCGTTTTTAAGTACACCAATAATTCCCGGCTTATAACGGTCTAATAAATGTGGGAACACGCCGTAGCCATCTGTATAAGGGACTTTTGACACTGGCATCCATGCAGCAGAATCCGCATATTGAATATCCACTACACCACCAACCGATTCTGCAAGGCGACAACCATCTCCTGTATTAGTCTTTGGCACAGGTGAGATGTGTTCACCACCACGTTTCAGGTGCGCGTAAACTTGTTTGAGTCTTTCAATATCATGTGAAAATCCGCCACATGCTAGCACAACTCCATTTTTAGATTTAATCTGGCAGTGCTGATCTTGTTGTTGAACTTGTACGCCAATAACTTTGCCATTTTCAAAATTTAACTGCTTAACTTCAGCTTCTGTATAGATTGGAATATCTAAATCAAATGCAGATTTAGCCAAACGTGCAGCCAAAGCATTACCGCTTGTGACATTGGTACCACGACCATAAACAGCCAGTTCTTTTAAATGAATAGCTAATCGCTTTGCCACATAGATAAATGAAGTAAACGATTTAGTGGCATTAAAAAAGTGCTTTAAATCCGCATTAGATGAATTAAACATCATGCCCATAAAAGTAATGGTTTTAAGAGGTGGGCGTAGGCGCTTCATATTCTCGCCCAAACCACGAATATCATAAGGTGCAGCTAGTACAGAGCGACCAATATCAACCCCACCAGGAGCATCTGGATGATAGTCTGGATAAAGTGTCGGGATAAATTTAACTGAGGTGTATTGTTCGAAAAAATTTAGCATTTCAGGTGCATAATCCAGAAATGCGTTTACAGCCTCAGCATTAAAAAATTCTTTGGTTTCATGCTTTAAATAGGTCAATGCTGCTTCACGGCTATCTTGTATACCATTTTGTTTTGCATGATGATTTCCTGGAACCCATAGTACTCCACCAGAAAAAGCTGTTGTACCTCCGAACACATCGTCTTTTTCAAGGACAATAACATTTAAGCCTTTTTTCTTAGCAGTAATCGCAGTCGACAAACCGCCTGCACCTGCACCCACCACAACCAAATCGCATTCAAGCTGTTGAGGTAATTTGGTATTCATTGTTGTCACTCCTTGCGACAGATCCATGCGTTCACTTGCCTGAAATAGCTGGCTACACCATCCTGATAGTGTTGTATCGAACGCTTTTCTTTTTATTAAACTACGGGGCTATCACAGTTCCGACTAGACCACTTTCTTTTAAATTGAACGATGATCGCGCAAACACATCTTATATCGTTCACTGTTTATAAAATCATCTCTTCCAACGTTTATATAAGACAAATTAAATAGTCTTAAGATATTGATAAAATTATTTTAAATATAAAAAAACGCCCAATAAGGACGTTTGATTGAAACCAAAGAACAATAAACTAAATCATGTCTCGAATTTCTTTGGCTGCCTCTCTTAGTAATGGCAAAACCGTATTAATCAGATAGGTATCATTTACTTTAGAAATCGGAGCAACAGCATTTAATCCCGCAATAATATCACCAGTCTGATTAATAATCGGTATCGCAATTGCTGTTACGCCCAGTTCATATTCTTCAGCGGAAATACAATAACCATTGTCCTTAATGGTCTGTAATGCAGCTAGAAAACTGGCTTCTTCTGTGTATGTATATGCAGTAAATCGTTTAAGTCCATATAACTTAATCCAGTTTTTCTGCTCTTCTAAGGATTTATGCGCTAATAAAACTTTACCAGTAGATGAAGCATGAGCAGGAATTCGGTTACCTAGATGAATACCAAAAGGACTTACCCGGAAATGATCATTTTGCGGGACACTTCTAGCAATCGGAACAACCTCATAATTATCTTGAACCACTACTGAAAAAACTAATGTCGTTTTTTCAGATAAATGATTTAAGACAGACTGTGATATTTTTGGCAAATGTGCTGTACTTAAAAAAGCCCCTGAAAACTTAAGTACCTTATGTGTTAACCAGTAATAATATTCATCAGTTTCAAGATAGCCTAAAAACTTGAGTGTCTTTAGATATCTACGTGCTGCTGTACGAGTAATATTAGTTCGCTCTGCGACTTGAGTAACATTTAAACGCTGTCGATCTGTGCCAAATGCTTCAAGAATATTGAGGCCCTTTGCTAAACCTGCAATATAGTCATCGTATTTAATCGTCTCTTCTGAGAGCGGATGTTGAATAATCTGATCCCTCATCATTTTCCCTTTTCTAAATTCCCTGTCCGATATTCGCTCAGTATGTCTGAATATCGTCTTCATTCCCAGATTGTATCTAGAGCTCGTTTGGCTAAATACGTATTTTAAGTCTTACAGGAGAACTTCAATATTTAAGCATCTATTTCACAAAGAGAGCTTAGATCAAAATTTAGGATTTAGGAAATGTATTATGTCTAGACTACAAAATAAAGTCTGTATTATCACAGGTGCAGCCTCTGGTATGGGTGAATCGGAAGCAATTGCTTTTGCACAACAAGGAGCAAAATTAATTATTGCCGATATGAATTTAGAACAGGCTAACCAAGTTGCCGAGAATATCATCAACGCAGGTGGAGAAGCCTTTGCTTTTCGAGTTGATGTCACTCAATTTGATCAGCTCAAGCAGTTAGTTGAATTTACATTAGAGAAGTTTGGACGAATTGATGTACTACTGAATAATGCAGGTATTTTCGACAAATATACCAATAGCTTAGATACGACCGAAGAACTTTGGGACACTATGTTTGCCATAAATGTAAAAGCTGTATTCAATTTAAGTAATTTAGTTTTGCCTAAAATGATTGAGCAAGGTTCTGGTGCAATCATCAATATTGCATCTATTGCGGGTCTAGTTGCTCAAATGGGAGGCGCTTCTTATACAGCCTCAAAACATGCTGTAATTGGTTATACAAAACATCTAGCAGCAGTGTATGCCAAACATGGCATCAAAATTAATGCTATTTGCCCAGGTACAATTCGTACGCCAATGACGGCCAAAATGCTAGAAACCCGTCCAACTGATAAAATTCCACTGGACCGTTTTGGAGAGGCGTCTGAAGTTGCTGAGTTAGCTATTTTTCTAGCTTCCGATGAAGCCCGTTTTATGAATGGCTCATGCATTACAATTGATGGTGGATATACCATTATTTAATAAAACACCTTTACTAATAAGATAGTTATATAAATTAGACCTGAATCTATTACCGACTCCCATATAAATTTATTGTTATACATTACAAGAGTAAAAAGAGACCATCACATGGTCTCTTTTCATTCTTAGATCGCGTTTCTAGTCATCTCACCATTGACCAATCTTAAAATCTGCAACGGATTGCTGTCTTTTAAGGCTTCTGGCAATAAGCTTTGCGGATAGTTCTGGTAACACACAGGTCTTAAGTAACGGTCAATGGCCAAGGTTCCAACTGAAGTACCTCGTGCATCTGAAGTGGCTGGGTATGGCCCACCGTGTACCATCGCATCACACACCTCAACACCAGTTGGGTAGCCATTTATAAGTAATCGACCGGCTTTTTCCTCTAAAACTGGAACTACATCTGCAAACTCGGTTAAGTCAGCTTCATCGGCAATTAAAGTCGCAGTCAATTGCCCATTCATACTTTGTAGTGCCTGAATGAGTTGGGCTTTATCTTCAACTTCAATGACGACTGTGGTTGGCCCAAAGATTTCTTCTTGTAAAAGCTGGTCACCCGCCAGTAAAAGCTCAACATCAGCTTTAAACAGTTGTGGCTGTGCCTGATTACCTTGTTGAGTATTGCCAGCCAAATGCTTAATGCCTTGATGCTGGGTCAAGTGCTCAAGACCAGCGGTGTAACTTTTTAAGGTGCCGGCATTCAGCATAGTCTGCGCAGGCTTAGCCCCTATAATTTCAGTCAGGTTGCTAATGAGCTGGTTAAATTCAGCTGATTTAATTCCCAAAATCAAACCCGGATTAGTACAGAACTGACCACAGCCTAAAACCACTGAATCAGCCAAGTCCTGTGCAATTTTTTCTCCACGGTTTTTTAAGGCTTCTGGCAACATCAGCATCGGGTTAATACTGCTCATTTCAGCAAACACAGGAATCGGTTGTGGTCGGGCTGCTGCCATGTCACATAAAGCACGACCACCACGTAGTGAACCTGTAAAACCCACAGCCTGAATTAAAGGATGCTTCACTAAAGGCTCGCCCACACCATTACCGTAGATCATGTTAAATACACCTTTAGGCATATTTGATTTTTCTACGGCACGCTCAATTGCCTGAGCTACAAAGTCTGCTGTCGCCATATGTCCACTATGGGCTTTCACCACTACAGAGCATCCTGCTGCCAGTGCTGAAGCAGTGTCACCACCCGCAGTTGAGAATGCTAAAGGAAAGTTACTTGCCCCAAAGACTGCAACAGGGCCAACACCGATTTTAATCTGACGCAGGTCTGGGCGAGGTAAAGGCTGACGCTCAGGTAAAGCGGTATCAATACGGGCACCTAAAAAATCACCACGGCGCAATACTTTGGCAAACAAACGCATTTGCCCACTGGTCCGGGCACGTTCACCTTGTAGGCGTGCAAGTGGCAAAGCGGTTTCCTGTGAGACAATTTCAAGAAAATCTGTACCCAAAGCATCGAGTTCATCGGCAATATTTTCTAAAAAAACTGCACGCTGTTCAGGTGACGTATGGCGGTAAGTCTTAAAGGCTTGACTGGCTGCTTCACAGGCCTGATTAATCTCTTGCTCGGTTGCATGGTGAAACTCATAAGGCAGAGCTTCACCAGTCGTAGCATGAATGCTTTTTAATAAGGTTGTACCTTGTGCGCTGCGTGAACCGCCAATAAAGTTGTGTCCAATGACCATTTTTATATTCCTTAGAGAGTAATAACTGAACCGACCGGTAATTCGGGTTGCATATGAGCAAGTTTGTTTTTGAGTGGATGGCCGAACTCTTTCATTTCTATTTCAAACTCATCGTTGACTTGCGCTTGAATACCGTCGGCAAAAGACAAAGTGGCTGTACCGAAGTAGTGAATATGAACATCCCCTGCTTTTAAAAATTGTTGATACTTAAAGTGGTGATATTCCAGATTTGCCAAGCTATGGCACATATTGTCCTCACCCGACAAAAACTCTTTTTCCCAAATAATTTGTCCATCACGGCGCAAGCGGCTGGTTCCGACTAAATGTTTTGGTAACTCGCCCGTCCGTAAAGCTGGACCAAAACTGCAAAAACGCAATTTTGAATGGGCCAGATATAAATAGTTACGGCGCTCCATCACGTGATCAGAATATTCATTGCCCAGCGCAAACCCGATTCGGTAAGGCTTTAAATCTTCGCCAATAACATAGAGGCCTGCGATTTCAGGTTCTTCGCCGCCGTCTTCAGCAAATGGGGGTAAAGGCAGCTCTGCTCCCGGTCTTACCACAATTGAACCATCGCCTTTATAAAACCATTCCGGTTGCGCACCGATCTGACCTTCTGCTGGACGCCCCTTTTGTAACCCCCATTGAAATATTCGCATAGTGTCGGTCACCGAGTTGTCATCACTTAAATTTTGTTGATGCATTTTGTCGCGTGCAGATGCAGAACCTAAATGGGTTAAACCTGTACCGGAAATTAAACAATGCGTTGGATCTGGATGGTCTAAAGGCGGCAGTACCTTTAAATCTGCTAATAAAGATGAATAATCATAAGTTTCGGACTCAAACCCTAACGCCTCAACTTGTTGTTCCAGTGAAACTTTATTGCGGATTGCTAAAAGTGCTAAATCACGAACCGATTGAATATCTTTAACCGGATATGCCATGTTGCCTTCTACTTTCGCGACGGCACGTTGATTTGCACGATTTTCAAATTGAATAATTTGCATGTTTTATTCCTTACAAAGGCTTTTGAATATTCACTGTTTGTGTTTTTTGACGTTCGAGCTTGGCATAGACGATGTAAGTCAGAATCAAGCCAAAAAGCATGACGATAGATAAGAAATACAAACCAGCAGCCATATTTCCCGTGTATTCTTTTAACAGTCCGATCCCAAATGGACCGACATAGCCACCTAAATTTCCAACAGAGTTAATTAAGGCAATACCAGCTGCTGCACTTGCACCCGTTAAGAAACGACCCGGTAGTGTCCAAAACACGGCAGTCGATGAAAATAGACAGAACGCAACTACAGCCAAAGCTGCCAACTGCATAACTGGAGAATTTAGCCAACCACTTAAAAACATTGCACAAGCACCTAGTGCATACAGAAAACTTAAGTGTCCATAACGATCGTTTAGGCGGTCAGTACTACGCGGAATAATGAGAAGTCCAATAATTCCAAAAATATAGGGAATGCTAGATAAGAACCCAATTTGAATATCACTACCTCCGCCAAATTGCTTAATAATGGTAGGAAGCCAGAGATTTAAACCATAAATACTTAACGTTACCGGTAAGTAGTAAAGTGCTAATAAAAGTACGCGTTTGTCTTTTAAAGCATGTAGTGGATTGGCATGTCGGGTTTGGTCATATTCGGCTTCATCTTTAACGAGTTCATTTTTAAGCCATTGTTTTTGTTCAATGCTTAACCATTTTACTTTATCAATGTTATCGGGCAGCCACAAAAAGGTAGGTAAAGCCAATAAAACCGCGGGCAAGCCAACTGCAACAAACAACCATTGCCAACCGTGCAAATTTGCAATGCCATCCAATCCAAGTAATAGACCAGCTAAAGGCCCTGCAATCATCATGGCAATCGGTTGTGAAAGTACAAACATTCCCATGATTTTTCCGCGATGCCGCACCGGATACCACTGTGTAATTAGGTATAAAACACCAGGGAAAAAACCCGCCTCTGCTACACCGAGTAAAAACCTTAAGAGATAAAAACTTTTAGGGCCTTGAATAAGCGCCATGGCCATGGTGATGAGGCCCCATGTTAATAAAATGCGGGTAAACCATTTACGAGCACCAAATTTGTCTAAAAGCAAATTACTTGGAACTTCAAAAAGAAAATATCCAATAAAAAATAAGCCAGCTCCTAGACCATAGGCAGCATCACCAATTCCTACATCGGCACCCATATGCAAATGAGCGAACCCGACAGCGGCCCGATCAATATATGCCACCAGATATAGTATGACTAATGCAGGTATCAGCTTAAACGTGACCGTCCGTATTACATCCTTTTCGAAATCCATGTTCGACTCCATTTCCTATTATTTACTTATAGAGCATCTTGCTCGTAAATTATCCTTTCAATTTAAAATATAGTAATACTATTTAAATTTCAAACCTTTTAAAAATAAAATTTATGGTGTATTTTTAAATTAATTAATTCTAATAGTAATACTATATAGGGAAATTTGTATGAATAACAAACAAGTTCTTCGTTCGGCTGCCTGGTTTGGTACAACGGATAAAAATGGCTTTATGTATCGCAGCTGGATGAAGAACCAAGGAATTCCAGATCATGAGTTTCAAGGCAAGCCTATCATTGGGATTTGTAATACGTGGTCTGAACTCACCCCATGTAATGCGCATTTTCGAAAAATTGCCGAACACGTAAAAAAAGGGATTTTAGAAGCGGGCGGCTACCCTGTTGAGTTTCCTGTATTTTCAAATGGTGAGTCGAATTTACGTCCTACCGCCATGTTTACCCGTAACTTAGCCAGTATGGATGTCGAAGAAGCGATTCGTGGTAACCCTATTGACGGTGTGGTGTTACTGACAGGTTGTGACAAAACCACCCCTGCATTATTAATGGGTGCTGCAAGTTGTGATATTCCTGCCATTGTAGTGACTGGCGGACCAATGCTGAATGGTAAGCACAAAGGTAAAGACATTGGTGCAGGTACCATCGTTTGGCAAATGCATGAAGAGTTAAAAGCAGGCAAAATTGATTTAAATGAATTTTTATCTGCCGAATCTGGTATGTCACGCTCAGCTGGTACATGTAATACCATGGGCACGGCTTCTACAATGGCTTGTATGGCTGAAGCCCTAGGCACTTCTTTACCCCACAATGCGGCCATTCCAGCGGTAGATTCTCGCCGTTATGTGTTGGCTCATCTTTCTGGCATGCGTATTGTTGACATGGTTCATGAAGATTTATGCCTTTCTAAAATCTTAACCAAAGAAGCTTTCGAAAATGCCATTAAAGTCAATGCAGCTATTGGTGGTTCAACCAACGCCGTGATTCACCTAAAAGCAATTGCTGGACGCATTGGGGTTGATTTACAACTGGATGACTGGAACCGTGTTGGCCGCGGCATGCCAACCATTGTCGACTTACAGCCTTCGGGTCGTTTTTTAATGGAAGAGTTCTATTATAGCGGCGGCTTGCCAGCCGTGATTCGTCGCATGGGTGAAGCCAATTTCTTACCACATCCTCAAGCTTTAACCGTAAACGGTCAAACCATTTGGGAAAACTGCCAACAATCACCTATTTATAACGATGAAGTGATTCGAAAAATAGATAATCCAATTCGACAAGATGGCGGTATGTGTATTTTGCGCGGGAATTTAGCGCCTAAAGGTGCGGTGCTTAAACCATCTGCTGCAACACCCGAACTTATGAAACACCGTGGTCGTGCAGTCGTATTTGAAAACTTCGATGATTATAAAGCCCGCATTAATGACCCAGATCTAGATGTCGATGAAACTTGTATTCTTGTGATGAAAAATGCCGGCCCTAAAGGCTATCCGGGCATGGCCGAGGTTGGAAATATGGGCCTACCACCAAAAATTTTAGCCAAAGGCATTACCGACATGGTTCGTATTTCCGACGCACGTATGAGTGGAACTGCGTATGGCACGGTCGTTTTACATGTTGCCCCTGAAGCTATGGCAGGTGGGCCTTTGGCCGTAGTTCAAAATGGTGACTTTATCGAACTTGATGCCTATGCTGGAAAACTTCACCTAGAAGTGAGTGATGAAGAACTTAAGCAACGTCTTGAAAATTTAGCACCACCAGCTCCACCAAGTTTTATTGGTGGTTACCGTAAGCTCTATGTAGAACATGTTTTACAAGCCGATGAGGGTTGTGATTTTGATTTCTTGGTCGGTTGCCGTGGCTCAGAAGTTCCACGTCATTCCCATTAATATTTATTCTTGAAAAAGATGATCTTGTTAAAACACAAGGTCATCTATACCATAGGATATTCAACATGTCGTAATAGTGAAATATGAGTAAAGCTGACTATAAAAATCCTATTCCAAGCAAAAGCCAACATGCATTAATCGTTCAACAATTGGGATTAAAAATTGTTTCTGGAGAAATTTCAGAAAATGAAAAGCTCCCAAGTGAAGTTGATTTGTGTGAGGAATATAAAGTCAGCCGCCCTGTCTTTCGCGAAGCTATACGTGTTTTAAATGCGAAAGGCTTAACATATTCAAGGCCCAAAATCGGAACAGTAGTTCGACCTAAAGAAGAATGGCATTTACTCGACCCAGATGTACTGTTCTGGTTGATTCAAACCACGCCTGAACATGAGTTTTTTAAAACACTTTCTACCGTACGACGAGTTTTAGAACCAGAGTTAGCCTATATTGCGGCAAGTACAGCAAATGAAGAAGATATTGAGCGTATTAAGCAAGCCTATAAAGGAATGGAAAAGGCGACAACAGTTGAAGAGTTTATAGAGCCAGATATCCAGTTTCACTTAGCAATTGCCAAAGCAACGCATAATGACTTGCTGGCTTATATGTCAAAAATGCTGGTTTTACCTTTGCAGCAATCGATTCAAGTCACCAGTCTACGCCCAAATTTACAAGGTCATTCATTACCAAGACATAAAGCAATTTTAACTGCAATTGAAAATAAAGATCCGCTCTCTGCTCGCCATGCTTCACTGGTTCAGCTAGACGATACTAAAATGGCTTATGATTTAATTAAAAAATAATTTTCTCTATGTATTAGAAAAAGCCTGCTGACTCCAAATTAAAGTGATCAGGCTTTTTATGTATAAATTAGAACACCTTTTTTACAGCTACTGTAAAGGTTGAGTGAATTGGATTTGAAATTGGTGCATCTGATTCACCATTACTATAATTTCTATAGTATCCGTCTTTGTCCCACGCTTTGGTATAAGCTAACCCTGTAGTCCAGCCATCACCTAAATCTTTAATAAGTTCGACTTTCATATCCTGAAAATTAGCTTCTGAGAAGTTTTTAATTCTTTCATAGCCATAGTGGGCACCAAAAGTCCAACTTTCATTGATCGGCTGTGTAAAGTTGAGGTCTAAATAGGTTGTTCCTCGTGAACGTTTACCTTCCGGTCCACCCATCGTATTTGAGTTATAACCTGCGTAATCTGGGGTATAAGTAATAAAATATTTGAGACTTAAAGGACCATAGCCAATTTGAGGCACAATTTCGCCATAGTTATAGCTTGTACTCCCCGTTTCAGCCGTACTTTTTGCACCTGGGTAATAATAATAAAAAACAGACATTCCAATTGAGAATTTATCGATGGTTTTTAAATAACCTGCATAAAAGTCCCATTCAACTGAAGCATCACGGAGATAGTTAGAACTTACATTGGATGCCCAAGTACCCACAAATAGCCCATTCGGATTTGCATAGTCGAAACCAATTTGTAGTGCAGGCTTACCCCAAGTTTGTTGAAAACCACGTGAAATATATTGACTTGCAAAAGTCACATTCGCACTGTACGGAGAAATTTGTTCTTGTTCATTTAATTGTTCAGCATGTACAACACCTGTAGACATAATGAGAGAAGCTACACCTAAAATTTTTCTCATTTAATAATTCCTTTTACATATTACCTATAGGTTTAAAGTTTTAAAATAACATGATAATTCAATTTAAAGCGTATTAAAAATTTATAAATTCAAATTTCTGGATACTTCTTCTTCACTATAGATCTCTTCAATACAATCTAAGATTTTAGGAATATAGGAACTTTGGTCCATGTTGCGCATGGATAGAGAGATGGGACTATAGGCTTCTAAGTCTAAGATATTTAAATAAGTTAGATTCTTCATTCCAATGTCGCAGGCGCTTTCCGGAATAATACAAATACCCTCTCCGGATGCCACTAAGCCAAGTGCCATATGAATTTCTCGTACTTCAGTCAGCTTGGCCGGAACAAGACCTAATTTGGTAAATAAAGCTTGAATAGTGGTCGAAAAATTTGGTTTAGGTGTGGTTGGATAAGAAAAAATTGTCTCATTGATAATTTGAGATAAATAAATTCCTGACTCTTGGAAATCACTTAATGGGTGTTTTTTATGGATTGCGAGTTTTAATTTTTCTTTTCTGAGTAAAAGTCGCTTAATGGCTGGATCACTAATTGGTAATCGACCAAAACCTAAATCAATTTTACCGAGTTTTAAAGCTTCCACCTGATCTCGTGTACCACATTCAATAAGCTCGACATGAATATCAGGATTTTTTTGTCTAAATAGATAAATGACCTGTGGTAATCGCCCATAAAGAAGCGAACTCACATAACCAACTTTAACAACGTTCTCGACCAGCTTCATTTTTTTAGCCATCGAAGCAGCTTGAGCGGTATGCGTCAAAATTTGTACCGCATGCTGGTAAAAAAACAGCCCTGCTTCCGTTACTTTTAATGGACGAGAGCCTTTTTCGAATAAATCGATCCCTAATTCTTCTTCTAGTTTTTTGATTTGGCGTGTTAAAGGTGGCTGAGCAATAAAAAGCTTTTCTGCAGCTTTCGTCAGACTCTGTTCTTCAACAACGGTAACAAAATAACGTAGATGTCTTAATTCCATTAATATACCTTTTTAGTATCTTAAAATACCGTTCTATATCTATTTTAGGCTATTACATTCTTCTATGGTATACAAACAAGTTCGTAATAGTTGAAACTTCATGTATAGAACCATAGAAACCATACTTGTGGATATTCCAACTATCCGTCCTCACCAGTTGTCTGTGACTACTATGCGTACCCAGACTTTGGTACTCGTTAAAATTACGACCACGGATGGTATTGTCGGTTGGGGTGAAGCCACCACCATTGGTGGGCTGAACTATGGTGAAGAAAGTCCTGAGAGTGTCAAAGCCAATATTGACACCTACTTTGCACCATTACTGACATCAGTTAAAGATTTAAATGTTGCACAAACACTAAAACTGATTCGTAAAAATATTAATGGTAACCGCTTTGCTAAGTGTGCCATTCAGACTGCCCTACTTGATATTCAGGCCAAACGTTTAGGTGTGCCATTAAGCGAAGTTTTAGGTGGACGTCTGCGTAATAGTTTACCTGTGCTTTGGACGCTTGCGTCTGGTGACACGGAAAAAGATATTGCTGAAGCTCGCAAAATGATTGAGCTAAAGCGCCACAACACGTTCAAACTTAAAATTGGTGCGCGTCCTTTACAGCAAGATGTTGACCATGTGATTGCTATTAAAAAAGCATTAGGTGCTGATGTTAGTGTACGTGTAGATGTAAACCGTGCATGGTCAGAACTTGAGTGTATTCATGGTATTCAACAGCTCCAAGATGGTGGAATCGATTTAATCGAACAGCCATGTGCAATTCAAAATACCGAAGCACTTGCTCGCCTCACCCAACGTTTTGATGTAGCCATTATGGCTGATGAGGCTTTAACTGGACCTGACAGCGCGTACCGTATTGCAAAAAATCACGGTGCAGATGTATTTGCCGTAAAAATTGAACAATCTGGTGGTCTGATTGAAGCATGTGAAGTTGGCAAAATTGCTGGTTTGGCTGGTATCGACCTATATGGCGGCACCATGCTTGAAGGCCCTGTAGGAAGTATTGCATCGGCCCATGTATTTGCAACTTTTGAAACGTTAGCGTTCGGCACTGAATTATTTGGTCCGTTATTACTTACCGAAGAAATTTTAAAAGAGCCGCTACGTTACGAAAACTTTGAATTGCATTTGCCGACAGCTCCGGGCTTAGGCATTGAAATTGATGAAGATAAGATTGAGAAATTACGTCGTTAAGGCAAAAGGATAAGGAGTTTCCCATGTTATTTCATGTACGTATGGATGTGCATATTCCACTTGATATGCCAGCCGACAAAGCAAATGAAATTAAGGCCGTTGAAAAAGCTTATTCGCAAGACTTACAACGCCAAGGTAAATGGCGTCATATCTGGCGAATTACAGGTCAGTACTCGAACATCAGTATTTTTGATGTAGATAGCAATGAAGAATTGCACAACATTTTACAAGGTTTACCTCTCTATCCATATATGGACATTGAAGTGATGGCACTTAACCGTCATCCATCATCTGTTCGTGATGATGATTCGTAAATAGAAAGAATTTTTTAAATGCGATCTCTGAAGTCCATTTAAAAACCAAGCAGATTATTCAGAAGGTAACAAGGAACGTGGCGGCACTTATTCGCTAGCAAAACCAAATGCCCGCAGCGCTGCCACCCAAAACCGTATTGCATACTTAAGGAGTTTTAGTATGAACCGTCAACAAATTGATGCGCTTGTAAAACAAATGAATGTCGACACTGCAAAAGGCGAAGTTGATGCACGTGTTCAACAAATTGTAGTGCGCCTTCTTGGGGATTTATTTCAAGCCATCGAAGATTTAGACATCCAACCTTCTGAAGTTTGGAAAGGTTTGGAATATTTTACCGATGCAGGTCAAGCAAATGAACTTGGTCTTTTGGCAGCAGGCTTAGGTCTTGAACATTACCTTGACTTACGTGCAGATGAAGCAGATGCCAAAGCTGGTATTACAGGCGGTACACCTCGTACTATCGAAGGTCCACTTTATGTTGCTGGCGCACCTGAATCAGTTGGCTTTGCACGTATGGATGACGGAACCGAGACTGGCAAAATCGATACCTTAATTATTGAAGGTACGGTAACCGACACTGATGGCAATATTATTGAAAATGCCAAAGTTGAAGTATGGCATGCCAACAGTTTAGGTAACTATTCATTCTTTGATAAGTCACAATCTGACTTTAACTTACGCCGTACCATTTTCACCGATGCAGATGGTAAATATGTAGCGTTAACCACTATGCCAGTTGGTTATGGATGCCCTCCTGAAGGTACAACACAGGCTCTTCTTAACAAGTTAGGCCGTCATGGTAACCGTCCATCTCACGTTCACTACTTCGTTTCTGCACCGGGTTACCGCAAGCTGACTACTCAATTCAACATTGAGGGTGATGAGTATTTATGGGATGACTTTGCCTTCGCTACTCGTGACGGTTTAGTGGCAACAGCAGTAGATGTCACAGACCCTGCTGAAATTCAACGCCGTGGTTTAGATCACGCTTTCAAACACATCACATTTAACATTGAACTGGTTAAAGAAGCCGCTGCTGCTCCTTCAACTGAAGTTGAACGCCGTCGCGCTAGTGCTTAATTGAAAGTGTATGTGAGTTAAAAGTTCGCTTTTGACTCACAAAATTTACTCCATTTATTACTACCATTAAGAATTTCAATAAATTTTTAGCGGTAGTAATACATCACGTTACCTCATGCTCTAAGGTTTCTCACATGATTGACAAAAGTAAGTCCTCACTAAGCGAGGTTCTATCGCAGATTAAAGATGGTGCAACCATTCTGATTGGTGGTTTTGGTACCGCAGGACAACCCGCTGAACTCATTGACGGTCTGATTGAACTTGGCGTTAAGGACCTGACCATTGTGAGCAACAATGCCGGTAATGGGGATTATGGTCTGGCTAAACTGCTCAAAGCCGGTTCAATTAAAAAGGTGATTTGCTCTTTCCCACGTCAGTCTGACTCTTATGTATTTGATGAACTGTACCGTGCCGGAAAGGTTGAACTTGAACTGGTACCGCAAGGCAATCTGGCGTGCCGTATTCAGGCAGCAGGTATGGGACTAGGGGCGGTGTTTACCCCAACAGGCTTTGGAACACTTTTGGCCGAAGGCAAAGAAACCCGTCATATTGATGGTAAAGACTATGTGCTTGAGTATCCGATCAAGGCTGACTTTGCCCTGATTAAAGCCTATAAGGGCGATCGCTGGGGCAATCTGGTTTACCGTAAATCTGCACGTAACTTTGGCCCGATCATG
>NZ_JAHIBY010000012.1:0-130566 GCF_024151445.1 Acinetobacter sp. UC24323 | reverse complement strand
GAAACCTCTTAGCGCTGATGGTAGTGTGGGATTACCCATGTGAGAGTAAGTCATCGCCAGCTCATTATTCCAAACACCCCAATCTCAAAAGAGGTTGGGGTGTTTTTTTATTGCAAGAAATCAATTAATAAAGAATTGTTAAAACTAAAAAGAATAATTTCATAATATTCCAATATTTGCTTAATTTATAAATAGTTCAAATTGAGTTTTCATCTATGCAGTTCAAAATTATCGCAGCCCAAGATCTAGATAAGAATCAACGTCATCAGATTGCTGAGTTATGTTTTTCTGCTTTTGATGAAGATCCTTGGAGTCAATATGCTTTTATGCAAAAAGCTATTCATGTCGTTGGTATATTAAACAATCAAATTGTCTCACATGCCTTATGGACGGATAGAGTTTTTACCATAAATGGTAGTTCCGATGTGAAAACTGCTTATGTAGAGTATGTGACCACTGATTACACGATGAGAGGTAAGGGGCTTGCAACACAATTATTAAAATATTTAGTAGAGACATTAACTCATCTGGAATATGGGCTTGCTGCATTACAACCAGAAGATGAAGCATTTTATGAAAAATTAGGATGGACTGTTTGGAAAGGAAATTTATTTATCAAACAAAACACTTGTAGTTATCTAACGGATCAGTATGAAATTATGCTATATCCTTTAAATATTCAGATGAAAGACCAGCTATCAAATAGTTCAGAAGAGGACACTATTTGTGCAGATTGGCGAGAAGGTGAACTTTGGTAGTAATTATACTTGGGCTTTAATGCTGTAGCGAAAGTTTACTTTAGATTGGATACTATATATTTTAAGTATTTGATTTTACTATTTTTATATCTTTTTATTTTTAATGTAAATTCCATTTTTTATTTTACTTCACTTTTTCTACTTTCCTGTTTAACTGACAAGCCTATAATGATTCAGAATCATTCCAAATCTAATAAGGATATAACATGTCTACTGATCCACAATTCCCAACACCCAATAATTTAGGTATCGCAGTTTATTCAAATAATGCAGAAGCTATTGGTAATACTCCTTTAGTACGTATTAATCGTTTGATTAAAACTGATGCAACTGTATTAGCCAAAGTAGAAAGTCGTAACCCAGCTTTTTCTGTGAAATGCCGTATTGGAGCGGCACTTATTGCAGATGCGGAAAAACGTGGTGTGCTAAAAGAAGGCATGCATATTGTTGAACCAACCAGTGGTAATACTGGTATTGCATTGGCGTTCGTAGCGGCGGCAAAAGGTTATTCCATTACTTTAACTATGCCTGCAAGTATGAGCCTTGAACGTAGAAAAGTGTTAAAAGCACTCGGTGCCAATTTAGTCCTAACAGAACCAGCGAAGGGAATGAAAGGTGCAGTTGATGAAGCTGTGCGATTAGCAACTGAACAGCCAGAAATTTATTTCTTGCCACAACAGTTTGAAAACCCAGCTAATCCACAAATTCATGTTGATACGACGGGACCAGAAATCTGGCAAGCAACAGGTGGGCAAGTTGATATCTTGGTAGCTGGTGTAGGTACAGGAGGTACGATTACGGGTATCTCTCGTTATTTTGAACAAGTTCAGAATAAGCCATTGTACTCAGTAGCAGTTGAACCAGCTGAGTCTCCAATTATTACTCAAACAAAAAATGGTGAGAACATTACACCCGCACCGCATAAAATTCAGGGAATTGGAGCAAACTTTATTCCAAAGAATCTTGATTTAGATCTGGTTGATGAAGTCATACCAGTGAGTAGTGAAGAAGCAATTCAATGGGCGAGAAATTGTGCCACCCAAGAAGGTATTTTAGTGGGTATTTCAAGTGGTGCTGCATTGGCAGCAGCGGCTAAAATTGCAGAACGTCCTGAAAATGCAGGTAAAACAATTGTTGTTATTCTTCCAGACAGTGGGGAACGCTATTTATCTTCTGTTTTATTTGAAGGTTTATTTGACGAATAAAATTAACCATATAAAAAAGCCCATGAATAAATGGGCTTTTTTATTTAATCTTAATTTATAAAGCACTTTTTAAAGTTTTCTGATGACGTTTCACAGATCGAGCATATTTTTTTGCTTTGTGGCGTGTCCAGAAACTTCGTTCATATCCTGTTGGACCAACATTATAATATGCTGTCGCTTTGAACCAGCTATCTGCTGTCTGATAGTAATGATTTAAAATATAAGCACCACATTGGATGTTGGTAGATTCATCATACAAGTTACCAGCACAAGTTTGTTGCCAATAACTGGGAATAATTTGTGTTAACCCAATAGCCCCGGTGGGAGAGCGAGCATTACTATTATAGCTAGACTCTTGCCTGATCACGGCTGCCAATAAAAGCGGTGGAACATTATATCTATCAGCGCTCTGAATAATCATTGGAGATAGGCGATTTGCTGTACTTGGCGGAACGGAATAAGCTTTTTGTAAGCCAGACGAAAGCTTACTTGAGCGCCAAGAAAATGAACCGCTATTAGGGCCTAAACTTGTACATCCCGTCATTATTGTCATCAACGCAATAATAAAAAATTTGAGACTAAGGCGCTGTAATTGTGATGGTGCAAAATGATCTTGAGCTAGAGATGAGGTAAGCAAAATACAAAACCAATAATCAAATTTCAAATGAAATGATGGTATTCAGCCGTATTTATTGGATCAATATAAGTTCTGTTGCTCAGCCCAACCAGAAAGTAAGATTTTTGTATTATTGAAATGAAAAAACCCCGACATCCTGTCGAGGTTTCTTCGTATTCAGCTTTATGTAGCTAACTCCTGTCAACTACCGCTTCCTGCGTTCTTATTCTTCTTCAATGAGACTTCCTGTCTCTCTATGATTTATATAGTATGAAAAAATACTCAAGTTGAATATCCGTTAATAACCCCAAATTTTGTACGTTTTAACTTACAGGTATTTTTCAACTATGGTGTTAAGTCCCTTGATAAGCATTTAAGGTTAATGCAAAATTTTCACCAAATTGTTGAGCAGTTTTAATATCTCCTTCATCAAAACCATCTGCATTACTAGCATGTTCAGCCTGAGCCATTAAACCTGACCATGAACCGAGTCGGTTAGCTGCTTGTGTATAGGCAACACCTTGATGCTGTTCTGGTAGAATTGGGTTACCTACCCATAACATGCCGTGTTGCATGCAAAAAGTAAAAATTGAAATTAGTGTGGATTGTTTATCACCAGCAGGAAGAGATGAAACGGTAAACCCAGCCGCTAATTTTCCTTTAAAACTTTGTTTTTTCCATAATGGACCAGTTGTATCCATGAGCTGTTTTAACTTGGAAGATACACCACCTAAATAAGTGGGAGATCCCCAAATTAATCCGTCATATTGGATAAGAATTCCTGAGCGCTCGATAAGATCCTCGGCATTGAGTAAATCTGCTTTAATATTGTGATGGCTCAAGACGCCAATTTGAATTTGCTGAGCAATAAATTGAGTGTGGCCTTGGCGGCTATGGTAAATAATGGCAACAGTTTTCATGGAAGTTTCCCTTTATTTAAATTTGAAATAGTTTTGCAGTGAGATATAAACCACAGCCAAAAACACTATGGTTCAGCAAACTTTTCAGACAGTTCAAAAAAGGATGAGGTGTTTTTGATGAGGCAAAACCACTACCCATAGCTGGTTGCATAATAAAAAAAGGAATAAGAACGGTGACCAAACCAAACAGTAGTGCTGAGTAAAACTGAGGGTGGTCGAGCCAAGTCGAACCTACAATTAAAAGAAAGCTCAATGCGAAGATAATCCCGACACTATAGTGAGCAATCCAGCCGAATAAATATTCCCCCTTTATTGGGGTACTTTTAGCAATAGATTGATGGACGAGTTTTCCTTGAAATATCCAGCCCACCCAACGTCCAAGAAAGGCAAAGTTTAAAGTCGGGACCTTAAATATTTTTAGTATTAACAGCCATATATTCATAACGATGGTTGCACCAATACCAAGACATAAAGCTTGAAAGAACAGAGTGGATGTATTCATTTTTACACCTTGCTTTTATACGTATGAAACGTGATAAATTTATTGTGCAAATTAAAGTTCACTTGAAGTCAAGAGGGTATTATGGATATTGGTGAAGTCGCTAAGAAGGCAAAAGTCACAACGGCTACCCTACGTTTTTATGAAGAGAAAGGACTAATTAAATCGATAGGGCGGCAAGGCTTACGTCGGCAGTATGGCAAACAAGTAATTGATCAACTGGCATTAATTGCTTTAGGTCGTGCTGCAGGATTTTCTTTAAATGAAATTGCCACAATGTTTGGGCAAGATGGTAAGCCTGATCTTGACCGTCAAAAACTAAAAGATAAAGCTGAACAATTAGAGCAAATGGCAAAGCGATTGCATTTTATCAGCCAAGGATTAGAACACGCTGCTGTATGTCCTGCTGAAAATCATATGGAATGTCCAACTTTCCAAAAATTTTTAAAAGCAGCAATTGCTGGAGAATATCAGCCAACAAAACTTTAATTAGCTTTACTAACAAGTTCAGTTTTCTATTGGGTACTAAACAATAGGCTTGTCATATTTTCGCCATAAAGATTTCATATTTTTGAAGCAAAAACTTCATATAAGCTTGATTAAATTTGCTTAATTTTTTACCAACTGTATAAAATCATGAGCAAAAAAACTTTAATCGTATTATTATGCTGTGCCAGTTTAGGATTGACGGCATGTAACGATGATAACGATCAAGATCAAACTTCACCTACTGAAAACGTTACCGAACCAACTCTAATTTCTTTTGCTAAGTTACCTGTAGAAACTTATGCTGCTGGACCAGACTCAGGAGCATATGTGAAAGGTGCAAATGGAATTTATCCTCCGTTTAAAGGTCAACCTGTACAGGGATTTTCTGCTGCATTAAAAAATGAAGATGGCAGTTATATGGCAATGGCCGATAACGGTTTTGGGACTCAAGATAATTCATCAGACTTTTTACTTCGTATTTATAAAATAAAGCCTGATTTCAAAACTAAAACTAAAGGCACTAGTCAAGTCACTGTGCAAAGTTTTATCCAACTGCGTGATCCGAATAAATTAATTCCATTTAATATCATCAATGGTAATACACCTGAGCGTTTATTAACGGGTGCTGATTTTGACCCAGAGTCGATGCAGCGTACTAGTGATGGGACCTACTGGATTGGAGATGAATTTGGTCCATATTTACTCCATTTCTCAGCAGATGGTGTACTTTTAGACGCTCCGATTCCTTTACCAAATCCATTAAATCCAACTCAAGAATTACGTTCACCACAAAATCAATTTAATAAAGCACAAATTAATTTTGTGGAACCTCTTGTTCAACAAAGTGGCGGTTTCGAAGGAATGGCGATTTCACCAGATGGACAATATCTCTATCCGCTTATAGAAAAGCCAATTAAATCAATTCGGGAAACAGAAAGACAGTTGCTGATTTCTCAATTTGACCTGAAGAAAAAAGCGTATACAGGAAAATATTATTGGTTCCAGTTAGACAGTAAAGCTACCAATATTGGTGATTTCCAACTCTTTAATAATAATGAGGGTATTATTATTGAACGTGATGCCACGCAGAATAATTTAGGCGGTTATAAAAAATTAATTCGTATTAAATTAAATGAGTCAGGCCAGCTGGTCAGCCGCGAAGACTTAGTCGATTTAATTAAAATTGCTAATCCGAATATGTTGTATGGCACAGCTAGAGCAGGGGATATTGGTACGGGACAGGTTTTTGCCTTCCCATTTGAAACCATTGAAGATGTAATTATTGAAAATGGTACAACACTGACGGTTTTCAATGATAATAACTTCCCTGGGTCGACGGGACGTAATGCAAAGTTGGCCGATGATAACGAGATTATTCAGATTCGTTTACCAAAAGCTCTCTTCTAAGTCATATAAATAAATGAGTTCGATCTGCGGCGGATTTTATTCCGCCGTATTTAATCTAAGAATAAAATATTGAGTAAACTTTAATCAAATTAATTTCTATATTGTTGTTTTCGCGTGTTTTATAAACAAGGAAAATGAATGAAATTCATGTTAAAATGATCGGCTTTCATCTTTAGATGTCTCTCCTCCATCTGCTAGCCGAGATTCGCAAGCCATGTCTACCGCTTATACTATGCAAACTGCGCCAAAAGCGTTGTTTGATTACGACAAATATTGGGCGTCGTGTTTTGAACCAGCGCCATTTTTGCCGATGTCACGAGAAGAAATGGACCAACTCGGCTGGGATGCGTGTGACTTTATTTTAGTCTGTGGCGATGCTTATATTGATCATCCATCATTTGTATCGGGTGTGATTGGACGGGTATTGGAAGCGCAAGGTTTCCGTGTCGGTATTATTGCACAGCCAGACTGGACCAATGTTGAAAGTTTCCGTGTATTGGGTAAGCCAACGATTGCTTGGGGAGTGACTGCGGGCAATATGGATTCGATGATCAACCGCTATACGGCAGATCGTAAAATCCGTTCGGATGATGCATATTCTCCTAATAACGAACCAAATAAACGCCCTGACCGTGCGGCAACGGTTTATTGCCAACGTTGTCGTGAAGCATTCCCAGATGTACCTGTACTATTAGGTGGTATTGAGGGTAGTTTACGTCGTATTGCGCACTATGATTATTGGTCAGACAAAGTCCGTCGTTCAATTTTGATGGATTCAAAAGCCGATATGCTTATGTATGGTAATGGTGAACGTGCCATTATTGATGTGATGCACCGTTTGGCTAAAGGTGAAAAAATCCACGAGATTACAGATGTTCGTGGTACAGCATTTATTATTAATAAACATAACAAAGCGGCTAAAGCAAAATTTGTTGAAATTGCCAGTAATGATGTAGATACGATTGGGCGTGTTGACCCAATTATTAACCCATATGTCATGACTGAAGATATTGATGGTTGTGAAATTGAGAAAGATAAAGGCAACACACTAGCTCAATATCAAGGTTTTCAAAAAGAAATTGTTGCAAATCCGATTGTACGTGAAGGCGACCAACTTGATGAAAATACTCAGATTGTTCAGCTAAAGCCTGCTCAGTCAAAAGCGATTAAACACAAGTTACCTCCGCGAGAATTGGCTGTAATTCGTTTACCTTCTTTTGAAGAAGTGGCGAATGATCAAGTACTTTATGCACATGCAAACCGTATTTTGCACCTTGAAACCAACCCGGGTAATGCACGTGCTTTGGTTCAACGTCATGGTGAGCGTGATGTCTGGATCAATCCACCTCCAATTCCTCTAACCACAGAGGAAATGGATTATGTATTTGATTTGCCATATGCACGTTTGCCGCATCCTGCATATGGAGATGCGCGTTTCCCTGCATTTGATATGATCAAATTCTCGGTCAATATTATGCGTGGCTGTTTTGGTGGCTGTACATTCTGTTCGATTACAGAACATGAAGGCCGTATTATCCAAAACCGTTCGGAAGATTCGATCTTACGTGAGATCGAGAAAATTCGTGATACAGCGCCGAACTTCACCGGTATTATTTCAGACTTAGGTGGTCCAACAGCAAACATGTACCGTTTGCATTGTAAAGATCCTGAAATTGAGAAGAACTGTCGTAAACCTTCTTGTGTATATCCGGGTGTTTGTCAAAACTTGCATACCGATCATGCACCTTTAGTACAGCTTTATCGTAAAGCACGTGCGATTAAAGGGGTGAAGAAGATTCTGATTGGATCGGGATTACGTTATGACCTTGCAGTATTGAATCCTGAATATGTCAAAGAGCTGGTACAACACCATGTTGGCGGTTATTTAAAAATTGCACCAGAGCATACTGAACAAGGCCCTTTATCTAAGATGATGAAACCGGGTATTGGTACGTATGACCGTTTCAAACAAATGTTTGATCGCTTTAGTAAAGAAGCAGGAAAAGAGCAATATTTAATTCCTTACTTTATTGCTGCACACCCAGGTACTTCTGATTATGACATGATGCATCTTGCGATCTGGCTGAAGAAGAATGGTTTCCGTGCCGATCAGGTACAGACGTTCTACCCATCACCGATGGCAACTGCGACAACCATGTATTATTCAGGGAAAAACCCACTCGCAAAAGTGGCGCGTTACACTGAAAATGTAGACATTGTAAAAGGTGAAAAACGCCGTCGTCTGCACAAAGCATTCTTACGTTACCACGATCCAAATAACTGGCCATTACTTCGTGAAGCACTTAAAGAAATGGGCCGTGCTGATTTAATTGGTAATTCAAAGCAACATTTAATTCCAACTTATCAACCGAAAGGGGCGGAAGGAGAATATAAATCTGCTCGTAAGAAGAACTCGACTGTTGCGGGCGATTCAGTGAAGCGTTCAGGTCAAACAGTTCAAAATAAAAATCAGCATAAACGACCGCAAAAAGGGCAGGTACTGACTCAACATACGGGTCTACCACCTCGTGAGACAGGTGAAAAAAGACCATTTGGTGGTAAAAGTAAACCAAAATCAAAAGCTCGTGGATAACGATAAAAAAGGCTCTATTTAAGAGCCTTTTTAATTTTTAAAGTGAGTTGATAAATCATATGGTGAGATTTCTGAGCATTTTTTATGTAAAAAGTGTAATGAAAAATGATAAATCCTAAAAATCTGACGAGCTGCACTTGATTGTTGCTGAGTCTGTGTTTATAAATAATGTGAGGGTGGCTAAATTTAAGCCAAGCTTGATAACTACAAGTGAAATTACTAAGTGAACCTTTTAAAGAACGGCTGTGTCGTTATCAATTAAAACAAAGCGTGATCTAGCAAAATCATTATAAAAAACTTAAAGGATGGACCCATGTACTATTTAATTACAATCTTATTACTATTTTTGACCGTTGTTATGGCGGCGAAAAGCCTCTCAAGAAAGCATCAACAAGACAGTGCTTTAAAGCGCCGTGCCGTGTTAAGTAGTCATGAACAAATGACATTAACTCGTTTACAGACAGTATTGCCTAAATTTACTGTGTTAGCTCATGTTTCATTTGATGCACTATTAACAACGAAATATGCTCACACTCGTCGCAAATATCAAAATATGACAGCTGACTTTGTTGTGCTTGATCAAAATTATCAGGTTGTTGTAGTGGTTATGCTTGAGGAAAGTGGTTTACGCCGAGCACATCAACAATATGAGCGTCGCCTATTACAATTGGCTGGCTATCGTGTGCTTCATTATAGCAGTGTGCCTGATTATCATGACCTAAGAAGAGACTTATTGAGTCCTGAATCAGAATTAGCAACTTTGCATGCGACACCCCAGCTAGAAAGAATGTCAAACGCTTTTGTGAAGCCTTAAAAATTCGACATTAGAAGAATTGATCTGAGAGCTCATTTAAGAAGATTTGAATAAAATGCTGAAATTCAAAATTTTAAAATTACTAAAAAATTGAGCAATATCACCCAAGATATTGCTCAATTTTATCTGGATTTATAATTATAAAAATTATGGAAGTACCGCAACAACCGTCATTTCTACAAGTACATCTGGCGCATAGAGTTTTGATTCTACACATGTACGTGCTGGTGGGTTCCCTTCGCTAATCCATGCATCCCAAACCGCATTCATTGCTGCATAATCTTTTTCAATATCTTTTAAAAAAATCATGACAGAAAGGATATGGGTTTTATCTGTTCCAGCTTCTGCCAATAGACGGTCAATATTAGCTAAAGTTTGTTGAGTCTGCCCTGTGACATCTGCGTTTGTATCATCTGCGAGTTGCCCAGCTAGGTGTACCAAATTACCTGAAATCGCAACTTCGCAGTAGCGTGAAGTAACGTGTAAACGCTGCACAGACATAAGTTTTACCTGATATAAAAACGATAGAAAAGATTGTACTTGATACAATTCTAATGCAGTGTAAATTTCTTTAAATTAGGCTGAAAAAGTTTCTATTTCCATTAATTTACGCTGTTTGAAAATAAGAATAGAGCGATATTGTGGGCAAACAATAATATTACCTAAATTTAAAAATTGGATTTTGGCGCGCCGAAGCTGATTCAAGCAAGCTGCAACGGAGCTTTGATTTGGACACAATTGTTTGAGTTGACTTAAAGCTGATTTGGTCGTTTGATACATGGTAAGATCCTAATTTAAATATAAAAATTTAACTTTATCCGATAGATTTAGATGCGCTATTGTTCGGACTGATACCAATTAACATGGCGTGTGATGTACATGACACATGCAATTAGTATGAACGAAAGAATAGAGCCAAAAAGGAAGGTCTTGCCGCTGGATTGTAGTAATAGATACATCATGCCGTATAAAGCACTGAGCAAAACACCGAAGAGTATAGCGGCTTTAAAACCTTGAACGACGAAGTATAAATACCAAGTAATCAAGCCAATACATGCAACTGCCGCAACGAGGTAGGCTAGGCCAAAAGCATAATATTCACTTATAGATAAAAGCAAAACAAAGAATACACCTTGTGCCATAGCCACCAGAGCGTACTGAATAGGATGAATTTTAAGACTTTTCAATACTTCAAATAAGAAGAAGCAACCAAAGGTAATAATGATCACCATAATGCCATATTTGATGGCACGATCAGTTCGGGTATAAATATTAACGGGTTCTAAAAACTGCGTTGAAATACCAGAAATGTTGTTTGAAGATGTATTTGAAGCAGCATAAGCAGCGTCAACATTACTGATCAGATTGCTTTGAGTATTTACAGCTTGGTAAAAACACTGACTATTTGCACAGGTTGAGAGACGATCTAAATTACGTTTCCCTAAAGCAATATTTTTCCAGTCAGCTTCAAAGAATTGTTTTTTGCTCAGTTTCTTAAAAGGCAAACTTTGACCATCGTATTTGACATCTCCCCAATTGCCTTTAGCTTGGTAGGTCATCTCGTAACTGGTTGGAACAAAGGCAAATTCGCTTAAACCTTCTAAATCAAATTGCAGACTAAAGCTAAAACCTTTTTGCAATTTTAGGATCAGTTCAGGATATTGCTTGCTGGTGATATGAAGAAGATCAAAGCCATGTTGACCTTGGCTTTGTGCAGAAAAGTCAAATTTATAATTTTTTCCATCAATATTAAATATTGGTTTGGTATTTAGACCGCGAGCATCTTGGATAGGAAAAATGATTTCAGCTTGATCCCAAAGATAGTTGCGTTGTGATTCAAGCATTGTGCCTTTAAATACACCTTTACCTAACATGTGATTTTGATAGCTAATTGCTTTATACATATTGCGTTTGTAAGTGTTATCAGAAACTTTAAACTGAGCTTTCCAGTCCGTTGATTCTGCCCCTAGGGTGACAAATAATGTTTGGATACAAGCGTAAGTTTTCTTTTGCTCATCGGTACATATGGTTTGAACTTGATAAGGGATTTTTAAATATGGTGCGATCACTTGTTGGGGGCGAATTTGTTCTTTTGCAATGTCTTGAATTACTTGTTGTTGATAGCTTTGGCGTTCATCTACCAAGCTTGAAATAAAAAAGAGGCCAATATAAAAAATCAAAATTAGGAATAAAACCGCTCCTATTTTAAGATTGATAAAGTTTCTACGCATAGTGGATTCCATTGTCATTCTGATATGACCAGTGTCTCGAATCGATATGCGTTTTAAATGAGTTGCAGTTGAAGCTTATGTGAAGTTTTGATGAAGTAAAATTTTTAGCAATACCCCCGATTTGTGTTGCTTTAAAAAATCCAAATAATTTTCAGGGATATTTTGAATAGTGATATGACCTTGGTGCTGTTGGATAATCTGCTGCACGATACTTAGTCCGATACCTGTACTTCTTTGCTGGTTATGCGGACGTGGTAATGAAAAATAGGTTTCAAAGACACGATTTAAGGCATATTCAGGAATGGCTTCACCTTCATTGAATAACAGAATTTCAATGCCATCAGTGACAGTATTTTTCCTGACTTGAATGGTGAGAAGACCTTGTTCAGAGCAAAAGTCTCTTGCATTATCTAAAAGATTATTGATGGCTTGTTTAAGCCAAAATGGATCAGCATAGATTATGTAATGCTCAGGAAGATTCACCTCTAATTGGAGATGTTTAATTTGGAGAGCACTGTGTTGTTGTATCAAACAATCTCGAATCACTTTTGATAAATCAATATTTTGAAACTCTAAAACATGCTGATTCTTCTCTAAACGTGTGAGCAATAGCATACGTTCAATTAAAGATTGTAAGCGATGACTTTGCTCAACAATATGTGCAGCAAATTGTTGTTGATCTTCTAAGGGCAGATCATCTTGTAATAGTTCTGCACTGGCCTGAATCGCCGTGAGTGGACTTTTCAATTCATGGGTCAGAGTATTTACATAATTTTCGACATAAGCACGATCTTCGAGTTTCTCTCGCATTTCACTGAGCGCCTGAGTCACTTGGTTCAGCTCTTTTGCAGAATAAAAAAATGGAGCTTGATTGACAGGTGCTAGTGCTTGAGCATAACGACGTACTTTATCAATACTGTGTCTTAACCAATATGCCACCATGCTTGCAAGTAATAAGCTGAGTGCAGCGATCCACAGCGCTTGATAAATCAGTTGACGTTCTGCACGTGTAATATAAGGTTGCACGGATTGATTTGGTTTACCAATACTGACTACACCTATTAATTGGTGTTTGTAGATAATCGGCGCAGCGATATACATTACACTGCTGTTTCGGTCATAAGGTGTGGTTGCAGTAGAACGTGCACCGTACTTACCTTGTAGGGTTAAATAAACATCATTCCATTTTGAATAATCTTGCCCAATGGCTTGATCTTCTGAGTCGTAGATTACTATGCCGTGCTGATCTGTTATATAAAGCTGTTGATTAATTTCATCTTTTTTATGCTGCCAAATTGTAGCATTCAGTTGGCGAGATAATGCTGCTTGAATTTTTTGATCAAATTCGGGCGTACTAACTTGTTTTTGTGCTACATCCTCTGCAATCAGTTGGGCAATAATATTGGCATTTTCAGCAAGTGTATCTTCGACCACTTGGCGGACATTTGGTTTGACCTGTTGGTTTAATGTATAAGCAATAAAGCTTAGGCTCAGTACCACCACTAAGCTAAAGAAAAACCAAATGCGGATAAAGATGGACATTGATTAACCTAACTTCACTAGACTGTATCCGAACCCTCGATGCGTCCGAATAGGATCATTATCAGGGGTAATTTGTTTTAGTTTTTGCCTTAAACTTTTGATATGCGTATCGACTGTGCGTTCTAAGCTATGCTCAGGATGTTCCCAAATATGATCCATTAATTGCTGACGGCTAAAGACTTGTTCAGGATGTTGAATCAACAAAAATAACAATCGATATTCATAACGCGTCAGTTGTAATGATTTTCCATGATATTGAATTTGCAAAGATTGTGGATTGCATGACCATATCGAGCATGGAGCAACTATTGCAGCCTGAGAGATTGGATTTTGACTTGAATTACTTTGTATTTGTACTTCCATTCTACGCCAAATGGCTTTAATTCTAGCCACAATTTCCCTTGCACTAAAAGGCTTTGTACAATAATCATCTGCGCCAATTTCCAAACCGACAACTCTATCAATTTCATCATCTCGTGCCGTAAGAAATAATAAAGGTGTTTGAGATTTTTGGCGTAGTTGTTTGCAGACTTCAAAGCCGTTAAGATCAGGTAAACCGATATCTAAAATAATAAAATCAAAAGCTTGTTCTGAAAGATATTGTAATGCTTGAGTCCCCGTATTTGCCCAACTGACATTCCAGCCTTCACGTTCAAGCGCATAACGTAGAGGAAGGACAATAGCAGCTTCATCTTCAATACATAAAATTTGTTTAGGGCTCATCATGGTTAACTAATTAATATGTTGTAATTTTATTGAGTTAGTTTAACGGAAGATGCGGTAGAGAAATGCTGTAATATTAATTTTTTATAATTCTTTATAAGATAAAGGGCACATTTGTGCCCTGTAATATTCGGATTTGGTCGTCACGCCAATCACAGGACGATATGCCGAAAGTAAAGGTTGCTTTGGCATGTTGCAAATACATGGGTAATGAATATGCGCTGATTAGATTACTTCAAACTTTAAGTAAAAGGGAACTGTTTTTGTTTAAAACTTGTTCTTTTGTATAAAAAAACAACACTTACCATAAGGATAACTGAAAGTCGTCAGCTTTAGTTTGTAATTGATAAACTCCAATACCAATGAGCCGAAATTGGAAGTTTTCGGGAATATGCATCTCATTTAAAAGTAAGAATAAAACTTGAATCAGGTCTTGTTGAGAATGAATTGGGTTTTTAAAACTTTTACTGTGTTGCAAAGTCTGGAAATTCTTAAGTTTGAGCTTAATATTTACGCCTCGGGCATTCAGTTGCTTTTTCTCTAAACTTTGCCAGACTTTTTCGGCTAGACCATGCCAGTAGGGTTGGCACTGAGCTAAAGTAAAGTCACTATCAAATGTGGTTTCTTTTGAAATTTGCTGTCGGGCACGTTCAGCTTGAACGGGCCGGTTGTCGATGCCTTGAGCATATAAATAAAGCTGTTGGCCATATTTACCAAAGTGGTGAACTAAAACAGCTTCTTCAATTTTTTGTAAGTCGCCTAGCGTATGCAATTCAAGCTGTTGGAGCTTTTCTTGGGTAACTTTGCCTACTCCTGGAATTTTCTTTAAGGGTAAGCCCTGAATAAAACTGGCTACTTGAGAAGGTTTTATAACAAACAGGCCATTCGGTTTATTCCAGTCGGACGCAACTTTTGCCAAGAATTTATTAGGTGCTACACCAGCCGAGGCTGTCAGTCCGGTTTGCCTGAAAATATCTTCCCGAATATGCATAGCCACTTCGGTCGCACTCGCGATTTGTTTTAAATTTTCAGTGACATCAAGATAGGCTTCATCTAAAGATAAAGGCTCAATAAGAGTGGTGTATTGTTGAAAGATACTATGAATTTGAGCCGAGATGGCACGATATTTTTCGAAATTTGGCTCAATAATAACAACTTGAGGGCATAGTTTTCTTGCTTGGCTCATGGACATGGCAGAGCGTAAACCAAACTCACGGGCAGGATAAGAAGCAGCTGCAATTACGGCGCGTGGGTGATGTGATGAAATAACTACTGGGAGATGCCTTAAATCAGGACGCTCTCGCAATTCGACCGATGCATAAAAGGCATCCATATCGATATGAATGATTTTGCGCATATTATTGTGCTTTCACGATGCCTTGCTGCTGTAAAAATTGATGCCATTCTTTGACTGAACCCTCGTAAACATTTAAGTCTACTGGCTTTGTCATGCCTTCAATTTTACCTTGATTACTATGCTGCCAAAAGAGCCATTTTCGCTTGTCTTTCAGCTCAGGTTTCCCTTCGTAATCTCTGACCCAAAGAGGTGTATTAGGGAAACTACCTATTAATACAATGTGGTAAAAAGTTTTGGAAATATAAAAGATAGGCTGTTTACCATAATGATGCTTTAAGCTGTCATGCATGATGCCTATTTCTTTAAGTAATTGTTCTTTGGTATGGGAATTAATACAGTTGCTGTCATATTCCAGATCAATAACAGGAGGAAGGGCATCAACTTTGTTGGGTACAGTTGCAATAAAATTTTCAGCTTGTGTTTTACCATCACGACATAAACGATAAAAATGATAAGCGCCGACATGAAAGCCATGTTCGCGTGCTTTTAACCAGTTTTCTTGAAATTTTGGATCTTTATAATCACCGCCTTCAGTCGCTTTTAAATAGACGAACTGAAATTTTTGGTGTGATATTTTTTTCCAGTTGATATTTTCTTGATGGTGAGAGACATCAAAGCCTTGAATTGGGTAATCTTGAGCAATAGCTTTTTGCTGGTAGAACAGACCGAAGTAGGTGAGAACCCCCATAACACAAGCTAAAACAATCCCAATGAGGGTATTGTAGCGTGGTGCAGAAAAGGTTTTTGCCAGCTTGGTCATGCAAAACTCAGTATTAATATGAAGTTCACATCATAGCGTGATTCGCGAGCGAGAAACCACGCTAAAAATGCAACTGCTTACACAGGCGTATTTTTGGGTATTTGCCAAAAGATCAGTGCGGTAATGATATTAATACAGCCTAAACAAATGAGGGTAACATGGAAGGCAGTTGTCACATGTGCTGTACCATAGTAATCGGTAAATACATTAATGAGTGTACCTGCCAGTGCAACACCAATACTCATTGAAAGCATCATAATCATTGATAAGAAACTATTACCGCTACTTGCATCTTGTTGAGGCAAATCTTTTAAGGTAAGTGTATTCATTCCCACAAATTGTAATGAGTTTAATGTACCAAATAAGAAAAAGTGTAAGGCTCTAAACCAAGTTGGGGTGTCGACAGTCATAATGGCAAAAGAAGCAATACATAGACCAACTAAAGTTGTGTTAATTAACAGAAAGCGGCGATAACCCATTTTCTGAATAATCGGTCTAACAATAGGCTTGGAGAAAAGCGACCCTAACACTAGCGGAATCATCATTAATCCCGCAATGAATGGCTCAAAACCAAAAGCGACTTGTAGCATGAGTGGTAAAACAAAAGGTAAGGCATTACCACCAAAGCGGGCAAAGAAATTACCTAAAATACCAATCGCGTAAATCTTGTTTCTAAAGAGTCGGCTACGGAACAATGCATTTTGATGCGTATGTGAATGGTAGGCATACCAAAGGGTTGCGATTACCCCGACCACTAATAAAGAAATACTAAACCATTTGGAATACTCAGGTGAGGCAAGATGTTCAATACCCAAAGACCAGCCAATCATTGCGACGACTAAGAGCACAAATCCAATAAGATCAAAAGTTTTAACGGTAGGCTCTTTTACATTTGGCATGACCTTTAATGTCATTAATATGCCCAATACTCCCATTGGAATATTAATAAGAAAGATCCAATGCCACGTTGCAACTTCAACGAGCCAACCACCGAGTGTTGGACCAGCTAAAGGGCCTAGTAAACCTGCCAGACTCATGAGACTCATGGCTGCCAAAAATTGAGTTCGGGGAATAATTTTTAAAAGTGATAAACGACCAACAGGGAGTAATAACGCACCTCCAACACCCTGAATGACACGGAAAAATAAAAGCTGATTTAGGCTTTGAGAAAGGCCACAACCTAAGGAAGCAAGCGTGAAAATAATGATTGCTGATAAAAATGTATTTCTAACACCAAAACGGTCAGCCAACCATCCACTTAAAGGAATACAGGCCGCTACAGACAAAACATAGGCCACCACTACGCTATGCATACGTAATGGATCTTCATTTAAATGGTGTGCCATTGCAGGAATGGCAGTATTTACAATTGTTGTATCTAATGCCTGCATAAAAAAGCCAATGGAAACCAAAAGAACCAATAGGCGATATTCGGGTTGCAAGGCTTGATGGGTTGGCGTGGCATTCATAACATTTGAAAATTAACGTTTTCGCCTAGTGTAAAACAAATTGAATTTAAAAAAAGTAAGTCAATGTTGAATAAACGCTTTGTAAGTTTAACTTCTATTATTTAGAGCAGCTATATAACCGGACTTTCAAGTGAATGAGTATAAATAGATAAAATAAAAAAAGCGGAAGAATCCGCTTTTTTGTTGAGATAGAGAGCTTACACAACAAATCTCTTTGGCATTTTTAAGTTTTTAATGACGTTATAAATTTGGTCGATTTCTTCACATACAATTAATTTAGCTCGATGCTGAAGAGGGAGGAAGCCTTCTTGTACAGCATGGTCTAACTGAGCAATTAACGCATTATAAAAACCATTTACGTTATATAAAATCATGGGTTTTTGGTGCTGGTTGAGTTGACCCCAAGTCGCAATTTCCAAAATTTCTTCGAATGTACCTAAACCGCCAGGTAGCGCGATAAAAGCACTCGCGCGCTCTGCCATCATGGCTTTACGCTCATGCATGGTTTCTACTACATGCAACTCGGTCAGTCCTGCATGCGCCACTTCATAATCAAGCATAAATTCAGGAATGACCCCTACAGCTTCTCCACCATGTGCAAGTACACTTTCTGCGACTTGTCCCATTAAACCAATACTGGCACCGCCGTAGACCAAACCAAAACCTTGTTCAGCAATTCCGCTGGCTAACTCAATTGCCTTTTCGCGATAAATCGGGTTATTTCCTGCTCGTGAGCCACAATATAATGCAATAAGAGGTTGTGTTGTTTTTACAGATGTTATTGGTGAATCATTTACTGCCATTGTTAATACGCTATTCATTGCTTTATTTTCACCTTATCACGTTCATATTTCTTGTCTACACTAAGCAAAAAATATGACAACTTTATAAGCAGTTTTATAGGAAAGATTCATGTTTTGTATGGGTTTGGTGAATACATATAATGATCAAATAAAAATGATGAATTTATGTTAAATCTTGCCTATACTGAAAATTCGTTTAACAACATATGAACAAATATGGGTAGTGGTTGTAGTCGCTCCGTTTTAATTTCTTGTCCTAAAAAAACATTATTCCCCCTTTGTCTAGGCATGCCTTTTGCGTTGCCCAATAAAGATAAAATCCACCCAGCACAGGAGCAGGATCAATGATCTTTGAATGGATGTCTGATCCGTCTGCTTGGGTAGGCCTAGCGACGTTAATTGTTCTTGAAATCGTACTAGGGATCGATAACCTCGTCTTTATTGCCATTTTGGCTGAAAAGCTGCCACCAGAACAACGTACTAAGGCACGTATAGTGGGTTTAATACTCGCTTTGGGAATGCGTCTTATCCTCTTAGCTTCAATTGCTTGGGTCGTGACACTCACCCAACCACTTTTCCATATTTTTAGCCATCCATTCTCTGGCCGTGATTTGATTTTATTGTTCGGTGGTGTGTTCTTGCTCTTTAAAGGCACCATGGAATTGCATGAGCGGATGGAAGGTAAACAACTTCATAAAGAAGATAATCCTGTTCATGCTGCGTTCTGGATGGTCATCGTTCAGATTGTTGTGCTTGATGCCGTATTCTCATTAGACAGCGTAATTACTGCTGTAGGTATGGTGAAAGAACTGTCAGTCATGATGGTTGCTGTTGTGATTGCTGTGGGTATTATGCTGTGGGCTTCAAGACCACTCATGGACTTTGTGAATAAACACCCAACAGTAGTTATTCTATGTCTTGGCTTCTTGATGATGATTGGTTTCTCTTTGGTGGTGGAAGGTTTTGGTTTCCATATTCCGAAGGGTTATTTATATGCTGCGATTGGTTTCTCAATTTTAGTCGAAATGATCAACCAAACCATGCGTCGCAACCAAGAGAAGCTAGTGACTACTACAGATTTACGTTATCGCACAGCTTCTGCGGTTTTACGTATGTTAGGCAGTAAAAATAGCGGTTCTACTTCAGACGCTCAAACGGCTGATAAAGAAGATGTATTGGCAACTCAAGCTTTTGCTGATGAAGTCTTTGATGAAGAAAATGGCGCTTACCATAGTGTGCTTGTACAAGGTGTACTTGGTTTATCTGAACGTCCAGTAAAGTCAGTGATGACACCAAGACCTGAGCTTGAATGGATTGATTTAGACGAAGAACCAGAAGTTTTAAAAGAACGTTTAATGTCGATGACACATTCACGTTTAATTGTTGCTCGTGGTGAACTTGATAATATTGAAGGTATTGCGCTTACACATAAAGTTTTAAATGGCTTTATTGAAACAGGCGTTATCGATTTTCAAAAGCACTTACGTGAGCCAGTTATTGTGCATGAAAATGCCCAAGTGCTTATGGTGATGGAGCAATTACGTCAGGCTCCTTTACAAATGGCGATTGTTCTAAATGAATATGGTTCAATTGAAGGTATTGCCACACCAATTGATATTTTAGAAGCAATTGCGGGTGAGTTCCCTGATGAAGACGAACTAGATGCAGCAGCAGAAAGTTTAGAAGACGGTTCGTTAATACTTGAGGGTTCAACCGATATTCGTCATGTATCGCTTTTACTTGGACGTGACTTAGTTGATGAAAGTGAACAATATTCTACTTTATCGGGCTATTTGTTATTCCATTTAGGCCGTTTACCTGAAAATGGTGAAACTGTTGAAGCGGATGGTTATCGCTTTGAAGTTGTAACCATGGAAGGCCATAAAATCGAGAAAGTTCATATTGTTTCTATCGAACAGGATGAATCGAAAGATTAAATTGCGTGTCAGATTTAGAAACATCATAAAATAGCTCAACTTTGAGCTATTTTTTATTTGAGAAGTACCAAATGACCCAACAAACTTGTCCATGCGGAAAAGGCAGCTATGCAGAATGTTGTGAACCTTTACATTTAGGCACAACAAAAGCACTCACCGCAGAGCAGCTTATGCGTTCACGTTATAGTGCATTTGCATTGCAGCAAATTGATTATATTGTGCAAACGACGGCTTTAGGTCAGCAAACTGCTCTTGATAAAGAGGCTATTGCGGAATGGAGCAAACAAAATCAATGGTTGGGTTTAGAGGTGGTTAACGCCAACGAAAAATTAGATAAAACCCATGCACAGGTAGAGTTCAAGGCCCATTATCATGATGGTAAAAGCGCTCAAATTCATCATGAAGTTTCACATTTTGTATTTCATCAGCAACAATGGTTTTTCCTTGATCCGACGGTCGATATGCAGGTCACTATGAAACAACCTTGTATATGTGGTTCAGGAAAAAAATTTAAGCAATGCTGTGCACAATTCCTATAACTTTATCTTAAAATACGCCCACCGTTTGGCCTGAGGGAAAGGGCAATGTTACTCACCGTTATTTATATTATTGCGATTACTGCCGAAGCCATGACTGGTGCATTGTCTGCTGGGCGACGGAGTATGGACTGGTTCGGTGTTGTACTAATTGCCTGTGTGACGGCCTTGGGTGGTGGCTCTGTACGTGATGTACTACTTGGACACTATCCTTTAACGTGGGTAAAACATCCTGAATATTTAGTTTTAACGTGTTGTGCTGCATTTGTTACCATCGTTATTGCTAAATGGATGCGTCATTTACATAACATTTTCTTGGTGCTCGATGCTTTAGGTCTAATTGGGTTTACGATCATTGGTTGTCAGATTGCCTTACAGATGGGGCATGGTTTTGTCGTGTCGGCTGTAGCAGGCGTTTTAACAGGAGTTTCGGGTGGTATTTTACGTGACATCTTATGTAACGACGTCCCGTTTGTTTTCCGCCGTGAGCTGTATGCTAGTATTTCTTTTGTTGCAGTCATTTGCTATTGGGTCTGTCTAGACTTAGGTTTAAGTTTAGAACTTACCGTTATTTCAACCTTAGTATTTGGTTTTACGCTTCGTTTAATTGCCATTTATTTTGGTTTGGAAATGCCTAAATTTATTTATAAAGATGATGATGCAGAGTCGGCTTCTTCAACCGACGAACATTAATCATGCAGAATTTCATGTGGGCATGATATAACAATTCTATATATGGTCTTGTCCACTTATTCTTTCCAGTAGAGTTAATCCTATGGATCTGGTTTCACGTATACAAAATCTTCCAATTGGCAAATTTCACTACACGCTTTTATGGGTAGTGGGTTTAGGCTGGATGTTTGATGCGATGGATACCGGCATTATCGCTTTTATTATGACAACCCTTGTTAAAGATTGGTCATTAACACCTGCTGAAAGTGGTTGGATTGTCAGTATTGGCTTTGTAGGCATGGCTATAGGTGCAGTTTGTTCTGGTGCCTTGGCAGATCGTTTTGGTCGTAAAACTGTCTTTGCGATGACAATGGCAATTTATAGTATTGCGACTGCGTTATGTGCTTTTGCCCCTGATCTAAAGTGGCTATTAATTTTTCGGTTTATTGTTGGGTTGGGGCTAGGTGGTCAATTACCTGTAGCAGTCACGCTGGTCAGTGAATATGTGCCTGCTCATGTTCGTGGAAGATTTATCGTTCTGCTTGAAAGTTTTTGGGGATTAGGCTGGTTGGTTGCTGCGCTCATTTCTTATTTTATTATTCCTAAATTTGGCTGGCATATTGCCTTCCTTATAGGCGGTCTTCCACTTATTTATATTTTAGTGATTTGGAAAAAAGTCCCTGAATCTATACCGTATTTGATTAACCGTGGTCGTATTGAAGAAGCGCATGCACTGGTACAAAAACTAGAAGCCGAAGCATGTGTGCAAATAGTTCACCATATTGAAGTCGTGCCTGTGGCGATGCGACAAAAAGTTTCATTTAAACAGCTCTGGAGTGGTCAATTTGCTCGTAGAAGTTTAATGCTCTGGCTAATCTGGTTTGGCATTGTGTATTCCTATTACGGCATCTTTACGTGGTTGCCGAGTTTATTGGTGAAACAAGGCTATGACATTGTCAAATCATTTGAATATGTATTGCTTATGATTTTGGCGCAGTTACCGGGCTACTTGGCGGCTGCTTGGTTTGTCGAGCGTTTAGGTCGAAAAATTACACTTGCCGCATTTATCGGTTTTTGTGCTTTGTCGGCATATTTCTTTGGACAAGCCGACAGTGTAAATAGCATTATGTTCTGGGGCTGTCTCATGTCATTCTTTAATTTGGGTGCATGGGGAGTGTTATATACCTATACACCAGAACAATATCCGGCCAATATTCGGGCTTTCGGGTCAGGCTGGGCATCGGCAATGGGGCGTATCGGTGGAATTGTCGCGCCAATGGTCGTGACACATATGATGGTTGCTAAAAACGGCTTTAATCACGTTTTTATGATGTTTACTGTGGTTTTACTTGCCGTAGCTTTAGTGATTTTGATATTAGGTGAAGAGACTCAAGGTAAAAGACTAGAGTCGATTGGGCTATAGTTTTTGCCTAACTTTATAGCAAGTAACTAAAAATATAGAGAGATAAGACACAATTTGACGCTCAGGTGACAGAGTCCCCCTTGTGTCTGTAACATAGCCCACTTAGCATAATACACACTTAAAATAACGACTGATTTGGAAGATAAGCTGATTATGACCAGCCTTGCGCATCATGCGACAGAAAACCGCTCTGTAGCCGAATTTACTGAACAGGCTTACTTGAATTATGCCATGTACGTCATTATGGACCGTGCATTGCCGCATATCAGTGATGGCTTAAAGCCCGTACAGCGCCGTATTGTCTATGCTATGAGCGAGCTAGGCTTAAAAAGCAGTGGCAAGCCAAAAAAATCAGCGCGTACAGTGGGTGATGTACTTGGTAAATACCACCCACATGGTGACTCGGCATGTTATGAAGCCATGGTACTCATGGCTCAGCCATTTAGTTACCGCTATCCTTTAATCGAAGGTCAGGGGAACTGGGGTTCACCAGATGATCCTAAATCTTTTGCTGCGATGCGTTATACCGAAGCCAAACTCTCGGCTTATAGTGAATTATTGCTGAGCGAATTAGGTCAGGGCACTAGCGAATGGCAAGATAACTTTGATGGTTCTTTAAAAGAACCGATCACTTTACCTGCACGTGTACCTAATATTCTTCTTAATGGTACGACAGGTATTGCTGTCGGGATGGCAACTGATATCCCGCCACATAATTTGCGTGAAGTTGTAAAAGGCACAATTGCTTTAATCCGTAATCCGCAAACCTCGGACGAAAAATTAGCTGAATATATTCCGGCTCCGGATTTACCAACCAAAGCTGAAATTATTACCCCGCCAGAAGAATTACTCAAAATCCAGACCACTGGTCGTGGCAGTTACCGTATGCGAGCGGTATATACCATTGAGAAAAATGAAATCGTAATTACTGAGCTGCCATATCAAGTCTCTGGTTCTAAGGTAATTACTCAAATTGCTGACCAGATGCAGGCTAAAAAGCTGCCATTAGTGGTAGATGTGCGTGATGAATCGGATCATGAAAACCCGACACGACTCGTGATTGTACTGCGCTCTAACCGTATTGATGCGGAAGCAGTGATGAGCCACTTATTTGCGACCACTGATTTAGAATCAAGCTATCGTGTCAATTTAAACATGATTGGCGAAGATGGCCGTCCTCAGGTGAAATCAATTCGTCGTATTTTGCTTGAATGGATCGAGATCCGTAAAAAAACGGTAACTCGTCGTTTACAGTACCATTTAAACCGTATTGAAAAGCGCCTGCATATTTTGGCAGGTCTTTTAATTGCTTATCTCGATATTGATACAGTCATTCGTATTATTCGTGAAGAAGACCAGCCTAAGCCAGTCTTAATGGAACACTTCAATATTGATGAGATACAGGCCGAAGCGATTTTAGAGCTTAAATTACGTCATTTGGCAAAGCTTGAAGAGATGGAAATCCGTCATGAACAAGATGAACTTTCTGCGAAAGCTGCCATTATTCGTGAACAACTCGAAAATCCTGAATCTTTAAAAAACCTGATTATCAGTGAATTAAAAGAAGATGCGAAAAAGTTCGGTGATGAGCGCCGCTCTCCAATTGTTGCACGTGCTGAAGCGGTTCAAATTAAAGAACAGGATTTAATGCCAGCTGAAACGGTAACAGTCGTGTTGTCTGAAGCAGGCTGGGTTCGTGCGGCAAAAGGTGCGGATGTGGATGCCGAAAATCTGAACTACCGTGCTGGGGACCAATATTTAAGTCATGCTGTCGGTAAAACCAATCAGCGAGTTTACTTCCTTGATGAAACCGGGCGCAGCTATGCCTTGCCAATTAGTAACTTACCTTCAGCAAGAGGCTTGGGGGATCCATTAAGTTCTAAATTATCACCAGCAAGTGGCGTATCGTTTATTCAGGTTTATTTAGATGATGATGAGTCTGAGTTGATTGCTGCAAGTTCGGCAGGTTATGGTTTTAAAACGCAAACCAAGCAATTAGATACCAATGCGAAAGCTGGTAAGACATTCTTAACGGTTCCGGATAAGGCAAAGGCTTTACCACTCATTTCTGCCCAAAACATGACGCATTTGGCTGTACTGAGCTCAGCAGGGCGTTTGTTAATTTTAGATTTGGCAGAGCTACCAAATTTAAATAAAGGTAAAGGTAATAAGTTGATACAACTTGAAGGAAAAGAGCAAATTTTATCCATGACAACCCTGAACTTAGATGAAATAATTCAGGTGGTTGCAGGTCAACAACATCTCAAATTAAAAGGTGATGATCTACAAAAATACATGGGTAAACGTGCTTCGAAAGGTCAGCTCTTACCACGTGGATATCAAAAAGCAAATAAACTGTTGATTCAGAGATAAAGCTAGCGTCTGGCAACATAAATACGCTATATATGGCAACATGTTCAAGCAATGAACTGAACTTGTTGGTATTGAATAATGATTAAAAGGGCAGCAATTTGGAGTACGTAATTTGTACACCATGCAAAAAATTTGGCAGGCTTAAATTGTCAAAACTTCTGTCTCATAATCTTGTTCGAAAGTGTCATGAATGTGCCAATAAGTTTTAAATATGTTCTGGCACCAAGAAGCTAAAGAATAGCTGGGGCATTGAATAACAGTTATTACTAAGGATTACGAATCGGAGATAATGGCATTATGGAAAAGATTTGGTTTGCAGAATACCAAAAGACAGGGATTCCAGAAACAGTAGCATTGCCTGCAGAAAATACCTCACTTGTTGATATTTTTGAGCGTAATTTCCAAAAATTTGGTTCTCGTGATGCCTTTATCTTTATGGATAAAGCCATGTCATTTAACGAGTTGGAGCTTGCAAGCCGTAAGTTCGCGACCTATTTGCAAAATTTGGGGTTAGCAAAAGGTACGCGTGTGGCAGTAATGATGCCAAACGTGCTGCAGTATCCTGTAGTGGCATTGGCAGTCTTACGTGCAGGCTTGGTTTTAGTGAATGTTAACCCACTATATACTGCGCGTGAACTTGAGCATCAGTTGAATGACTCAGGTGCAGAAGTGCTCGTTATTATCGAGAACTTTGCAAGTGTTTACCAAAGCATTTTGGGTAAAACTCCAGTGAAGCATGTAGTTGTTGCTTCTGTCGGAGATATGCTAGGTACACTGAAAGGTACTTTGGTGAACTTTGTTTTACGTAAAGTCCGTAAACAAATTCCAGCTTGGAATATTCCTGGGCATGTTAAATTTAACAGTGCATTAAATAAAGAAAATCCAAGCAATTATAAACGTCCGACTTTAACTTTAAGTGATACTGCCGTGCTTCAATATACCGGTGGTACAACGGGTGTTTCAAAAGGTGCTGAGCTGACTCACCGCAATTTGGTTGCCAACCTTTTACAGTGTGACGGTATTTTCCAAAGCAAATTCGGTGCAAACGATGGTGCTAAAGGCGATCGTATTGTTTGCGCATTACCGCTTTACCATATTTTTGCGTTCATGGTTTGTGCGATGTACGGTATGTACAAAGGACAGGCAAATATCTTAATTCCGAACCCGCGTGACTTACCGGCTGTGATTAAGGAATTACGTAAATATCAACCTTCTTTCTTCCCTGCAGTAAATACATTATTTAATGCCTTGGTGAATAATGAAGAGTTCAAGCAACTTGACCATAGCAACTTAAAAATGGCAATGGGCGGTGGTATGGCAGTTCTGCCATCTACAGCAGAAGCTTGGAAGAAAATTACTGGTACCACCATTATTGAAGGTTATGGCTTATCAGAAACTTCACCAGTTGCAACTGCAAATCCACCTGCATCTACTGAATTTAGTGGCACCATTGGTATTCCATTACCGTTAACTGAGGTTGCAATTTTAGATGATGACGGAAAAGAAGTACCTTTGGGTGAACAAGGGGAAATCTCAATTCGTGGTCCTCAAGTCATGAAAGGCTATTGGAACCGTCCAGATGAGACTGCTAAAGTCATGACAGCAGATGGTTTCTTCCGTACCGGTGACATTGGTGTAATGGACAGCCGTGGATACGTCAAAATTGTAGACCGTAAAAAAGATATGATTTTGGTTTCTGGCTTTAACGTTTACCCAAGTGAAATTGAAGAAGTGATTGCTAAACATCCAAAAGTATTGGAAGTTGCTGCAATTGGTGTTCCAGATGAAAAATCAGGTGAAGTGCCAAAACTCTTTATTGTGAAAAAAGATCCAAGCTTAACTACAGAAGAAGTTTTGAACTTTGCTAAAGAAAACTTAACAGGCTATAAACGCCCTCGTTATGTTGAGTTTATGGATGAATTACCAAAATCAAATGTAGGCAAAATTTTACGTAAAGATTTACGTAAGCCTGCGTAATGATGAATAAAAAAAGCGCCGTAAGGCGCTTTTTTTAGTTTAATAGTTTTTCATAAACCAACGATCTACATAAGGACGACCAATTCCGACCATACCAACAAAAACTAACATGGTACCGAGTTGTAGACGTAAGTGAGTTACATCAAGTTGACTATAACTGAGGTAATTATCTACAAGACAATATATGGTAATCACAATGAGCCAGTGCCACAAAGGAAGTCTTTTGACACCCACAGCAATAAAGGTCACTGTTAAGATCACGAAGGTACCCAGTGTAGATTGCCAATTAAAATTCGCACAAATTACACTCAGTAAAAAAGCGACGATCGGTAATACAATTTTGAATATACGATCTACCTGAAGCTGGTTCTTCTTTTGCTTTTCTAAGACCTCGAACAATTCTTTTTGATCAGGTTGTTGCATACATAGCCCTATAAATCAGTGATGACATGCGGTTGCATAAAATTTCAGGTAAAAACGATGAGTTATGATAGCATGATCAACAGTATTTTCAGTGATGGATGGCACTATGCACGGCATCAGCAGCATTATCTATATTATTTTAGTGGCATGTTTGCTGCCATACGCATTTACCGTAATTGCAAAATTTACCGGTGGTTTTCAGCCCGTCGATAATCAGAACCCAAGAGACTTTCTTGCTAATACAAAGGGTATCGCTGCTCGGGCAAATGCAGTACAACAAAACAGTTTTGAAAGTTTACCTTTATTTTTAACAGCTATTTTGATGGCTGAATATATGGTGGTTCCTGAATACTTTATTTTAAGATTGGGCTGGGCCTATATTATTTTACGTGTGATTTATGGCATTTGCTACTTAAGTAATTGGGCTACTTTACGCTCTATCGTCTGGTTTTTATCATTGTTATGCCCAATATTCTTGTTGATCGTGACAATTAAGTTGACTTGAGTGTCATTCTGTCACCATTCATATCAACTTTCGCGTGTGCGCATTGTATAATCGGCATCATTTTGATGATATCCACGTTATAATCGAGTGGATTTTACATCTGACTTCATAACGAAAGAGTATTGATATGAGTTACAGCAATATCCCAGCAGGTAAAGATGCACCAAATGACATCTATGTCATCATTGAAATTCCTGCAAATGCAGCGCCAATTAAATATGAAATTGACAAAGATTCTGATGCATTGTTTGTAGACCGTTTTATGGGTACAGCAATGTTCTATCCAGCAAACTACGGTTATGTACCAAATACTTTGTCTGAAGATGGTGACCCATTAGATGTACTTGTTGTAACTCCACATCCTGTTGCTGCTGGTTCTGTAATCCGTTGCCGTCCAGTGGGCAAATTAAACATGGAAGATGACGGTGGTATCGACGCGAAATTAATCGCTGTTCCACACGAAAAATTATCTCCGCTTTACAAAGACGTTCAGGAATATACAGATCTTCCTCCATTGTTGATTAGCCAAGTTGAGCATTTCTTCAGCCACTATAAAGATTTAGAACCAGGCAAATGGGTGAAAATCAGCGGTTGGGAAGGTGCTGACGTTGCTAAAGCGGAAGTATTGAAAGCAATCGAAGCTGCTAAAAAATAAGCTCTAATTTTTAAGCCTAGAGTGTCGCAATTGATATTCTGGGCTTAATAAAAAACCTACCTGTGTGACCAGAGGTAGGTTTTTTTATGCTTGATAAATCTCTGAATTAGAATAATTTCACAGGAATATCTAAGAAAATACGCCATTCATTGGTATCACCGATGTAAGCGCCTTGGTAAGCATCACTTGCACGGTAGTAAGAGTTACGAATACGAAGGCTTGCATCTTTAGCAAAACCACTTTGAACTGTGTATTTCACTTGGTTAAAGAATTCGCGTTCTTGAGCATCATCAGTTACATTTCTAACCTTGATGTCCCAACCATATACAAATGCAGTGGTCCAGTTTAAACCAGGTAATACACCTAACTTGCCAAAATCAACATTGTATTGAATTTGAGCAGATTTCTCGTGGTTACCGATGAAATCAGACATATAAGAGTTTGGCAAATAAATACTTTGGAAACCATCAGCATTTTGGCCATAGTCGTAACCAACATTACCAGTGTTTTGTTGATATGCTAACATCACACTATGTGGACCAGTCGCATAAGTACCTGAAATAGCCCAAATATTATTGGTCTTTTCTTCGCCAGCTATACCATCCGTAGCATAATTTGGTGCTACAGTTCCAGTTGCTGAATAAGTGTGTGCATTTGCATCAAACTTAGTATGGTATCCACTAAAATCATAAGTTAATGAACTGTCATTTGCTAAAGGTTGTTTAAAGTTAACATTAGCATAATGGCGTTCAAGAGCATTTTTGCTGTCTAAGCCATAATAAGATGCATTTAAGTTATCATTAAACTTATATTTAGCACCCCAAACAATTGCACGGTCAAGACCTCTGCCAGAAGCATCCGCATCGGTATTGATTTGGTCAGACATTTGGTCTTTAGTAAATTTACCAGCAACAACCTCAAGGTTCTTGATTTCATGGCTAGTTAATAAAGTACCTGTGAAGTATTCAGGAACCATACGTCCTGTATTACTTGCAAGGACTGGTAAGTCGAGTACTTGAGTACCGTAACGTACTGTTGTATTCGAGAAACGTGCCTTAATGCTGCCACCACCACGAGCCCAGTGGTCGTAAGCTGAACCATCGTTGTGTTTTGGAATCATTTGGTTTCCAGCGTTTTTGTTTTCGCCAATTTTAAATGATCCATCACCAACAACGCCTACACCGAAACCAACGATACCAGGGGTAAAGCCAGATTCGATACTTACAATTGCTGATTGAGCAACTGAGCTGGTATCTTTCGCGCCCTGTTTTTTGTCACGAGTTAGATAACCTGTACGGAAGAGAATAGAACCGTTCGCATCTTCAACAAATCCTTTTGCCTCACTTTGCTCGCTTGCCTGAGCTGAGGAAATTATTGCCGCAGAAATGAGAACTGCTAATGTAAGTTTTTGTGCTTTTAGCATATTTAAAGAACCTCATAAAAACGATAAATCCTGTGCCTTGTTATTGTTCAGGGCCTAGGATTTCCATCAATTGTATAAGTAATCTATAAAAAAGATATATTTTTGTTCATTTTATTTTATATATGCTATGCAGGATTTGATTAATGTGGTAGATAAGTTTAACTAGATTTATTTTTAAATTTTTATAGTTAATTTATTGTTTAAAATAAAAAAAGTAATTTATTTTTTAGTTGAATTTTACCATTTTTTCTTATGTGAAAATTTTAAAAACACTTGATTTTTGTGTTCAATTTTTACTCTTTTTTGTTTGATATGTTTACTTTTTAATCTCATCTTAAGCAATTTTCTTGAGCAATTTTTAGTAATCTCACTCTATATTGTTACTTTATAACATTTTTATATCAAAAAATTGTTTAAAACAGAGACAAAAGCAATGTCAGAAAACCCATAGACTTTATCGATCAAATTTAGTGCGATAATTTGCATGAAATTTGTGCAATTTATTTTTTATTTATATTTTCGTGCGGAAAAAGCCCAAAATGGTTCATAAATAAAAATAAGGGTTAAATAAAGAGGCTCTGTACTAATAAATTTATGGAGTTTTTATCTCCTTATGTAGAAATGAAATAGAGACTTTACACCTTACCATTCAATATTACCGAGCTCGGCTTGGTTATTTCCGATAAGGTGTTTTCTCATGTCTTCTTTATATTTTAAGCAGACAAATTATTCATACTTTATTGTTATATATAAAAATAATTATTTAGGAGGTTTTTATTTTTCGCGTTGTATAAGTTTTTTAGTCTCTAAATTAATGAAGTGTAGCGATACCAAATATGAACTTGGCACAGCAATTGCTAAAGCTTAAGCAACAAAATTTGTTTAAGTCATATAAATCGTGCGTTCATTGTGGGGGAGATCAAAATGATGAAGTTTGCACTTAAAGCAGTAACAGTCGGCGTACTCACGGCAGGTTCAACCATGGTTATGGCTGAAGATGCTCCATCTTTTTACGGCATCACCGCAACTGGTAGTGTGGCCGCTACTACAGATTATCGCTTCCGTGGTATTACGCAGTCTTCAAACAACCCAGCTATTCAAGGTGGTTTCACTTTCTCTCATAAGTCAGGTGCTTATGTTGCGCTTTGGGGGTCAAGCGTAGACTTTAATACACCTGGTGTTTCAACTGAAACTGATATCTCGTTAGGTTATACCAACACCTTAAAACTGTCAGACACACTTGCACCGACTTATGATGTTGGTGTGATCCGTTATGGTTATATTGGCTCTGATTCAAAATTCACTAATCCATACAATGGTGACACTGGTTTTGACTTTACCGAGTTTTACGGAAAATTAACGTTTGCAGATTCTTTATTTAAAGGTGATGCCCTTAGTGTCGGCGTGAATTATTCTAACGATTACTGGGGCCACTCTGACGAGTTCTGGTATTTTAACGTGGGTTATTCGGCACCAATTGCAGACACCGGATTTACTGGACTTGCTTCAGTTGGTTATAACAAGCTTAAAAACAAAGATTCTTTACTTGTAGTTGCTGGTGGACCAGGTGAAGATGATAGCTATATTGATTATAAAGTCGGCGTAAACTATAACATCTTGGGTATTGTTGCTGAGCTAGATGTTGTCGGTACAGATATTAGTACTTCTGGCATGACTGATGCCCAGAAAAAACCTTATGACACAGGTTTAGTGTTTAGTTTAACTAAAACATTCTAAGTTGGGGTTTTAAAAAAGCGGGTCAATAAACCCGCTTTTTTATTAGTTTTCTATTTCAGAAAGTAGTTGTTTTAACTGATTAAGCTCAATATCCGTGGCTTTGGTCAACGGCTTGCGTGGTGCTCCTGCAGCGACACCTTTTAGTTGTAAACCAGCTTTAATCGTTTTAGGCAGACCACCACTTACAATAAAGCGTAGTAGAGGAAGTTGCTGATAAAATGACTTCTGGGCCTGTTCCAATTCGCCATTTTTTACATGTTCAATGAGCTGTTGAGGTCGTTGTCCTAACAGATTGGGTGCTGCTGTACACCAACCGCTTGCTCCTGCGCATAAAGCTTCTAAAGCTAGAGGGTTACAGCCGTTATAAAACGGAAGTTCACCTTTTGATAGCTCATAAATTTTATGCATGCGCTGAATATCGCCGCTGCTTTCTTTTACCATCATAATATTTGCAATGTTATTAAACATGCGCACGATTAATTCAGGAGACATATCAACACCACTGGTCGCGGGGTTGTTATAAATCATAATTGGTAGAGTAGTTTCTTGGGCAATTGCTTGATAATATTCAAAAATCTCTTGGTCTGTTAGCTTCCAATAAGATACAGGAATCACCATAAGTGCATCTGCACCATAGCTTTGCGCGATTTGAGCTTTTTTGATGGCTTGATTAGTCGTGAGTTCTGAAATTCCAATAATAACAGGCACGCGCTTATTAATGCTTTCAATTGAAGTTTTCGCGACTAAGCACCATTCATCCCATTCAAGATAAGCGCTTTCACCTGTACTGCCTAAAGGTGCAATCGCGTCGCAGCCATTTTCAATAAGTAAATCCAGCATTTGTTTTAGAACAGGAAGATTGATAGTGTTGTCATCAGAAAAGGGAGTAACAGGGTAGCCAATAATGCCGTTTAATTTCATAGTCGAGGTCTCTTTTTAAATACAGTCAGAATGTTTTTTCAAAGCTTTACGTGCGTAGTAAGCAAAGTTCACTTTGTTGCGTTTATCGGTAGATACCCAATCATGGGCTTCTGCTGCCAAAGCGTGGGGGATAGGCTGGATTTGTCCGGCAGACATGGCTAAAAGTTGCAGTTGAGCTGCGCGTTCAATTAAAAGAGCTAAGTTGCATGCTTCTTCAATGGTTTTTCCTGTGACCAATTGACCATGATGAGACAATAAAACAGCGCGGTTTTTACCCAGCGCGGAAGAAATCAAAAGACCTTCTTCATTACCTACAGGAACTCCCGGCCAATGACCTACAAATGAGCAGTCTTCGTAAAGTGCGCAAACGTCCATTTGGGAAACCATAAGTGGAATCTGTAACATCGATAGAGCCGCTACATGGGTAGGATGCGTATGGATAATACAGTTCACTTCTGGGTGTTCTTTATAAATCCATGTGTGGAAACGGTTGGCTGGGTTTGCCATGCCTTCTTGATTGATGGGTTCTAAGTCCTGATTCACCTCAAGCAAGTTTGAAGCAGTAATTTCATCAAAACCTAAACCGAAACGTTGAGTAATAAAGGTTTCTTTATTTTCACTACGGCATGTAATTTGACCCGCTAAACCAGCGTCATGCCCATGATCGAATAAAATACGGCAAGTCAGTGCAAGCTTTTGACGGTCTGTTAAATCTAAGTCGCTCATCCACTTTTGCATGTCTTGCTGTGCGTGTTGCATCAAGTCGTGTTTATTTACAGAAGCAGTCTTCATCTCTTCTCCAGTCCAGTTGACCAAATTAAGTAGGTGAAGGCAGAATAGAAAATATCTGGATGGATAAATACATCCAGTTTTTATAAGTTATATGGTCCAGATGGGGCGAATATGCTAAGACCTTGGCAAATACATTTCCGCATTGATGAAAGAGAAGAAAAAACGGTTTTTCTAAAACTAACTAACTTGATTAGTCAGGAAATTTTGAGTGGCCGTTTAGTACAGGGCACTATGCTGCCGGGGTCTCGCAGCCTGTCAAAAGAATTGGGAATTAATCGAAAAACGGTACAAGCAGTTTATGAAGAATTGGAGGCACAAGGTTGGCTTGTGACTCGGCCTCGAAAAGGCACATTTGTGGCAGATGTTTTACCGGAAAAAAAGCCTCATATAGAGCCAAGAGCTGATCGAAAAGTTAGTAATAAACCAATAATTCAACAAGTTGCTCAGCGGCCCCATAACGATGGTGTGCCAGATCCGAGGCTTATTCCCTATGAATTGTTTTCGAGGGCCTATCGGCACGCACTCATTAAAATTACTCAAAACCAGTATATGGGATATGGTGACCCACGCGGTATGGCTGAACTAAGGCAGGCTTTAAAACAAATGTTGTCGATGGAACGTTTCATGAATGTTGCGGAAGATGAGATTTGTATTGTACGTGGTAGCCAGATGGGAATTTTTCTTGCCTCTCGAGCATTACCCAATCGGCAGGGCGTTATTGTCGTTGAAGAGCTGTATTACCCATCTGCTGTTAAAGCGTTCCAATCAAATGGCTTTCAAGTGGTTTCTGTCAAATTAGATGATCAAGGTATTGTTATTGAAGATCTTGAACGGATTTTAAAAGAACACTCGGTTGCAGCAATTTATACAACGCCACATCATCAGTACCCTACAACCGTTACCATGACAATGAGCCGCCGTCTTCAACTCTTAGAGCTTTCAAAAAAATGGGGGTTTTACATTATTGAAGATGACTATGACCACGAATTCCACTATGACAGCCGGCCTATGCCACCCTTAGCAAGTTTGCCCCATTCTGAGTTGGTTATTCATGTAGGTTCATTGTCTAAAGTTTTTGCACCCGGTATTCGGTTAGGTTACATCGTGGCAGCTCCAACCATCATTCAAACTATTACTGAAGATATTTTATTGATTGATCGGCAGGGCAATAATATTACAGAACTCGCTTTAGCAGATTTAATGCAACGAGGGGAGATCAAGCGTCATATTCGTAAAATGAAAAAGATTTATCAGTTACGTCGAGACCATGCGTTAGCTGAGTTTCAAAGAGTTTTTGCTGAAAGTATTGAGATACAACCGCCTGCGGGTGGAATGGCTTTGTGGGTAAAATTTCAGAAATCATTTACTCAAGATCAGCTCATAAAGCTAAAAGAACTCAACATTGATACAGAGCAGAAGTTTAAACAGAAAGAATGTGCTAATCATTGTATTCGCTTTGGTTTTGCAGCTTTATCAGAGAAAGAAATCACCTCTCTAATTGAGACCTTAAATGAAGCTCTTTAATAAAAGAACAGCGGACTCATAATCCGCTGTTTAATTTTAAGAATGATTACCTCGATAAGAGAGTGCTTCTGTAAGATGAGGACTTTGAATGATCTCACTTTGAGCCAAATCGGCAATAGTACGAGCAACCCGTAAAACGCGATGATAAGCACGAGCAGATAAATTTAAACGTTGCTGAGCCATTTCAATCATTCGCTGTGAAGTACTATCGAGAACGGCATGTTGTTCCAGTTGTTTTGGTGAGAGCGCCTGATTCAAACAACCCTGTCTTTGCATTTGTTGTTCATAAGCATAAATCACACGTTGTCGCACAGTTGTAGAATCTTCTGCAGGCGTTGGGTCTTGCAGTTCTTGAGCTTTTAATGGCGGTACATCAATATGTAAATCGATGCGGTCGAGTAACGGTCCCGATATGCGGTTTTGATAGCGTTTAATGCTTTCTGGTGAACACTGACAACGGCTATCTTGATTAAATGCATACCCACATGGACAAGGATTCATTGCTGCAATGAGCTGAAAGTTCGCCGGATAAGTAATTTGCCGAGCCGCACGTGAAATAATGATTTCTTTTGACTCAAGCGGTTGGCGTAAGACTTCTAGAACCTTTCTGTCAAACTCGGGGAGTTCATCTAAAAATAGAACACCTAAATGAGATAAAGTAATTTCACCCGGTTTAGGGTGTGAACCGCTGTCATTTACAAAGAACTATGCGACAATTTAAGTATGAGTCAATAACTTAGAACACTTTTTACAAAGAACTGTGCGACAAATCTTATAATGAACTATGCGACGGAACCAAGAATGTACAATCAATTATGCGACACGGTAAAGATCGTACCGGCCCGAAGAAAAGTTGGTAATACACGCATTAGTGTATCTGGTCTGTACCCTTTTAAAAAAGATTCTGCTGTTGCTTTTGAATCTACACTTGAAAGAGATTTTCTTATCCGTTTGGAAATTGATCCCAACGTTCTTGCTGTTGAGTCTCAACCATTTACTATTGAGTATATTGATAATGGAAAGAAACGGGTTTATACCCCCGACTTTTTAGTAACTTATAAACATGATAACTATCTTCCTTTTATTCCCCCTAAATTAGTCGAAGTAAAGCCGGCAGCAGAGTTAGAACAGAATTTAAATCTTTGGAAAACAAGATACCGTGCTGCTATGACTATTTGCAAAGAAGAAGGCTGGAAATTCCATATCGCGCATGAAGGACGTATTCGTGATCGGTTATGGTTAAATGCTATGTTTCTGCAAAAATACCGAAAAATGAACTTTTCTTTCGCCGATTCAAAACATTTAATAGATTATGTACGAGATCGGGAAGTCGTCACTTTTGACACACTTTTAGCACGGCATTTTTCCGGTAAATGGGACCGTGCAAATGGCATTAGTCAAATTTGGTATTTAGTTGCTCATGGTTATTTAGTATGTGATCTAAGTCAGCCTTTGCAGCCTTCTACGGAACTTTGGACAAGCGGAAATTACTATGAATGATAGACGTATAAATATCAAGATTGCTGCTGGTGAATCCGTTCAGGTTAAAGGTGTTCCGCATACAATTCTTGAGATCATTGATCTTAAATCTGTCTTTGTTGAAAACAAGAATACGGGCAGAAAAGGTATTGCTGCTATTAGTGAATTGGAACCAGCACTACCCACTGAAAAGTATGAAGATATAAATCTCATTCCTGATAAAGATTGGGTGGAAGCTGAAAGGCGTTTCAATATCATCCGCCCCTTCATTGAGGAGGGTGTGAGTGGTCGTAAGGAAGTAGAGTTACGTGCGAAACAACATGATATAAACCCGGCAACTGTATATAGATGGTTAAAAATCTATAACGCATATGGAACTATTGATGGACTGAGACCTAAAAAAGAGGGTTTGCCTCAAGGTCAAAAAATGATTAATAAGCATGCCGAAGCAATTATTGAAAAAGCGATTAAAGATTTATACCTGACCAATCAGAGAATAAGTGTTCAAAAAGTTGTACTTGAGGTGAAACGCTTATGCCATGAATATCATATTCTTGATGTCCCTCATGCAAATACGGTACGAAATCGTATAGCAGCGATTAGTCAAAAAGAAGCTCTTCGTAAAAGAGGACATAAAGAAAAGGCAAATAATAGATTTACTCCTGCTGCTGGAAAATTTCCACATGCAGATTATCCACTTGCAGTGGTTCAGATTGACCATACCCCAGTGGACCTTATTTTAGTAGATGATTTTAATCGACAACCTATTGGACGTCCTTATCTAACCCTTGCAATTGATGTCTTTTCACGGGTTGTTGTCGGTTATTACCTTTCTTTAGATGCGCCTTCTGTAATGTCGATTGCTATGTGTGTATCTCAAGCAGTATTACCTAAAGAGAAATGGCTGGCCTTACGCAAAATCCAGACTGAGTGGCCTGTTTGGGGAATTATGAATACGATTCATGTAGACAATGGTTCCGAATTCCATTCAGAAACTTTCAGAAATGCCTGTATGGCGCATGATATTCGTCTCGAATATCGACCTGTTAAAAAACCACGCTTTGGTGGACATATTGAACGTTTGATGGGGACATTTGCTACAGATATTCATGCAGTACCAGGTACTACTTTCTCTAATATTTTTCAAAGAAAAGACTATAACTCTGATACAGAAGCCGTTTTCACATTTACAGAGTTTGAGGATTGGCTGATTGACTTTATCTGTAATGTTTACCATAAACGGAAACACTCAGCTTTAGGTACATCACCTCTACATGCTTTTGAACTTGGTATTTTTGGTGATAAGAATACTTTAGGATCTGGTGCAGCCAGATTACCTGCAAATGATCATAATTTTTTCCTTGATTTTTTACCGAGTTTTGAACGAACTATTCAAACCACAGGCGTAACTATTGATGGGCTGTCATATTATTCGGATGTATTGAGAGGCTGGATCAATTCAGTAGACCCTGATAACCATAAAGAGAAACGTAAGTTTATTTTTAGACGTGATCCACGGAATATCAGTGAAATATGGTTCTTTGACCCGGAAATCAAAAACTATTTTAAGGTTCCTTTAGCAGATCAAAGTATTCCGCCTTTTAGTATCTGGGAACATAAAAAAATTCAGGAACTGAAAAAAGAAACTGGTGAATATTTAAAAGATCATGAGCTTGGACAGGCTTTGGCTAAACTTCGTGAACGAGTACAAGAAGCGAGTACTAAGACTCGTCGTGCTCGCAGATCATATCAGCGTAGTACTCAACATCAACAGAGTATTAACCCTGCCTCAATTCAGGATAAAAAATCTCAGCAAGAGAGCACAGTTATGGAGCAACAACTTGAAAACTTATATGGGTTATTACCTTTAGATGAGCTAGAAAATGATGAGGATATTTCATGAGTAATTATCCACATATTTTCCAGGAATTTCGCCCTATTGTTGATCAATCTAATGAGGATCGGCTGTACTTTCTTGAAGAGGATCGTTGGATCGGATACCCGGCAGCGAATGATTTATTAGATCAGTTAAAGGGCATGCTTACCCTCCCAAAACGAAGTCGTATGCCTAATTTACTGGTGTTAAGTAAGCCTAATAATGGTAAGACATCAATCATTAACCAATTTTTTAAGCTCTATGGTGAGGGATATATCAATGAGCTGAATAATGCAGTAAAGCCTGTCATTGTTGTTCAAGCACCTGTTTCCCCTGATGAGAAAGCTTTATATATGGCGATCCTGGATAGATTTTGGGAACCTTTCCGGGAAAGAGATCCGGTTGCTAAATTAAGGTATCAGGTTGTGCACTGTCTTAAACTTTATGAGGTGAAGCTACTCATTATTGATGAGATGAATTCTTTATTATGTGGGACCCCCATTAAGCAGAGAACAGTCATGAATGCGATCAAATACTTGTGTAATGAAACCCAGATCCCGGTGGTGGGTTTTGGTACGGAAGAAGCAGTCCGTGTACTTTATACAGATCCGCAGCACGTGAGCCGTTTTCGTGTTGTTAACTTACCTTTATGGCAGCTTGATAAAGAATTTCAGGCTCTAGTAAATAAATTTGAAAAAGTACTTCCGCTTAAACAACCTTCAAGATTAGCTGAGCCAGCCACGGTAAAGTATTTACATGACATTACTGAAGGAAACTTAGGAAATTTACGTAGTTTGTTAAGAGAGGCTGCCAAGAAAGCTATTATTTCAGGTCAGGAATATATTGATCATCATTTATTAGAAGATGTGAGATAGTCTGTGAGGCTCCAATATGGCACCTACCCGAGAGACTTATTATTGGGTAACCCGAACACCTTTATTTCAGGATGAAGCTTTATCCTCTTGGTTAATACGGGTTGCCCTTGGATGCGGTTGTGATCCATTAAGTTTAACGGGAATAATTTGGCCTAAATGGAGAGTATGGACTATAGATATTGATAAAGGACTTAATCAAGAATATTTAGAAATATTAGCTCGTAAGACAGCTGTCAGTCAGGATCAATTAAATAACGCTACTTTTAAGGAATTATTTGTACAAAATAATGAACTAAACCCTCATCAATGGATTCTAGCTTTAGGTACAAGAAATCGTAAACATAGTGGCGGCTGGCAATATTGCCCGAAGTGCTTGGAAGAAGATCCTGTTGCTTACTACCACCTGAATTAGCGGTATGTATTACATGTGGGTTGTACTAAGCATCAGTTACGCTTAGTAGACCAGTGCCCCCACTGTCATAAGGCTATTCAACCAAGGTTATTGGAAGCCCCGGATCGAACTCTATCTTGCTGTGCTATATGTAAAAAGAAACTTCCTGATGTGAAAGCCAATACCATTGATCAAAATGCTTTGAGATTACAGGAAGATTTTGACCTTTTTCTAAGGCAAGGATATGCGATTTATACAAATACTTTAATTTCTATATCAGAATGGTTGAACGTCATTCAGGTCTTTAATCAATTCATTCGAAAAGTTCTTAGAGGTCCCTTAAATAGTAAGGGTTGGGCATTTTTAAAGGCTTTAGGAATTAAAATACCCCACATACAACTTTTATCGACAGGTTTAGTTCTTAGCCAACTTTCAGTAATGGAAAGAGAGCGAATCTTTTCCTATATTTATCAACTTTTAAATATCCCTCAAATAAGACTTATCGAAATAGCTCATTCTTTAAAGATGAATAGAACCTCTTTCTGGGATAAGAGATGTAGAATACCTGAAATATTACAGCCTCTAGAAAGACAACTAGACAAAGTTTCTCGGAAGTATCTCTTAATAAAAAAGGTTTCAGAAATTCCTAAACCTACGAGTAAAAAAACTATATTGCGAAAGATGAGGAGATTAAAGCAAAAGATCTCCTAAATTGAGGGAGAATAAGGAATGCCTCAATGTGATGAATGTGGCCGAAGCGTTAAAAAAATTCATAAAAACTATAAATCAAATAAATTCTGTCATACATGTTATGTACGGGTATTTAAAAAACGGGAATGTTCATCCTGCGGAAGTCTGGCTAGATTATATAAATATGATCATTTGGCAATTTGCCAGAAATGTGAAAACAATAGGCCATGTATTCGTTGTCAAAGAGTTGATTATTCCATAGGAAAAATTACAGAGAATGGTCCAGTTTGTAAAAGTTGTTCCGTTTATTTTAGAGAGTTTCAAGCTTGTGAGCGTTGTGGATGTCTTTCACAGAAACTTTTCCGAATTAGCCGTTTTGCAGATAATTTAAGAGTCTGTCCTAAGTGTGCAACTCGTGATTGTAGAACTTGCCCGTGTTGTCGCCGGTATCGCCTACTTGAAGTAGACATTTCAACAGGTCAGATGTACTGCAAAAAATGTTTAACTGGCCAACCTCATCCTTGCTTGTCTTGTAAACAGGAAATCCCGGCTGGACGTGGGAGTTATTGTGAAATATGTTCTTGGCACCAGGCTCTGGAGCGAAAAGTTGCGAAGCTGGTAAATAATCTAAAAGACGTAAACCTTAGACAACATTTTAAAAATTATTCTAAATGGCTTGAACAACGAGTTGGGCCACATAAAGCAGTATTATTTAGTGTTAAACATATAAAGTTTTTTGAAGTAACAAATGATCTTTGGAAGGAGCAAATTCCAGCTTATCGTGACTTCCTTGCACGATTAAGATCAAGTGGCTTACGTAAGTTCGTACTACCTATGCAATGGTTAACTCAAGTACATCATCTTGAAGTAGATATACAAGCAAAAGAATTTTGTTCTGAGCTGGACCAATTGAATAAGTTGAAAGATATTTGCCCGGAAACTTCATCCTCAGCTCAAATTCTTCAAGAGTACTATGAAGTATTAATGAATAGAGTATATAACGGCAAAACAAGTATTCGTTCTGCCCGATTAGCAATGAAACCTGCAGCAGCCTTAATGATACAGATCAGTAAATCAAGGTTTAAACTGCCACGGCTATGGCATATCAAGCACTATCTTTCTGAGCATCCTGGTCAGGCTGCCGCTCTTACAGGATTTCTAATTTTTTTAAATCAGAATTACGGTACCCATTTAGATTTTTCATTTACTAAAAACTCTAGTTTTCTAAAAACAGTTAGAAACAAGAAGTTAGAAAAAGAGATTATCAAACTAATAATGATAGCTGAGAGTAGTTTTGATCTTTTGTTGTGGACTAGGCTTTGCTTAAGGTTTTTCCATAAGTTAGATGTCGCCAACGCTAAACAAATACAACTAAATATGGTCAATGAAGTTGAAGATGGATTGGTTGTGAGTTTTAGAAATGAAAGTTTCTGGATACCCAAAAGAAGTAATTTCCTTGATAGAAGACAAGTACAAACCTAGATATGCAGTGTATTGATGTCTCTGCTTTTAAATTATAAAGGCCACTTATGCCGACTAGGGAATAGAAGCTTTCTATCCCCGTGTGTAATTAAAACGCATATGAAATCACTGGGGCTGAGGGCTTTGTACAAGTTTTAAATTTTGAAGATTATTTTCTTTAGTTAAATTTTGAGGGACCTCTTTCTTTTCTGCTTGGTTATGGGAAAGCGAGGTTTTATCTGAGTGATCATGATCTGTAATTTTACTTAATTCACTGTCATCAAGAGCATGCATAGTTTTAGGTGAAGCTGGTTTAGCCCATACCGAAGTAAGCATTACAACAGACATAACAGCAATAAAGATTTTTTTCATCCATGAAATCATTGCTTATTACTCCCGTTACTCAATCCCGACTACAGTTGTAATATATCCAGTCGTTAAAAGGATCATTAGGCCTAATGACATTTCAAATAAAATGGCATAACCCAACTGTCCGGCAAATTTTGGGTCTTGTAAGCGAGGAGTAAAATACCATTTGTTAAAGGCAGCTAATAATAAAATGCTTAGAACAAATGCGATCTTAATAATAAAACCATGCCCATAAGGAGTATTTAGTAGCGTATTAAAATCTTTAATGAGTAACAGCGCAATACTGGCACCACAAGCGAGTAGAATTCCTACAACAAATGTTGCGATTCTTCCAAATAAGTGCATGCGATCTTTTAATGATAGACCAGTAATTTTTTTAGTTGTTCTCCATAAAGGGAAAAGTGATCCCATCCATAAGGACATTACAAGTACATGTATTGATAATAAGAATTGAGCGAATAAAGGTAAATTCGTAACATGGCCTAGTTGTGAAAAACTAAAAACTATGGGGATGAGCAGGATGGTAAAAATTGTCCCTTCTACTTTGGAAATCTGGATAGTCCCTTTACTAAGCTTTACGAGCATAAATAACAGTAAAAGTGCGAAGCTGACTGAACGGATGATATGGATATGCCCAGTAGGTGTATTTACTAAGATATTAATGTAGTTACTGTCCCACATCCCAGAAAGACCTGTATTGGCAAAACTTCCTATAAGAACGAAGAAACCTAAAGTACTTGAAATAAAGCCTAATCCGGCACCGATAGTAATGTACTTTAGGAGAGTTTTCTTGATTTCTACATAGCGTCCCAGTAGAAAATAGCTAAAGGCGCCCCCAACGACAAAGGCTATTCCTAAATATAAAACGACTTTAATCAGCCACGTTGCATATATCCAAGTTTCAGGATTCATATTTATTCCCCGGCGATAGTAATATGCCAGCAAGCTGCTGGCATATAGACTACTGGTGTTTTATGGTTATTTCGCTGATTTAATGGTGAAGCTATATTCACCATTCATGTTATGACCATCAGCACCCATTGTGGTCCAAACCACTGTGTACTTGCCTTTCTTAAGTTTAGGTACTGCGACTTCAAATGATTTTTTTAAATCATGAGTTACCTGGTAATTTAAAGGGATGTCTTTACGTTGAGCGTCAAGTAATTTGACATTCATTAACATGACTTCATCACCAAAATTCAGAGTTATATTTTTTGGCTGGCTTGCTACAGATGCATTAATAGCCGGAGTAGCACTTTCAAGTTTGACATGAGCAAATGCGCTTGAAGCAGCTACAACCATAGTCGCACCTACTAGTACATTACGTAGAGCCGACACTTTATTCTGGAAAATTTTCATTTCATCACCTTTTTAAAATTAGTACTTGCTAAGTAATGACCCAGTGAAATTCCTAAATTGATCGAGTTGGTCATCACTCTTTGTATGCCTATTATTTAAGAATGAGAGAAACGTCTTGATGACTCCAAAATTACATTTTTGTCATTTTTAGAATTGAAAACTCACAAGTGCTACACTGACTTTATCAAGAAAAATGTTCATTAAATATTCAAATAACCGGAAATTTATTTCTGTCCAAAGCTAATTGTTTTTTTAAAAAAATTAAATATGAAGGAGGTTTATATATGGACCATCATCATGAAAAGAAAACTATAAATGAAGCATTTAAAGATCCTGTCTGTGGCATGGCTGTAACAGAAGAATCTAAATTTCATGAACAGGTTGGCAATAAGACTTTTTACTTTTGTAGTGAAAAATGTCAGATAAAATTTAAGCATGATCCTGCTTTATATATTGCTAAAGAAAATGGATCTGCTTCCGCAAATGCCTCTCTAAATAAGATGGAGGCACAGTCAAATAGTGTAAATGCAAATACCTCATCAATTTATACTTGCCCAATGCATCCGGAAATCCGGCAAAATCATCCCGGTAACTGCCCCATATGCGGTATGTCCCTGGAACCATTACTACCCAATCTAGATGAAGCTGATGATAATCCTGAACTTAAAGATTTTAAAAGAAGATTTTGGTACACCTTACCTTTAACCCTCATCGTCGTATTTTTGGCGATGTTCGGGCATCAGTTGAACTGGTTTGAAATGAAGGTGCAAAGCTGGATTGAACTTGTCCTTACTTTACCTATCGTCTTTTGGGCAGGTTGGCCATTTTTTGTTAGATGTTGGCATTCAATTTTAAATCGTAGTCCGAATATGTGGACTTTAATTGGAATTGGGACTGGAGCTGCATTTATTTATAGTGTCGTTGGGACTTTAGCCCCACAAGTTTTCCCAGCGTCTTTCATCTCTATGGGGCGTGTTGCTGTCTATTTTGAGGCAACAGCCGCAATCATTTCACTGACCTTATTAGGCCAGGTTCTTGAGTTAAAGGCACGTTCGCAAACTTCTACAGCAATAAAATCTTTACTTGGGTTGGCACCAAAAACTGCAAGAAAAATTAATAAAGATGGTACAGAGGAAGATATTCCACTTTCCCATGTCCATGTTGGAGATTTACTGAGAGTGCGGCCAGGTGAAAAAGTACCTGTTGATGGAATAATTACAGAAGGTTCTAGTTCTATTGATGAGTCGATGTTAACGGGAGAGCCGGTTCCGGTAACAAAACGTATAGGTGACCAAGTCATAGGTGCGACAATGAATATGAACGGTTCATTAGTGATGCGCTCGGAAAAGGTCGGCTCTTCAACAGTACTTTCACAGATAGTTCAAATGGTGGCACAAGCTCAGCGTTCTAAAGCCCCTATGCAAAGAATGGCAGATCAGGTAGCCGGCTGGTTTGTGCTGGTGGTGATCGGTATATCTATCCTTACCTTTTTTGGTTGGGGAATATTTGGACCAGAACCAAGTTGGGTATACGGACTAATCAATGCTGTCGCAGTTTTAATTATTGCTTGCCCGTGTGCTTTAGGATTGGCTACACCCATGTCAATCATGGTCGCAACAGGTCGTGGTGCATCCAATGGCGTACTCTTCCGTGATGCCGCAGCAATAGAAAATTTACGTAAGATTGATACATTAATTATTGATAAAACAGGCACCTTAACAGAAGGCCGCCCCTCGTTTGATAAGGTCATTGCTTTATCCGGATATGAAGAGAATGAAGTTCTCAGATTAGCTGCCAGCTTGGATCAAGGTAGTGAACATCCCTTGGCGGATGCAATTGTACGGGCTGCCCGTGAAAGAAATCTTGTACTAACAACACCAACATCTTTCGAGTCAGGTTCCGGAATTGGTGTGAAGGGCGAGTTAGACGGGCAACAATTAGCATTAGGCAATACAGCCCTAATGGAACAACTCGGCATATCAGTTGATACATATATCCCTCAAGCGGAGCAATTAAGAGCAGAAGGTGCAAGTGTTATGCATTTGGCTGTTGATGGGAAGCTCGTAGGGTTATTGGCTGTTTCAGATCCAATCAAAGCGAGTACACCTGAGGCTGTGCATGCTCTGAAGAATTCTGGTTTAAGAATTATAATGGCCACAGGAGATGGTTTAACTACTGCAAAATCAGTTGGTGCTAGATTAGGTATTGATGAAGTTTATGGAGAAGTTAAACCGGCAGATAAACTGGAACTGGTTAATAAATTACAAAACGAAGGAAGAATGGTTGCAATGGCAGGTGATGGCATTAATGATGCCCCAGCTTTAGCTCAAGCAGATATTGGTATTGCAATGGGAACAGGAACAGATGTGGCCATGAATAGTGCTCAAGTCACTTTAATCAAAGGTGATTTACGGGGTATAGAGATCGCTCGTTCCCTGTCAGAGGCCACTATTAAAAATATGAGGCAAAACCTAATGTTTGCATTTCTTTATAATGCTTTAGGCATCCCTTTAGCTGCGGGTATTTTATATCCATTTACCGGTTGGCTACTTTCTCCTATGATCGCAGCTTTAGCAATGAGCCTAAGTTCAGCATCGGTTATTGGTAATGCTTTAAGATTACGTAGTTAAGAAAGGATCATTCTCTGACTACTCATAATTTTTTAGATACAGATATGAGTAGTCAGTTATTTTTTATTCACAAGCATTTATTTTTTAAAAATTATTTTAAAAGCTATCCGACCGTTGTTATAGTCCGCTTGAATCGTTGCACCATGTACATCAAGAATTGACTTGGTAATTGCTAGACCTAAACCTGTGCCTTCCTCAACTCTTTGTCTGGACGCATCCGTACGGTAAAAACGGTCAAATAACCGATTCAGCTGCTCAGATGTTATTGGTGAGCTTTCATTTTCGATTGTAAATATAGTGGTATCAATATTTTGTCGGCAGTTAATCTTAATTACTGTATCAGGTTTGCCATATTTGATCGCATTTGATAGTAAATTACTCAGTGCACGACGTAACATTGAAGGATCGCCTTTAACATATCCTTGTCCACTTTGTTCTAGGGACATTCCCTTTTCAGCAGCGATAGCATCATAAAAGTCAAATAGAGCAGAAATTTCTTGTACCAGGTTGACCTGTTGCAGGTTTGGTAAGTGTAGGCCATGCTCTGCCTTTGCAAGAAATAACATATCTGAAACCATTCGAGCCAAACGTTCAAACTCTTCCAGATTAGAAAAGAGGACTTCCTGATAAGTATTAATATCCCGACTACGAGATAAACATACTTGAGTCTGAGTCATTAAATTATTAATTGGCGTTCTTATTTCATGGGCAAGATCAGATGAAAAATCTGAGAGTTTTTCTACAGCAGTTTCTAATCGATCTAGCATATCGTTAAAGGCTATGGCTAATGATTTTAGTTCAGTAGGAGTGTTATCGACCGCTAACCGTTCAGATAGATGCTGAGCTGAAATACCTTCTGCAACTTTTGCCATTTTCTGAACTGGACGTAAGCCTCTCCATGCGGCAAACCAACCTAAAAACATTAAACAAATTGTGCCCACCACTCCGATATATAACAATTGTCGTCTAAAGTCGTTTAAAAAATGTTGATGTTCGGAGGTATCGATTCCAACAATAATCTGAGCAGTTGGAACACTCATATTTTTATCAAACGACTTTTTATAAACTAAACCACGATAGGTTTTATTTTGAATTTCCCACTCTATCCAAGGGATATGTTTAGACTTTACTAATGTTTGAGCCTTTATAACGGCAGGTGCTGAACTAAAAATGATTTGGCCAGTTGGGCGTTCAATCTGGACAATTAGGTCATGATGGCCAACTAAAGCATCTTTTAAATATATCTTTAATTCATCAGTATTTTTCGGATTCTGTTCCAGTAAATTTTCTAAAAGCTGAATTTTCCCTTCTAGCTGAGTACGGTCCTGAGTTTCGAAATGATGCATAACAAGCTGATGAATGACCAGCCCCATAATCATTAAGATAATAATGGTAGATAACGAGAAGATGAGTGCAATACGGAAACTGATCGCATTAAACAGTTTATGAGTCATCTTCTACCTCTAAGACATACCCCATTCCGCGGATGTTTTGAATCAACTTGGGACTGAAATTACTATCTATTTTATTTCTTAGACGTTTGATAGCGACTTCTACAACGTTGGTATCACTATCAAAATTCATATCCCATATTTGAGAAGCAATGAGAGCACGAGGCAGAATCTCGCCACGTCTACGCATGAATAATTCCATCAATGCGAACTCTTTAGCTGTAAGGTCAATTCTTTGTCCAGCACGTGTGACGCGACGTTTACGAAGATCAAGTTCAAGATCAGCAATCGTAATAATATTGCTATCTTCCTTTTGTTGACCGCGACGAAGTAAGGTTTTAATTCGGGCAAGAAGTTCTGCAAAAGCAAAAGGCTTAACCAGATAATCATCAGCTCCTAATTCCAGGCCTTTAACTCTATCTTCAATTTGATCACGAGCTGAGAGAAAAAGGATAGGCATAGTTTTTCCACTTTTGCGAATATCATTAATGATATTCCAGCCATCTAACTTCGGTAACATTACATCTAGTATGATTAGATCGTATTCTTCAGAAAGAGCTTGATGTTTACCTGATAAGCCATCTGTAACCCAGTCTGTAATATATCCTGCCTCAGAAAGACCTTGCTTTAGATAATCACCAGTTTTTTGTTCATCTTCAACTAGTAAGATTCTCATTTATTAAGCCCCGTATCGCATATTAAGACCATAATAACGTTATAAATACACGATGCGATGTAGATTACAAAAATGTCATTTTCAAGTCACATAGATGTCCGGTTCCAACCTATAAGTTAGTTATATAAAATTTATTTTTGGAGCAATCAATGAAAACTCTATTCCGTCGTAGCTTAACTGCTTTTATGTGTGTTGGGACTTTAATTGCTGGAAGCCAATCTTGGGCTGCTGATGCTCAACAGAAAAATACTTTAAGTACAGAAGTTAAAGTAAATGCAAAAGCACAAGAGAAATGCAAAAAGCCTTGTGATATGAAAGATGGTAAGGAAAATCAACAGAACCATAGTCAGCATGATCACAGCCAAATGTCTGATATGTCCCAAATGGACCATTCTAAGATGAAAGACATGGACCATTCTAAGATGACGGATATGGACCATTCTAAGATGATGGACATGGACCATTCTAAGATGATGGACATGGACCATTCTAAAATGAATATGCCAAATAAATAATTAATACGTGAAATAAGATATTGAGGGAAAAGTATTTTATCCACCTGCTTAGCCCTCAATTAACTATAGATAGGTGAAAATAAATGTCTAGAAAATTAAGTCATGTCCTTTTAATAGGAGTCGGATTGTTTTCGTCGACTTGGGTTATGGCAGCGGTTAAAGAATATGATTTAACAATTGCTGAACAGACGGTGAATATTACAGGAAAGCCTCTAAAACGAATTACTGTAAATGGTAAGTTTGTTGCGCCTCTTCTTGAGTTTGAGGAAGGCGATGATGCCGTTATTCGTGTACACAACAAGTTGAAAAACCAAGATTCTTCTATTCATTGGCATGGTTTAATTTTACCTGGCATCATGGATGGAGTACCGGGGTTCAACCAGTTTGATGGTATTGCACCAAATAAAACCTATGAATATAAATTCAAGGTTCGTCAGAATGGAACCTATTGGTATCACTCGCATAGTAAAGGTCAAGAGCAAGATGGTCTATATGGCCCTTTAGTCATTTATCCCAAAAATAAAGTTCCTTTAACGGCCGGAGAAAAAGCTGATAGAGATTACGTAGTCTTACTCTCTGATTTTCACAATTCTACTAGTGGTCAGATTATGAGTAATCTCAAGAAAGAAGCTGATTACTACCAGAATCGAAGAGAAACAGTTTTTGATGTTTTTAGGCAGATTAAAAGAGATGGTTTAAAAGCAACATGGAAAGATCGTTCCATGTGGAATCAGATGCGAATGCTTAAGACAGATATGTCTGATGTAACAAACTATACGTTTTTAATGAATGGTAAGACTCCAGAACAAAATTGGACTGGAAACTTTAAAGCTGGAGAAAAAGTACGTCTCCGGTTTATCAATGCCTCGGCAATGTCTTTGTTCGATGTAAGAATTCCCAATCTGAAAATGACAGTAGTCAGCGCGGATGGACAACCAGTCAAACCCGTGCCAGTGGATGAGTTCCGGATAGGAACAGCGGAAACTTATGATGTTATCGTAGAACCGAAACAGGCAAATTATCAGATTGAAGCTGAATCTATTGACCGAAGTGGTTTTTCTATCGGTACATTACATGACGAAAATACTTCACCTGTAAAAAGTATTGTGATGCCGACACCTCGTCCCCGTGCTTTACTGACGATGGAAGATATGGGCATGAATCATGACATGTCTTCAATGAAAGGTATGGATCATGATATGTCTTCAATGAAAGGTATGGATCATGACATGTCTTCAATGAAAGGTATGGATCATGACATGTCTTCAATGAAAGGTATGGATCATGACATGTCTTCAATGAAAGGTATGGATCATGATATGTCTTCAATGAAAGGTATGGACCATGACATGTCTCCAAAAACAATGAGCTCTTCTGGATCAGATGAAGTGGTTTACGGATGGGCGAATGCCTCAACCCCAGCTGGACTAAAAGCACTTCAATATAGTGATCTACAATCTTTAACCCCTCAAAAAGATACCCGTGCTCCAGAGCGTGAAATTGAAATCCGCTTAGGTGGAAATATGGAGCGCTATATTTGGACAATTAATGGTAAGAAGTTTAATGAAACTGAACCATTTAAAGTGAAATATGGTGAGCGTATACGCTTGAAATTTGTTAATGATAGTATGATGGCTCATCCGATGCATTTACACGGCATGTTTATGCAGCTGGAAAATGGCCAAGATCCAAGTAATATGCCGAATAAACATACAATTATTGTTCCACCAGGTAAAACAGTTACAACTTTATTAACGGCTGATGAGTTAGGTGAATGGGCTATTCATTGCCATTTGCTCTATCACATGTCTGCTGGAATGATGAATAAACTTATTGTGGCAAATGTCGATAGTAATAGTACTGATTCGAAAGATGTTGTTGCTCAACCTAATACTAATGATAAGGGGGTAAATCAACATGCGCACCACTAAAAAAATATATTCTAAGACACTTTTATCAATAGCTTTAATTGGATTATCAGGTCTAGCTTTTGCAAATGATACAGATATTCAAAGCATGGATAATAGTACTAAATCCTTTCAGTCCGAGAGTATGAAAATGCTGTTAAAAGAGCCTGGCGGGCTAGGTTACGTTGACCGTAATACTTACCAAAATTCAACTTCTGGTAATGATGGAGATAACAGTACAGGTCTTGAAGCCGAAACATCTAATAGCCGAAATCATGATAAACATCTGAAAGAGCATGGTGGACAAGTTTTTCAAACGACTAAATTTGAGAATGAGTGGACTGTGGATGAAGATGGCAAAGGTACTTTAGGATCGAAAATTGAAACATTGATAGGCACAGATGAAAATCGCCTATTTATTGAAGCAAATTTGGATAAAGCGGAAAGTCATGATCCAAAATATGATGTGTCTGCACTTTATAGCCGTAATGTAGCACCCTTCTGGGATGTACAGGCTGGGGTGAGATACAGTGAAGATAAAAATAACAGCAACAGTGATCGGGTTGATGGTGTTATTGGCGTATTGGGATTAGCTCCCTATTTCTTTGAAACCCAAGCTTATTTGTACGGTGGTGAGAATAATTTCTGGGGGGCGAGCTTAGAAGTCGAGCGTGATTTCCTGTTAACCCAGAAATTGATCACACAACCTTATTTAGAAGTAGATGCTGTGTTTAGCGATGATTCTAAATATGCTGCAAAATCAGGTTTATCTGAGTTAAAAACTGGTATCAAAACCCGGTATGAGATCACTAAAAGAATCCGACCTTTCATTGATGTGGCCTACCAATATGAAAAAGGACAAAAAGCGACTAACATGCAAGAAGCCACTGATTCTGAAAAAGAATGGGTCTATGGTGCGGGTATCGAATTGGTATTTTAAATAAATCAATTTGATGTATTAGTTCCTATCCGATCAGATAATTTATACAAATATTAATAACTAACTGATCAGATCGGAGCTAATACGAATTTTAAACGCCATTGAATTAATTGATATTTTTACTTATTTAACCTAAATTTTTCAATACACCGCATTGATCAGCATTACACATACCATCGCAGGTTTTCCGAATTTCTAACAGTTGTTCGATAAGTTTTTGTTGTTTGCGGATGTTGTTTTGCACTTCTTTAATATGTGAATCAATGAGCTCATTAACTTCAGAACAATTTTGATTAGGAATGTCTTTGTAAGACAGTAATTTCTTAATCTCACTTAAATTCATATTTAGTGAACGGCAATTCACAATGAATTTAAGTCTATCAATATAGCTTTCAGAATACAGCCTATAATTCCCCTGATTTCTTTCAGGCTGAGGGATTAAACCTTCTTTTTCGTAGAACCTTATTGTTAATACTGAACAAGAAGTTTTTTCAGATAACTCACCTATTTTTAAAAACATGGTAATCAACTAAAACTAGCTTGACTCTATAGTAGCTATAGGGATTTAAATATGCAATAAGTGAAGATATGACTATAGGCACGTCAATGAGTGGTTGCGGTTGTAATAAAGAAAGCGCTTTTGAAGAAACGGAGCAAAAATTAAAGACTTCTCAACAGGATGCTTGTAAAGCATCAGGTTCGGCGCCTGAAAAAAATAATAGTTCTTGTTGCGGAAGTGATACAGAGCAAGAGCTGGGTGGTAAAGAGAAGCTGTCTTGTGGCAGTACTAAGCCCTGTTCAAGTGGGACGAATTCACAATGTGGTTCAGATTCAAAAACAAATGCAGTAATGGCGGCTGAGAACGTAAGTAAAGTGACTTTTATTAGTGAATATCATATCCCGAAAATGGATTGTTCCGCAGAAGAACAAATGGTTCGGATGACACTATCATCACTCGCGAATATTGATAAGCTGATTTTTGATTTACCAAATAGAAGCCTTAAAGTTCGCCACAGCGGTGAAGTTAATGAAATTACTGCCAAACTAGAGAATCTCGGATTTGGAGCCAAATTAAATAAATCAGAGATTCTGGAAAGTCAACCGAGTGCGAAAGAAGTAAGTACCTATTCAATTCCAAAAATGGATTGTTCTGCTGAAGAGCAAATGGTAAGAATGACTCTTTCGCCTTTACAACAGATTAAGGGCTTAACCTTTGATTTATCACAAAGAAATTTAAAGGTTTATCATACAAACGGTATTAATGAAATTACCGAAAAGCTTGAGTCTTTAGGATTCGGTGCAGTACTTATTGAAACTGTAAGAACTACCGAGGATTTACCAGAAACACCTGATCCAGCTCAACAGACAAAAGTCTTAAAATTATTGTTGGCAATTAATGGTGTCCTTTTCTTTATTGAATTTATAAGTGGAATTATCGCTGCTTCAACAGGTCTTATTGCTGATTCCCTTGATATGTTTGCAGATGCGGCTGTATATGGCATTGCATTGTATGCAGTAGGAAAAGCAGCGAGGTATCAAGTAAAAGCGGCACACTTGGCTGGTTGGATACAACTTATATTGGCCTCAATCGTTATTGTAGATGTAGTTAGACGTTTTATGTTTGGTAGCGAACCTGAATCCAATATCATGATTATTATTGCTTTATGTGCACTCATTGCAAATGCTGCCTGTCTCTATTTACTGACAGGCCATAAAAATGGAGGCGCCCATATGAAAGCAAGTTGGATATTCACTGCAAATGATGTCATCGTGAATATGGGAGTAATTTTGGCAGGAATATTAGTCGCTTGGACTGGTTCAGCTTATCCAGATTTGATTATTGGTATCCTTGTTTCATTGTTTGTGCTGAATGGAGCACGAAAAATTTTGGCATTGAAATAAGGTATTGAAAATGAATTTATTTCAAGTAAAGCAAGCTCAAACTGTAAAAATTATTGAACTTAAAAAGGGTAATCATTATCCAGATAATAATGATCCTGTTCTAGAACGTTTGAAATTACTTGGCTTTAGAGTAGGTGAATCTTTACAAGTACTTGCCAAAGGACTTTTTGGTGGAGAGCCTATTCTAGTTCAAATTGAGACTTCCCGTTTTGCTTTAAGAAAAAATGAAGCTGAAAGAATTATTGTAGAGATTGCCAATGAACACTAAAAATATTGCACTTATTGGTAATCCCAATTGTGGTAAGACATCACTCTTTAACACACTTACAGGAACACGCCAAAAAGTTGCAAATTACGCAGGTGTAACTGTAGAGAGAAAAGAAGGCTTTTTTAAATTGCCTTCTGGCAATACAATTCGAGTGTTAGATTTGCCAGGGACTTACAGTTTAAAACCAAGTAGTTTAGATGAGGAAGTGACCAGAGCTGTATGTTTTGGAGAGTTAAAAGGTGAAGTAATACCTGACATTTTTGTATGTGTTGTTGATGCTACTAATCTACATCTCCATTTAAGTTTAGTGCTTGAGGTTAGAGCTCTTAATAGGCCAATGATTCTAGTTCTAAACATGATGGATGAGGTTAGAAAGCGCGGAATCTCAATTGATACATTAAAATTATCTGAACTCTTAGGAGTTCCTGTTGTTGAGGCAATAGCTGTCAAGACAAAAGGCATACAAGGTTTATTGACTGAATTAGATAAAAAGAATTTATTTGTCACGCCTTATCATTCAAATTTAAGTCATTTCGATCAAATTAAATACATTACACAACAAGTCATTTTGAAAAATGATAACGGTGATAAGCGAACAGCTTTCTTAGACAAAATATTTTTGCATCCTGTTTTTGGATTATTAATATTAGCCTTTACTATGTTCGTAATGTTTCAGGCTGTCTTTATTTGGGCACAGCCATTCATTTCTTTTGTTGAAGATTCGATTACATGGTTGGGAAGTTTTATAGGTTCCTTGATCCCTCAACCGTTATTAAGAAGTTTAGTTGTTGATGGAGTGATTGCAGGAGCAGGTAGTGTACTTGCTTATATGCCTCAGATTCTTATTCTATTTTTCTTTATATTAATTTTAGAGGAATCAGGATATTTACCTAGAGCAGCCTTTTTATTAGATAAATTAATGTCTAAAGCTGGGTTAAGTGGGCGTTCATTTATTCCATTACTTTCTAGTTTTGCTTGTGCTATTCCGGGCATTATGGCAACAAGAAGTATTAGCTCGGAAAGAGATCGTTTAGCAACAATTATGATTGCTCCCTTAATGACATGCTCTGCTCGACTACCTGTATACGCTTTATTAATTGCAGCTTTTATACCGAATAAGCTAATTTACGGTTGGCTCAGTTTACAAGGTCTGGTTTTGTTTGGACTGTACATGTCTGGTATCGTATCGGCTCTACTCGTTTCCTTATTTTTGAAATTAGTAAGAAAAGATAAAACAGAAAGTATTTTTATTTTTGAGTTACCAACCTACCGCCTTCCAGATGTTAGAAATGTTGCGTTAGGACTTTATGATAGAGCCACTATTTTCTTAAAAAGGGTTGGCGGAATTATTGTAGCATTATCTGTCTTATTATGGTTCTTGGTGACATTCCCTTTACCACCTGATAATCCAACTATGCCTCCGATTAATTATAGTATTGCAGGTCAGTTGGGGCATTTAATTCATCCAATATTTGCGCCGATCGGTTTCACTTGGGAAATCTGTATTGCCTTAATTCCTGCTATGGCTGCGCGTGAAGTAATCATCGCTGCTTTAGGGGTAATCTATGCTATGTCGGGTGATGAAGATACCGTTACGCAGACCCTTTTGTCGCAAATATCAGGCCCTGATGGATGGGGATTGGCAACGGGGATGTCTCTATTAGTCTGGTTTATCTTTGCACCTCATTGTTTAGCAACCTTGGCGACTATCAGAAGAGAAACTGGGAGTTGGAAGCAACCAACTATAATGGCAGTTTACCTTTTCTCTCTCGCATATTTATTCTCTTTCATAACGTATCAGCTTGTCAGCCGGTGGTGATGAATTAATTTAAGATAAAACAGTGATATTTATGTCACTGTTTTATTTAGTCTTTCCTGTTTTTAATAATTTTCTTAAGTCATACAGTTTTTGCGTATTATCTGTTGCCCTTTGTGATGGAATCTGCAAAACTAATAAAGCTTAAAATTTGGTCTATATCTATGCAGTGGTTAAAAACATGTCTATCGCTGTTTTTATCGTTTGCTATCCTGTTAGTAGGATCGGCCGCTGTTGCTTCGTCTGTACATAAACGATGTTTAATGCCATCTGAACAAATGCCACCCATGTTAATGGGAGCATCTCAAAATCAGCAGATGATGCATACGGATTGTATGAAAGTAGAAGTAAAGACCAAAAAAACTCTACACGACCCATCTTGTATGTCAGAACAAGATTGCATTATGTCCTTTAGCAAGCTTGTATATGGTCATGATGTTCAGAGTATTTTGTACTCAACTGTTTCCTTTCCTATAGAGCGCTCAGCTTTTTACTCTCCAGATCAAAATCTCCCTTCTCCATACCCTTCGGGTTTATGGAAGCCCCCACGCTCTAACTAATTTGATAGTCCTCTATCATTCATAGAATTTTCTATGGATGTTCTGCGCGTGCGCGTAATCATTTTAGAGCAAAAAATATGAATATTTATAAAGAAAAGCGATCTCTTAGTAAGAGATGGCCAATAGCTACGATCTGTTTCTGTCTGATCTATGGTCAGGCTTATGCTGAACCATTGACTTTGGATACAGCTTTAAAGCTTGCTGAGCAATATGCACCTAACCTAAGAGCAAGTAGTGCACGGATTGAAGGGGCTGAAAATATGGTTTCAGCTTCAGGTATTTTACCTAACCCTAAATTATTTGTGGGTTTAGATAATTACCCTGTATCGGGTGATGCAGCATGGTCAGTCACACGCGAAGGTATGACCATGCAGAAAATTGGGGTTATGCAGGATTTTCCAAACCGGGCTAAAAGGCAAGCAGAGGTCGAGTTAGCAAAAGCTGAATTAGGTTCTGCCAATGCCCAAACTGAGATTCTACGGATTGAACTACGTCAAAAAGTCGCATCTGCTTGGTTTAAGCGCTTTTATCTTGAACGTAAATTGGCCCTATACGATGAATTATTTGCTGAGAATCGATTACTTTCTGAAATTACGCAAACTCAAGTCACGTCTGGCCGGACAATGATTGCCGATGCACTTGAGCCAAGACAGCAGACTATCGTATTGCTTGACCAAAAGGATGATTTACTCCGTGATTTAAATAAGGCAAAACTTGAATTGCATCGGTTGATCAGTGCAGACCCTACTGAAAATCTCTCCCAGATTGAAGCCTTGCCTTCCCAACCACCTGTTATTCATCTCGACACTTCAAAGTTGTATGGTCATTTGCATCAACATCCTGAATTAAAAGCTTTTCAGGCAGAAAAGCAAACTGCCGAAGCAAAATTAAAGCAAGCTCAAGCTTTACAGAAACCAGATTGGGGTATTGAACTTGCTTATCAGCATCGGGCTCCAGAATTTGGCGATATGATTGGAGTACAACTAACCACTGAGCTTCCCGTATTTTCAAAAAGACGAAGTACACCACTCATCCAGGCCGCTTTAGCGGAACAAAACAGAATTACCGCTGATCAAGAAGCCCAGTACCGTGAACACCTTACCAAATTAGATGATGGGCTATCTGATCTTGAAGCGCTTAACCAGCAAATTAAGCGTGCAATTCAAACGGGTATTCCATTAGCCAAACAAAAAGTGAAATTACAGTTGGCAAGCTATCAAGCGGGGAAAACTAATTTATCCAATGTGATTGCTGTCCGACAAACTCTTTTGGAGCAACAGCTACGACTCATTGATCTTCAACAACAACAAGCGATTACAACAGCACAGCTTTTCTTTACCTTTGAAGAGCCGACCTTAAACCATATTGGGGAGCAGCCATAATGTTAAGGAATAAATTGACAGTTGCTATTATGGGAGTCGCCGCAATTAGTCTGGTTGCAGGTGGCGGTGCTGGATACTGGTTTGCCCATAAAAAAGAAGAATCTCAACCGTGGGTGGAAAGCCAAAAACAGGATAAAAAAGTTCTTTATTGGTACGATCCAATGAAGCCGGAACAGCATTTTGATAAACCCGGTAAGTCTCCATTTATGGATATGGAACTGGTACCTAAATATGCAGATGAAAATACAGGGATAAAAGATGATAGTCATTCTACAGTCAAGATTGATCCATCTATTCAACAAAATTTAGCCATTCGTTATGTCACAGTTGAACAAGCAGTCATTGGAAACGCCCTGTTAACTAATGGCATATTACAGGCCAATGAAAGGCAAGTCGCGATTTTACAAACCAGAGCAAATGGTTTTGTTCAACGGGTTTATGGACATGCCCCTGGTGATATGGTGAACCAAGGCAGCCCGATTGCAGATATTTCCATACCCGAATGGACAGGAGAACAAACCGAGTTTTTAGCTGTACTCCGAACTGGAGACCGTTCTCTGATTCAGGCAAGCCGACAACGTTTGCAGCTTTTAGGAATTCCGCAAACTGTGATTCGTCAGGTCGAACGTACTCATCGAGTGCAATCTAGTATGACTTTGTCTGCGCCTGTGAGTGGTTTTATTGACTCATTGGAAGTTCGTAATGGAATGACTTTAGCGATGGGACAAACCCTAGCCACGATTAAAGGGATTAACCCAATCTGGTTAGAAGCATCTGTCTCAGAAACACAAATTGCCGGTATAAAACGAGGGATGAGAGTCGAAGCAACTCTAGCTGCATACCCTCAAGCAGTGCTTGGTAAAGTAACAGATATTTTACCCACTTTAGATCCTACCAGTAGAACCATAAAGGTTCGTATTGAATTACCTAACAGTGATGGCCACCTCAAGCCAGGAATGTATGCCTCTGTCAGATTATCGAATCATCCCCAAAGCAGCTTAGTTGTGCCAGAACAAGCTGTTATACGCACAGGTACTCGAAATGTTGTCATTGTGGGACATGATCAAGGACGCTTTGAACCTGTTGTTGTACAGCTAGGGCAAAGCGATGGTAATAAGATTGCCATTCTACAAGGTTTGAAAGCTGGCCAGAAAGTGGTGATTTCAGGACAATTCCTCATTGATTCTGAAGCAAATTTACAAGGTGTAATGGATAAGCTAAATACTGGACAATCAATTACGTCATCTCAAAAAGTTAAGAACGCTATATATCAAAGTACCGGTAAAGTGGAAAAAATCACCACTCAAGAGATTACTATTTCACATCAGGCTATTCCTGAGCTGGGATGGGGAGCTATGACAATGGGCTTTAAACAGCCTGTACGACCATTTAGCCAGGTTCAGCAAGGTGATCAGGTCAGCTTTAGCTTTATACATGCTGGAAATGCTTACACTATTTCTGAGATTTCCAAAATATCTCAGGCCCCTATGAAGAACTAACGGGAGAACTATTATGATTGCCCGTATTATTCGTTTTTCAATTATAAATCGCATATTTGTCTTGTTAGCGGCTGTAGTTCTTGCGATTTGGGGAACTTGGGCTGTAAGGAATACTCCCGTTGATGCTTTGCCAGATCTGTCTGATGTGCAAGTAATTGTCAGAACTAATTTTCCAGGGCAGGCACCACAAATTGTTGAAAACCAGGTGACTTACCCTTTAACAACGACGATGTTATCGGTACCAGGTGTTAAAGCTGTACGTGGCTATTCTTTTTTTGGAGATTCATTTGTTTATGTCATTTTTGATGAACATACCGATCTCTACTGGGCACGATCTCGTGTATTGGAATATCTAAACCAGATTCAAGGGAAAATGCCTGCGAATGCAAAATCCTCCTTAGGACCAGATGCGACAGGTGTTGGTTGGGTTTATGAATATGCATTGGTTGACCAAACAGGAAAACATGATCTTTCCCAGTTGAGAAGTATACAAGACTGGTTTTTAAAGTATGAATTAAAAACATTACCCAATGTGGCTGAGGTTGCTTCTATTGGCGGGATGGTTAAGCAATATCAAGTTGTTTTAGACCCCAACAAAATGGCAACCTTTGGTATTACCCAAAACAATGTCATTGAAGCGATTCAAAAGGCCAATCAGGAAACTGGTGGTTCAGTACTGGAAATGGCTGAAACGGAATATATGGTACGTGCTTCCGGTTATTTAAAGACATTAGATGACTTTCGACAGATTCCACTACGAACAAATAGTTTTGGCATTCCGGTTACTTTAAATGATGTTGCGACCATTCAGCTTGGACCAGAAATGCGTCGAGGTATCAGTGAGCTGAATGGACAAGGTGAAACTGTTGGTGGTGTCGTGATTCTACGGGCAGGAAAAAATGCACGGGAAACGATTGCCGCTGTGAAAGAAAAACTTGCTGAATTACAAGTTAGCTTACCGAAAGGTGTGCAAGTTGTTCCGGTATATGATCGTAGTCAATTGATTGATCGGGCTGTAGAGAATCTCAGCCATAAATTGATTGAAGAATTCATTGTAGTAGCTTTAGTTTGTGGATTATTCCTCTGGCATTTACGTTCAGCAATGGTAGCCATTGTTTCTCTGCCTCTTGGGATTTTATCAGCTTTCTTGGTTATGCATTATCAGGGCTTAAATGCCAATATCATGTCTCTCGGTGGTATTGCTATTGCAATTGGTGCCATGGTTGATGCTGCGGTTGTGATGGTCGAAAATGCACATAAGCATATCGAGGCTTGGCAGCATGAATACCCTGATCAGGTATTAGATACTCAAGTTCGTTGGGACATTATTACACGCTCAGCGAGTGAGGTTGGTCCTGCATTATTTTTCTGCTTACTCATCATTACTTTATCCTTTATCCCTATTTTTACTTTGCAGGCACAAGAAGGACGTTTATTTTCACCATTGGCATTTACCAAAACCTACGCCATGGCAGCAGCAGCTGGTTTATCCATTACCTTGATTCCAGTCTTGATGGGTTATTGGATTCGAGGAAAATTACCCTCAGAACAGCATAATCCATTAAATCGATTTCTGATCAGAATATACCGTCCTATGTTGGACGTAGTATTAGCTCATCCAAAGATAACCCTGTTTGCTGCACTATTCATTTTTTTAGTAAGCCTTTTCCCCCTAACACGCTTAGGTGGAGAATTCTTACCTAATATGGATGAAGGTGATTTACTGTACATGCCATCAGCTTTACCGGGATTGTCCGCAGCTAAAGCTTCCGAACTGTTGCAGCAAACTGACCGGATGATTAAGACTGTACCTGAAGTTGCAACTGTATTTGGTAAGGCTGGAAGAGCTGAATCGGCGACTGATCCAGCACCACTGGAGATGTTTGAAACCACAATTCAGTTTAAACCGCGATCAGAGTGGCGTTCAGGGATGACACCTGACAAATTGATAAAAGAGCTGGATAAGGCTGTTCAAGTGCCAGGATTAACGAATATATGGGTACCACCGATTCGTAATCGGATTGATATGTTGGCAACAGGAGTTAAAAGCCCAATTGGTATTAAAATTTCAGCAAATGATCTGCAAAATATTGATCAGGTTGCACAGCAAGTTGAGAAAATAGCAAGAAAGGTGCCTGGCGTAAGCTCAGCCTTGGCAGAGCGACTCACTGGTGGGCGATATATTGATGTCGATATCAACCGGATACAAGCTGCACGATATGGTCTCAATATTGCAGATGTACAGCAAATTGTGTCTTCAGCGATAGGTGGGGAAAATATTGGGGAAACGGTTGAAGGATTAGCAAGATATCCAATTAACGTGCGTTATCCTCGAGAGATCCGAGACTCATTAGAGGCTTTAAGAAACTTACCGATTGTCACGGGCTCTGGCCAGCAAATTATCTTGAGTAGTGTTGCCAATATTCAAATTACAGATGGCCCTCCAATGCTGAAAAGTGAGAATGCCCGTCCAAGTGGTTGGGTCTATGTCGATGTACAAGGACGAGATTTAGCTTCAGTTGTTCGAGATCTAAAACAGGCTATTGATCAGCAGGTAAAACGAACAGTTGGTATGAGTATCAGTTATTCTGGCCAATTTGAGTTTATGGAAAGAGCAAATGCTCGCCTAAAAATAGTCATTCCAATTACTTTGATGATTATTTTTTTATTGCTCTATCTAATTTTTAGAGAAGTACAAGATGCAGTTCTGATTATGGCCACTCTTCCTTTTGCCCTTATCGGTGGTATATGGGCCATGTATTTCAGTGGTTATCATTTTTCTGTTGCAATTGCTGTTGGATTTATTGCACTAGCAGGCGTTGCCGCAGAGTTTGGCGTAGTTATGTTGTTTTATCTAAAGCAAGCGATCAAACATACACAGCAAAGTCTATCTTCTTCAGCAGCATCCTTATCGGAACAACAACTCAATGATGCGATTCGGTCCGGTGCCGTGCTACGTGTGCGTCCTAAAGCCATGACAGTAGCTGTCATTCTGGCAGGCTTATTTCCTATTCTTTTAGGAAATGGAACCGGCTCTGAACTCATGAGCCGTATAGCTTTACCTATGGTTGGGGGCATGATTTCAGCCCCCCTCTTATCTATGTTTGTTATCCCGGCTGCCTATCAGCTTTTAATCAAAAGGAAATTATCAAAACATTGATAGTTTCATTATTTAGTCTAAGAGGTTTTATTATGTTGAAATTTATGAAAATTGCAGTATTTGTTGGAACAGTAGCCGCGTTAAGTGCGTGTACTAAAAACGAAGCATCTGAGCAAAAGAAAGCGGAAGCACCTATGGAACAGATGAATAAAGAGTCATCTAAAGCGGTAACAGCCCAAGCCGTTGGGGTGATTACTGCTATTGATAAAAAAGGAAATATTTTAACACTCGAACATGAAGCAATTCCTGCGATTAAGTGGCCAGCAATGACTATGGGCTTTAAAGTTGCTGATCCTGCACTTCTAGAAGGTCTAACCATAGGACAACATGTAGAGTTTGAGCTAAAAGCTGAAGGTGAAAACTATATTATTGTTGCAGTTAAACCAAAAACGGCATAAATAAAAGTGTATTTTGGCCAATAGTATCTTCTGTTGATATGTGATTGATACTATTGGTTCCAACTATATGTTTCTAATTTTTAAAAGAAATTTTTTCTATACCTATTTTCCTCAAAGCATTTAATAGCGTTGATTCTCCTTCAGTTAATCCCTTTGTATTTGAATGCCGGAATAAGAATACTTGTGTGACGAGTAGACTCTGAAAAACTTCTTGAGGATATGAACCTTCGTAAAGCGGAAGTAAATACATCAAATCAGATATGAATTGTTCTAGATCTTTTTCTTGTTTCATTCGGAAAACTAATCCTGCATGTCCTCTTTCTTTTGTCAGATTTTCACCTTCTACAGTAGACGTATATGTTGCGGGCTGTATATCAAAAATATAAACAGGTTCTAATTGCGATACAGTTAATCTGATAATTAATGCTCCTCTTATCTGAGTTTTTAATGAATTTGCGTAGCACCAAGTCTTGTGAACCTGCACTTCCGACTCTGTAAAAAAACCGATCAGCATCGGGAGTTCGGAATAGTTAAATCCCTTTTCAAATGTGTAGTAGTGAACTTGTTGTATTAAATCTGGATTGAAATCCATGGCTTTTACACAAGCTTTCCATAATCCAATAATTCTGCCATCCTCGGAGGCCTGAAACTCTGTCGATTGATTTGTTGAAGGAACTATTTGGCCGTTTAATACTTCTGGTGAGTTGTCAGGAGCTCCAGTTCCTATAGTCTGTGTTTCTATATATTTCTTCTTTCTTTTTGGACGTTTAGTCTGTTTTACATATTTGTATTTACTTAATTCATTAGCTGGACCGCCATCAATCCATTCAAAGTCATCTTCTAAGAATTCATAATCAGAAGGCGGACGTCGACCGCCCTGATTTGTGGAAACATTAATATCACCGCTACCTAATTGAGGTAAAGGGGGATTAGGCTGGTTAGTGTCTGTAATGGTATTAATACGTTCAGTTGCTCTAGGTATTATTCTAATATGATCATTTTTTGGTGACTTCATTCCTCTGATTCTTGTCACAACAAATGTTTTTGTTCCCGCTAAGCGGAACCCTGACACTCGGATAGGTAAGGTCTCCGTATGCCAAGGGACAACTTTTGGATAGATATTGGCTTGTTTTAAATCAGAATTTCTAACGATACTACTATATAAGATACGTGTAGCATTCTTAGCGAGTTCAGTATATTTATAATATGCGACAAAGTCGGCATCCTGCCGGGTAATTCTATCGCCAAGTAGTACACTCCAAAGATCCTTTTCCCCTACGTGGGGAATATATAATCGAGATTCTCGTTCACTTTCATTATATGTAGTAAGTATTCGTATGAGCTCAGTTGATAAACCATATGCTCTAGTGAGAAATTCTAGACATGGTATTAAAAGCTCATCAAATTCAGGGTGGTTCACTTTGAAAGAAATACAATTTTTTCTCTCTTTCGTATCCACTATTTCACATTCTTCTCGATTTTTGAAAAAGTTAATTTTCTTCTTCTCATCCACATTCTCATAGATTTTTAAAAATTTAAATTCGAAATCAGTATGATTAATAACAAATTCATAGATATCCTGGTTTGCAAAATCTATTTTTCGTTGCTGATGCCAAATTGAATCAACTCGCCAAGATACAAGATCTGTAATGTTTGCTGTAATCTGGATAAAATTATCAGTGGGACGCAAATCTTCTAAAACTTCTCTGAATAAGACATGAACCTGTGGCTGATCTCCAGGCCTTTTTCCTTTTTCCATCCCTCCATACCACCAAACTTGTAAATATTTATCTTTATAGGGTTTAAGGATCTCCCATAATAGTTTTACTTTATTTTCATCAGAAGAGTTTTTATCTTGATCAGTAGAAGTATTAGTCATAAGGTCTATCCCATTTTTAATATATTAAAAATAAGCTTGTAAAATAGGTTTTTTAGGGAAGTTCTAAGTGATTTCCGCGTGAATCATTTCTAATAATGAGTTTAGGAAGCATAGTATCTTGCGCAAAGTCATAGATAATAATATCAGGATGATGTAGATCAATAGCTTGTCCTAAAGCTATACAGGCTGCATTTGGTGCGGCAATTAAAAGATGGACTCTCTTTACACCATGTTTATCTTTTAATAGATGAAAAAGTTTCTGAAGCTCAGCGGTGAACTTTGAAATATTATGGGGATGAGGAACCGCCTTACTTCCTAAATATGCTTCAAGCGCATTAATTTCAATAATATCAGCACCCAATTCAGCTTTTAGCTCAAGAGCCTTATTTTTGATTTTATCAATAAGAGCTGTGAAATTTATACATAAAACAACATCGGGAGCCTTTCGAAGAGTTTCAATTCCGATCGTTTCATATGATTGATCAGCAGCTGAAGTATTTGGCCATCCCCATCGATTTGCTTCTCTATCCCTTAACATTGGGAGAAACTTTCCTTTATTACCTAATAAAGCACCTAAGCCAATAAGTGCCGGCATAGGTCCGAATGCAAAGATGGCAGCACGATGTCCATTTAAACTTGTTTGCTGGATAATTTTGTCAGCTTCATTCTGAATAATCATGACGAGTTGTTGTGAAAACTGGTCAGGATTTTTCATATATATCGTATTACTATCACATAACCTTTGAAGGTAACCATCCATCCGATGTTGTAATGGTGATAAACATGAAGCAATCTCTTTAGGCTCTGGATGACCAACAGCATTACTATTTACAGACCATAAAATTGAATATACAGGAATTGGGCTGAATGCTAGGGCGTCAAGTAAAGTGTTTGCTAAATCACAATATGATTTTCTCATTTCGCTCAGTTGTTGTGCTGAGTAATCACTTGCTGCAATTTTATCAATTAACCGGTGATGTTTATCACACAAAAGGAGTACATTTGCCGGGTCATCAGAAAGCAAGTCGGAAAGGTACGGAATTCCTCTTTCACCTCTTTCTGAAGAGGCTACATTATGAGCCAGATATCCTATATTACCCTTCATGCCTGTAAGTTGTTCGATATCTAGACGATCACCGCATCCAGTGAACATGCAGCGGCCATGACTATCTTGCATGACGAGTCGCTTTGTCTCAGCAGTAAACGGATTACCTCGTCCAATTTTTTTTACTGGCTTAAAATAGCTTTTGATGAATTTTTTAATGTCATTTACTTTAATAAATTCTGTAGCTTGATAAGCGCTTTTATTATGCCAAATATGCTCAAGTTTTTTTAAATCGCTCAAATGAGAACAATTTATTGTATGACCTTGCCAAGCATGCAGAATAATTTTTTTGGTTTGTTTATTAGATAGTTCTAATATGAATTGAAGTAGATCAGTCTCATACAGGTTAGCCCTTAGGGAACTGATTACAGTATCGTTTTCTAATAATAAAATAACTAAATTTTGACCACTTTCATCAATAAGTAGACCGACTGTATCCCATGTAATGAAATCTTGAATTGTAGTTGTAAACTCTTGTGCAGTCTTTAATGAATCAAATGGAGGATTTACCGTTTGTACAAGTGTTTCAGTAAAAGTAACTTCAGTCATTCTTATAGTCCTTATCGTACTTGTTGATTATTGATCTCTGCTTGATTCCACCCTTGAAGGGAGGAGTAAAAGAAAATTCGTATTGCTTGAATGCCCACTATGGCAAAAAAAAGCTGGCGGTCAGGATTCCTCAAAATGCAACTTTTCCAGTCTGCATAATCAATATTTGACGGAGTTGGGATGTTTTGTGGGTGGCTATGCCAAGTTCCTAAATAAACCGAGGTTCCGTTTGATTTTGAAAATGCCGAATCTACTTTCTTTTGATGTCCCGGATCTTTTAAGGTGAACCTATGCGTAGATCTGCAATCTTTTGGCATAGGCTCAGTTAAGTCCTCAATCCAGTACTGATTAGGGTTAGAGGAGCTCTGATTGCCAATCAGAACACCACATGCTTCTAGATCTTTTCTATCAAGTTGCTTATATCTCGTCCATGTTTGAATAACTTCATGGGAAATATAGAGTTCAAACTGTTTAGAGGGGAGCAAGTAATAATTTTCAATCATTGCAAAGATCACACCCGCTATTTAGAAGAGGGAGAATTTCTAATGATTTTGAAAACTGTGTATATCGATCAGTTACCTGGAAACCAGCTTGGACGACATCAAAATCACTGCCTTTCCAGCTCACTTTTGAAGAGCTGTGTAATTGGCCCATTAAAAACTTGATCGCTAAATTAGAAGTAATAAGAGCGGTTTGTAATGCACTTAAGTTGCTATAAGGTAAGAATGCATTTCCGCAACCCGCAAGATTTTTCGTAAGGTTTTGATTAGGTTTCAAAAAATTAAGGTTGGAACCTAGACCTCGTGAAAAATCAATTGGATCAACATATGCACATCTTAAACAACCTTTTGAATCAGGAATATCTAGTACAGCATGGCCCCCAATTCCGTAACCTTCCACCCAGGTATTTATGACAGCAGTTTCAATTGAATTCTTAATACAGTAATCATGAAAAATACGTTCTTGTGTAGGTGAACCGATTGCGATAATGATGAGATCGAAAGTATTTAATACATTTTCATATCTTAGGCTTAGGAGTTCTGAAAACATAACCTGGACTTCTAGCCACGGATATTTATTACTCAATTCTGTTTGTAAGCCCCAGGTCTTAGGCCAGCTAATATAATGAGCTGCAAGAGTATGGCGATATAAATTATCCAAAGAAAAAGTCTCGGGATCTGAAAGTGTGATATGGCCAATACCTGTGGATGCAAGTTGATTAGCAATTTGACTCCCAACCGATCCGCAACCTACCAGTAAAACTTTTTTGTTTTGTAATTCTTGAATAGCTCCACTTCGGGGCATGACTCGTTCTTTATTAAATAAACGTACATTCATTGCCTTGAGTTCCCAGAACTCTAAATGCTCACGATTAAGAGGCAGGCCTTTTTTGCTTTTAATATTATTTTTTAAATGAAAATGGATACCAAACCAAGTTTTACCTGATGGTGTATCCGCATTAAATACAAGCCAAAAGGCATGGTCTCGAGTTTGTCCGAGGGTACGGGTTAAAGACTCAAAAACATCCTGAGAAATAAACTTGAGTATTTCAAGATACCATTCTTCTAAGTCTGCACTCTGCCATGGGGCAGGGATTAACTTTTCTAAAGGAACAATACATCCAATTCCTTTAGGTTTACCACGGTTATTGATGTGATCATTAATTACTGAAAACTGAGGCTTTTGTTTAAATTCCTGAGGTATCCCAAAATGGCAAGCATTCAGTCCGTATTTAACGCCTTTCTTGGGAGGAAGAATATTAAGAAGCTCAAATTCTCCTTTATCAGACAAGCATAAAAAGTCCTCATACTTTTGGTCCTGAATATGATTCCAGCCTGCTAAAAATTCTCGTAATAACTCTTCTTCATTCCATTTGGGATCAGATAAACATCTTTCTAATAAAGAAATATGCCGTTTTAAGGATTCTTCAAAGGCTCGTTCGGGCACCTCAAAATTGATAGACACCGAATCCGGAACATTTACGCATATTGAAGCTACATTTAAAGTCTTATTCGCAAGTGTGTGCGCGATTCGCCCGTACTTATCAGGAGACTTTAGAAAAAAAGAAGGCAGAGCTGTAAGTTCTTCATCTTTTAGATGAATTAAGGTGATATCGTAACCTGCAACGGAACATTCGATACTCAGAGCCGGAAACAAACAGAACTCTGTTGCGGATACTTGGTATCCGCGGTCTGTCAGATGATTAATGATTGAAGAGTAGTTCATGCGCCTTGAGATGTCCCTACAGCTCCAGAGGTAGCGAATTGCACTTTTTGAGCCGTGCTTGCACTGTTGGTATTAACATTATTTGGAAAGTCATCACCGAATACTTTGACCAGTAAAGAGCATTGTTCAGCTTCATCTGATGTATCAATTACATCCTGCAAGGTAGATCGTAAATTAGTGAATTGATTTCTAAATCTAGTGCCCGTATTTAGGCTACTACCATGAAAAATATCTCTAGATGGATAAACCGGGAGGTTAACTTTTACTTTCCATTGATCATCAGAGTGCAATTGAAAATAGCCAGACCAATCCAGAATTGAATCAACTGTAGCTTTTAGTGCGAGTAAATCATTTGGAAACCCGTCTTCATCAATACTTGGTTTAAAGTTCTGTTTAATCATTACAGTTAGACCGATTGAATAGATCTTTCTGCACACGTCAGGACTAAACTTCAGGTTTCTCCAACGTTTGAGGTACCTTACCAATCTGCGAAATTGATGTAGTTTTTCTGTGGCATATACGCCATATTGAGATGAGTCATTGACCCAGTCAATGAGTTCTATTGGCGAGGATTCTGACCAAATTTTATGTTCATCAGCTGAGTCTTTTTTCCCTACTGCTAATTCATATCCTCCCCAGGAATTCTTTCTATATACCGGGATATCAATATGTAGATTCTTAAATTTATAATCAGCAGTAACACAAGGTTTTTTAATTTTAGCATTTTGAAATCCACGATCTTCCAGAATTTCTAAAATGACTTTTTTGGGAACTAAAGGATCTGATGGAGAATCTTCATAATCAATGACTATGGCACGGTCAATATCAAAATCTTTACCAGGTTCTTTAATAGTCGTATAAGTAGCAAGTGACCCTTGAACAAAGTTATCAATAACAGGATAACCTTTTTCTTTAAATTTAGCCTTGATTGCAGCTGTAATGCTATCGTCTTTTTCACGAGCATTTGAATACTCGGAATCATGACGGGTTAGATAGATTCGTTGATTAAACGTATTAAATTTATTTTGCAAACTCATGTGTTGCTCTCTCAAAATGTAAGTTTATTTGGTACCCAGCCCCCCTAAAAAAACTGGGTAGAGAACAATTACTTAAACTTTTAAAAGCCATTAGCTCAGTTAATTCACTCTAAGACTTTGACTTTTTTGAACGTTTCGGAAACTTATATAAACCACCTTTTGGGTGATAAATACGTTTGCCGTTTCTGGTAATGAATCGTGTGTACACATATTCAATGCCATCGTCGTTTGTAGACATAGGTCTACTCCTCACATAGGGCATGGTAATGTGAGTGCGACTTAGGAGTAGACAGGGTTGTCCGTTGCGGAGGAGAGAGCTTTTACGTTAGAATCGAGACACCACATCACGAGGACTAACGTGAAAGACATCTATCCGTACTTATGGATAGTCAAGTCTTTTGTCCTGAAATCGCAGGGGCATATGCCCAAATCTGCCTTTCTCACGTTTACTAGCCGACCTTCGGGTCGGCTAAAATATTAAGAAGCCATAGAAAATCTCTCCATCTCTTCGATATCAGCTTTATAAAGCTGAGTGAAATCTTCCGGGTATAAGTTAAAGAAGGATGATAAATCTGGAATGACTTTTGACTTATCACCTTGGCAAAAATCCATCATTAATTTAGCAAAGCGTTGAGGGTGCTCTCTTTCTAGGGAATAAGGCTCAGCTTTGCGGTAACCGTACATACTCATTTGACGCCATAACGTTGCTGACTGTCTGTCACTTATGTCTCCAATGTGTTTTGATTTCACAATTAGAGCAGCCATGGAAACTTTCCAGAACAACTTATGCGTTGCGTAAGTCTTAAGATTAGTTGTTTGTAACTGGCCTTGCACAGCGTCAGTTGGTATTAAAAACTCTGCAGCAAATTCATTCGCTTCTTCTTCCATGTCTATAGATGGAGCATATTTATGAAGAATTAAATGTCCTAACTCATGTGCTAAGGTAAAGCGAATTCGGTCATTAGGTTGATTTGCATTGAGGAAAATACATGGAGGGCTATTTTGAGTTTGTAAAGATACCCCATCAATGTGATCTTCTTCAAAATTACAATAGAAAATAAAGACTCCAGCTTTCTCAATGAGTCCGGTCAAATCTTCAATAGGGTTTAGTCCCAAATTCCATTCTTTACGAAGCTTTAATGCAGCTTCAGTGGCTGAACTAACATTTATATGTATCTGATAACTTGGTAATGGTAAAGATGATTCTAACTGACAAAACAGATCAAGCTTATCTAGATTTGAAGCTTTAATTGTCATTTCAGCATTGATTTGATTTAGGATTTTAGCTGTAGTTGAAGCTTTTTTTCGGTATGCATGTAGACTAATTGGGGACACTTTAAAGTGGTCATCTTGATGAAAGAACCTTTCTGGGAAATTAAGGGTCTTAGCAATATTAAACTTTGTTTCATCTGAAGGCTTAATGTCGCCTTTCTCAATTTTGGATAAAGCAGCTTGAGTAATATTTCCCATTTTTTGGACAAGCTCAGTCTGGCTCATCCCTCTTAGGTCCCGAGCAATTCTTAACATGTCTGGATTAAATGTAGGCATATGTCCTCCCTGAAACAAAAATTTCTTTTGATTCATGCCGGTAAGATAGTGGAAATATTTGGGGCTGTCAATTTTTTGTGAAACTATAACCGAAATTAAAATTGGGTCTATATATTGTGTTTGTTTTTTAGTTTTTTACTAAATATAGTTTTTGGCTGAAACATTTATTAAATTTTATGACAAGAAAGCTAGTTTTTAAAGCAGTTAGATCAGCTAAAGTTCTTAAGATATTCTGAAAGATGGGACCATAAGACGGGTTATTGAAGGCCATATTTCTATAGATAATTTAGTTATTCTGGAATGATTGTTATTAGACTCTTAGATTTCTAGAACTGTTAAAGCTCCCCCAAAAACAGCGCCTGTATCAATAAAAAAACAGTTTTGATGCTGGACTGGTTCTTTAACTACGGTATGACCGAAATAGATTTCATCAACCCCTGTTACAGTTCTATACCCAGGGTGATATTTACTAAATCTAACTCGTCCTCGATGCCATAAAGCAATTTGTATAGCTGACTGCTCGCCTGCAATGAAATAATCGTTCTCAAGAATTTTTTGCTTGAAGTCTTCCCAGTCATTGATATTTATATCTGCATGAACAAAACCATAAACCTTATTGTTATGATGAATTTCAAGAATTATGGGTAAATTACGGCATTGATCAACTATGCTTTGCTGTTGCTCAATAGGTAAATCGTATAGCCAGGCTCCCCCATGATGGGTATGCATATCCTTCATTTCATTATCAAGAGTCGCTTCAATACACATCTGTTCATGATTGCCCCGGATTGCCTTAAACCATGGTTCATTAATAAGGTTTAGGCACTCAAGATTCTCATTGCCGCGGTCGACTAAATCTCCAACAGATACTAATAAATCCTGCTGAAAATTGAATTTTATTTCTTTTAATTTATTCATGAGTAGGGTGTAACATCCATGAAGATCACCCACTACAAAAAGACGGCCCTGTATAGGCTTAGAATAGTGTTCAATTAAATTATGTCCTAAATCTATTTCTTTCATAATTCTAATTCACTAGTTAAAAATAATGAGTTTACATAATCATGGTTCATATGAAGAATATCAACTTTGACTATTACATTTAACTTAAGCCAAGATTATCTAATTGGTTAAAGTCAAAATTTTCATCAAATAAGTGATTTAATTTTTTCTGATTTCTTAAATAAGAAAGTGTCCCTAAGAAGCAGGATTTACATAGTCGAACTTCATATTTATCTTTCTTATCATCGGTGTTCGGATCCCAGTCTGATTTCAGTACACCATAATTGCTTGAAGTTGGCTGGTCACAAATATCACACGTTATACATTGTGTGGTTTTCGTTTGTAGAGAATTATTAGTGCTCAAGGTTAATACTCCAAAATATTGATTATAAAAATATATTTAGCCAGTGAACTCCCAATTTAACGCTTAAGAAGAGCACAAGATATTCTCAACCTAACAATAAAATATTCTCTTAATTAACTATCTGTTAATAAGTTAATATTTATTTAATTTATTATTTTTCATAATGATTTTTAAATATAATGAAGTGGCAATGTATAATTTAGAAAGTTTGTATTAACTCCTTTAATACGTTTACTTTTGATTGAAGTGAAAATTGATAATCTTTCTTTTTTTGTATCAAAAGTTCAATCTGAAATCTAATACTAGGAAACTCATTAAAACACTCGTTAAGACATTCAATTTCGAGTTCATTTTGCTGTAGTGCTTTATTAAGTTGATTAGTCTTCTCACAAATAGATTCATAAGGCTCTTGTAATTCCACAGGTAAACAAAACTTCTTGATTTGATATGCATGATATTTAGAAGTGTATTTTTGAGGAATATTTATAGAATCCACAATAAAGTACTCCTTTACTAAATGATGAATAAAAAAGCTATGAACTACTTCAAAGTTTTCATCGTTATTTAAATAGCTGTTATGGCCTACAAATAACGACCATATTTCTGTGAACGCCAATTTATGAAAAGAATTTTTCATAAGGAAACGTAAAAACAATCTTTGCAGAATTTGTCTTTTCGTCATTTCTACCATCAAGTAACAATTAATATCCTATTTTGGGATATTTTTTAAAATAGTACACCATCTTCGGTTATGAGCTCAATACATGACCCTAGATATATTGGTCTAATACAATGTTTAATATCTTTACGTGAGGAAAAAAATATAACTCAGGTAGAAGTAGCTTCATTTCTAAAAAAACATCAGTCGTATGTTGCTAAAGTAGAAAATTTAGATCGTAGATTGGATGTAATTGAATTACATGACTGGCTAAAAGCCCTTGATATACAACTTTCAGAATTTATTATAATTTCTAAATTAGAAAAACATTAATTTTAATTAGATAAGATTTGTTTTGTCTTAAAACTTAATATCAACCTCTCAAAATTACGCTTTAACTCTCCAAAACACATTATTACAGAGTATTTTGTCGCATAGTTGTTTGTAACGTCGCATAGTTGTTTGTAAATCACAACCGCCCCCAACCAGTGCAATTGCTGATGCTGTATGGTGGGGCGCGCGAAATGGACGCTGCCCAAAAGTATGCGGTGTATTTGAAATAGAATAAATACTTGCAACTTCAAGAGTTTCTTGAGTAGAAAGTGGCGGTAAAATGGAAGGCAGGCGTGAGGCCAATAAAGTTTTACCTGTGCCTGGTGGTCCTTTAAAGAGCAGGGAATGTCCCCCAGCGGCAGCAATTTCTAGTGCACGCCGTGGGCGTAGCTGACCTTTAACATCTGCAAGATCAAATTTATAGGGCATTTCATTTGAATGGGCACTTGGCTGTGCGTGAGCTAGCTTTTGTGTGCCTAAAAAGTGCTCGCACACCTCTTTTAAATGATTAACCGGATAACACTCAAGATTAGGTAAATGGCTAATATCTTGGCTATTATCGACTGGTAAAACGATTTTATGCTGAGCTTGCTGGCATGCCATTGCTAAAGTTAAGGCGCCTGACACAGGTCTTACATGACCGTCTAGAGCTAACTCTCCAATAAATTCAAAGTCTTCTATGCAGTTTTCCGGAAGTTGACCAGAGGCAATTAAGATGCCTAAAGCAATTGGTAAATCTAGCCGTGAACCATCTTTGGGCAAATCTGCAGGAGCAAGATTAATGGTCAGCCGCTTAGTTGGGAATTGAAATCCACTGTTAATAATAGCTGAGCGAACCCTATCCTTACTTTCCCTAACTGCTGCTTCCGCTAAGCCTACAATAGTCAGAGAGGGTAAGCCTTGACTCACATGCACCTCAACCTCAATGAGAGGCGCATGTAATCCTAAAAGTCCCCGAGTATAAATTTTAGAAAAAGACATCTTATTGTTCCATTATGGTGCTTCATTTTTAATCGTTGTAAAGTATAAGTGCGCTACGTTGGTGCTTATTTTTTATTCTTTAAAGCTTCTTCTAATAGACTGACTTGTTTTTGTAGCGCTTCTAAACGTTGATTGGCTAAATGAAGGGCTGTTTTTTGTCTTTCGATTTCTTGTTTAGAGACAAGATCTAATTTCTCGACAGTTTCATTTAATAATGCACGTAAGTTTTTTTCTAAATCTTTTTTAGGCTCGTCAATTTGTTCCAAGATGGCCTGTAATAGAGTTTCTAGCATGATATATCCAAACTGTTGTATTACCTTATGCTCGCCAGTTTAACACTGCTTGAATCTAGGATATAGGCTTCTTGGCTTTTAGCCATGTTATAACGATAAATTGAAATAAAAACAGGACTGAAAATTCATTTTATTTTTAGTTGCTCATCTACATCTTGATAACTAAATAGGTTATAAAGAAAGCTCATGCAAAAGATTCATATCCTCCAACCTTTGAAATATTGGCATGAAAATTGAACATAAAACCTTACTGGTGAAAAGAAGCCGAAGGAAACAAACATGAAGCTTGTAACTGCAATTGTAAAACCGTTTAAATTGGATGATGTGCGTGAAGCACTCTCTGACATTGGTGTACAAGGGATTACCGTAACTGAAGTTAAAGGTTTTGGTCGTCAAAAAGGACATACAGAACTTTACCGCGGCGCTGAGTATGTGGTTGATTTCTTACCTAAAGTAAAAATCGAAATTGCGATTAGTGATGAAATGGTCGACGCGGTAATTGAGTCAATTACACGTGTGGCAAGCACTGGAAAAATCGGCGACGGTAAGATTTTTGTGACTAATCTGGAACAAGTCATCCGTATCCGTACAGGTGAAACAGGACCAGATGCTGTCTAAATTGGCACAAAGCTTGCTGAGCAATAAATAGCTCGCAAATGAGGTTGGGGGACACGAATGAAAAAAATGCTTATGGCGCTGAGTTTAACCGGCGCACTTTTGGGTGGTACTGCCGCTTGGGCAGAAGAGACTGTAACAACACCAACATCTGAGGTTACAGCAACATCAACGTCTGAAGCTCCTGCAACAATTGCAGCGGCACCAGCAGCTGAGGAAACTCCGGCCGCTCCGACACCGACTGCAAAACTCGATACCGGTGATACATCTTGGATTTTAATTTCAACAGCTTTGGTTCTGTTGATGACAATTCCAGGCTTGGCGTTATTTTACGGTGGTATGGTCCGTAAGAAAAATGTCTTAAGCACTATGATGTTTAGCCTTTCTGCTGCAATTTTAGTAAGTTTGCTCTGGGTGATTGCAGGTTATTCAATCGCGTTCTCTGGCACAGGTGCATACTTTGGTGATTTGTCTAAAGCAATGCTCAATGGTGTCGCTTTTGATGCACTAAGTGGAACAATTCCTGAAAGCCTCTTTGTTATTTTCCAAATGACTTTCGCCATCATTACTGTCGCAATTTTGAGTGGCTCGATTGCTGATCGTATGAAATACTCAGCTTTCATGGCATTCATTGCAATTTGGGTACTTGTGGTTTATGCGCCAATTACTCACTGGGTGTGGGCGGCAGATGGCTGGTTATTTAAAGCAGGTGCATTAGATTTCGCTGGCGGTACGGTTGTACACATTAACTCCGGTGTTGCAGGTCTAGTTGCTGCTTATATGCTTGGTAAACGTATTGGCCTTGGCCGTGAATCTATGGCGCCACATAACTTAACTTTAACTGTAATCGGTGCAAGTTTACTTTGGGTGGGTTGGTTCGGCTTTAACGGTGGTAGTGCTTTAGGTGCTGGTGCTCGTGCAAGTATGGCAATTTTAGTGACTCAAGTTGCTGCTGCTGCTGCTGCGTTCTCTTGGTTGGTAGTAGAACGTATGATCCGTGGTAAAGCTTCTGTATTGGGCGGTGCGTCTGGAGCTGTTGCTGGTTTAGTTGTGATTACTCCTGCAGCTGGTTTTGTTGGTGTAGGCGGAGCTTTAGTAATGGGCCTTATTGGTGGCGTAGTCTGCTTCTGGGGTATTACGGCACTTAAACGCTTACTTAAAGCAGATGATGCTTTGGATGCGTTTGGTTTGCATGCTGTAGGTGGTATTGTCGGTGCGATTTTAACTGGCGTATTTTATAGTGATGAAATCATTAAGGCAGCCAACGTAGCATTAGCACCAACATTCGCTGGTCAGTTGTGGGTACAAGTCGAAGGTGTGCTTGCGACAATGGTTTACAGTGGTATCGCAACTTTCATTATTCTTAAAGTGATTGACCTTATAATTGGACTTCGTGTTAATTCCGATGATGAACGTATGGGTCTGGACTTAAGCCAACATGGCGAACGTATTGAATAATCACTAATAATTCTTATATCAAAAACAGTCTTGTGCTGTGATCAAAGCGATGCTTTGATCTCGGACAGGACTGTTTTTTTGTCTCATAGAATGCTGGTTCTGTAAGTGTAGAAATTTTGCTACACTAGGTCAAAGTAATTGACCCTATTAAGTCCGCTATGCATTGTCCATTTTGCAACGCCGCAGATAGTAAAGTCATCGATTCGCGTCTAGCCGCAGAAGGTTGTCAGATTCGTCGACGTCGTGAGTGTGTAAGTTGCGGTGAACGTTTTACCACTTTTGAAAGCTATGAAGTGGTGATGCCCCGTGTGATCAAATCGAATGGAAAAAATGAACCGTTCGATGAGGCGAAGCTACGTCGTTCGCTTATGCATGCCTTACAAAAACGTCCAGTGACACAAGAGCAGATCGAGACGGTTCTAAGCGATATTCAGTTGCAAATTCGCCGTTTGGGTGAGCGTGATGTGAAATCCAGAACGATTGGTGAGATTGTCATGCAATCTTTATTTGCACTTGACCACGTTGCCTATGTTCGTTTTGCTTCGGTTTATCAAGACTTTCAGGATGTTGAAGCGTTTCGCCGCCAAATTGAGCAAATGCAACAACGTGAGCACTAATCATTTGAGATTTTTATGTCTGAGTTAAAACAAGATCAATACTGGATGCAGCAAGCCATTGAACTTGCCAAACGAGGACTCTATTCGACCAAGCCTAATCCAAATGTTGGTTGTGTCATTGTCAAAGATAATCAAATCATTGGCGAAGGTTTTCACCCTAAAGCTGGTCAACCTCATGCTGAAGTTTTTGCCTTACGCGAGGCGGGTGAACAGGCACAAGGCGCAACTGCTTATGTGACGCTTGAGCCGTGTGCTCATTATGGACGAACACCTCCGTGTGCTGAGGCACTTGTAAAGGCACAAGTTAAAAAAGTGGTTGTGGCATGTCCCGATCCAAACCCGCTTGTTGCAGGTAAAGGTGTTCAGATATTAAAAAATGCCGGTATTGAAGTAGAAATCGGTATTTGTGAGGATTTGGCAGCTCAACTTAATCAAGGCTTTTTAAAAGCGATGTCTACCGGCATGCCATATGTACGACTAAAAGTTGCTTCTAGTCTTGATGGGCGTACTGCAATGGCATCAGGTGAGTCGAAGTGGATTACAGGTTCTGCGGCCCGTCAAGATGTACAACATTGGCGTGCGATTTCAGGCGCCGTGATTACAGGTATTGAAACTGTAATTGCCGATGACTGCCAACTTAATGTACGTTCACTTCATGATGTTGATATCGAGACAGTTGCTCAGCCAAAACGTGTAATTCTAGATCGGAGAGGGCGTTTACCACTCACCGCTAAAATATTAGAAAATCCTGAAACTGTGATGGTCATGGGACCATATCGTCAGGAACTCGCTGACATAGGCGTGATACAATTAGAAATTCAGCCTTTAAAAACGTTATTACAGACCTTATCTAAGCAATACCAAATTTATGATGTGCTGATCGAGGCTGGCGCGACATTATCAAGTGCCTTTTTGCAAGAAGGCTTGATTGATGAAATGATCAGTTATGTGGCTCCAACTTTATTGGGGCAAAGTGCAAGAGCCATGTTCAATGCAGATTTTGAATATATGGCACAGCAACTTCGTTTTAAACTTCTTGATGTAACACAACTTGATCAAGATATACGCTTAAGGTTAATCCCTACGCAAGAGAAAGTATGAATTCAGAGCCTTCGGTATACCACAAACGTCGTCATGCAGCCCGCACGACAGACGAATATCTTTTCCATCAGCTTGTCCCGTATTTGGGTAACAAGCGCCGATTGCTCCACTTGATTTTAGAAGCTCTGGAAATCACAGGGACGCTGAATAGCAAGAAAAAGAATCCTCCGATTTTTGCCGATTTCTTTGCGGGTAGTGGTGTAGTGTCTCGTTTGGCACGTCAAAATGGTTACCGTGTGATTGCAAATGACTGGGAACCTTATAGCCATGCGTTAAATCATGCAATTTTAGCGTGTGTCGATGCACCTGCTTTTAAAGAGTTGGGTGGCTATCAGAAAGCGATTGATTATTTAAACCGCTTACCCGAGGTTAAAGGCTGGGTAACACACAATCTTTGCCCTCGTAATGATGATGTCTATGATCCATCTCGTGACCGATTATTCTTTAAACGTCGCAATGGTATGCGTATCGATGCGATTCGCCAGCAAATTGCAACATGGCAAGCGCAGGGTGCAATTAATGATGTAGAAATGAGTGCTTTGCTTGCGCCATTACTCTATTCGGCAAGTTTTGTGAGTAATACCAGTGGTGTATTTAAAAGCTTCCACCAAGGGTGGGGCGGACGTACACAAACAGCATTAGAACGTATCGAATCACTACTTTGGTTAACTCCGAGCCGTTTCTGTGAGATTGGCGACCGTAAACGCCCTGCTGCTGAAATGTGGTGTGTAGATGCTCAGCATCTAGCAAATCAGATGAGCGGTTTTGAAGTAGATGTAGCCTATCTTGACCCACCTTATAATCAGCATGCTTACAGTAGTAACTATCACGTTTTAAATGCGTTGACATTATGGGATCAAGTCGACCTACCGCCACCAGACACTAAGGGTTATAAGAGTGGTATTGACCGTGCATGGCGTAAAGAGCGTCCAAGTCCATACAACTCTTCTAAACATGCAAAAGATGCGTATGAAAAATTACTTTCAACCATCAATGCACGTTATATTCTGACCAGTTATTCGACCGATGGTAACATTGAGCCGAAAGATTTACTGATGGCCAATCTGGAACGTGGAAAAGTGACTTTACTTACTCAAGATGTTCCACGTTATCGCGTAAGTAAACAACGTCAGTCAGAGCGTGCACGTGTGCTTGAGTTTATTGTGATTACAGATACTCATGCCAAACCAGGACCACCGTTACGTCAATTGTTAGGCCAGCTTTACCACTTCGCCGAGCTAGGTGGTGTAGATACTTCAGGTAACAGTACGCAGCTCGCACTTTGGTAAGCGCTGCAATTTAAGCAGTGTAAAAGATTTGGAGATTGAGCCATGTTTACAGGCATTATTGAAAGTTTAGGTAAAGTAGAAAGCCTGCAAAGTGTAGGTGGCGATGTGCGTTTACGTATTCAAACCGATTTGGATATGTCTGATGTACATTTGGGTGACTCAATTGCAACTAACGGGATTTGCCTCACAGTGATTGAGTGGGGTGATAACTGGTATGCGGCTGATGTATCTCGTGAAAGTTTAAACCGCACGACTTTGGGTAACTGGAAAGTTGGTCAACGTGTCAATGTAGAAAAGGCAATGTTACCGACCACTCGCTTTGGTGGACACATTGTAAGTGGTCACGTTGATGGTGTAGGTGAAATTACCCTAGTACGTGAAGATGCTCGCTCAATTTATTTTGAAGTGACTGCGCCTGTAGAACTTGCTAAATATCTGGCAGAGAAGGGTTCAGTAACTGTAGATGGTATTAGCTTAACGATTAATCATTTACGCGGTAATATTTTAAGTTTAAACCTCATCCCACACACAGCAGAGCGTACTAATATTGGAACGTGGCAAGTGGGTAGCAAGGTCAATCTTGAAGTTGATGTTTTAGCACGTTATATCGAACGCTTATTACTAGGTGATAAAGCTGCTGAACAGAAAACTGAATCAAATATTAGTATGGCCTTCTTAGCTGAAAATGGTTTTTTAAAATAAACTTTTAAATTGCCAAAATGAAAAACCGGACATACGTTCCGGTTTTTTATTTTAAAAATTAATGCTTGGTGAGAGTAACTGAGTGTGTGCCGACCCAAGGTTTATTATGCTGAGTGCGTGTAATTGAAAATTCGCCTTTTTCCGATGCTCGTGTGAGTAAGATTGAAAGCGAATTAAAGTCGTTATAACTCATATAAAGTTCTTGTGCTGAGAAGGTCCATTGCTCGCCTTGATTAAGTTGCTCAATTTGCGTTGAAATCTGATGCGGAATGTCCATTTCTTACCCTCATTAATTTTCATAAATAATCATGAATTATTCTTATAATTGTTTGAACCATAAGAATATTATGCATGACCATTTTGTGACAATTAAATGTCATTTTTATGACAGGAAGAATATTAAAACTTTACTTTTCTATTTTTTCATCAGAAAAGTTAGAATTCTTTAAAATATATTCAATTTCTTCTTGAGCCGCAGCATGCAGTTTGGCACGGAAAACTGTTACCGCCTGTTCAATTAAGCTTTCAGCTTCAAGTTCTAGGCGAACGCGTACACTTTCAAGCTCAGATAAGATCTGATCATCAGTAATGCTAAGTTTTGCACCAGAAGAATAGTCAATTGCTGGCGTTTCAGGGTTTTTCTGATAACGTGCAGTATGTTCAGCAACTTCTTGTTCTAAATGACTGCGTAAAGCCTGCAAAGCTTCCGTTTGTTCACTAAATTTACGAACTTCGTCAGCTTGTAATTCAGCAGCATAAGCTGCTTCCTTTGCGCGCTTATCTGCAAGAGCTTTTTCTAAAGCAAGTTGGCGACGAATTCGCGCTTGCTCGATTAACTCTGCCTTTAAGTCAGCATATGCCTTTTCAATATTTTGTTGTGATTCTAACTGCGCTTTTTCGTCATTTAAAACCCACAGTTGAATAGGGGTCTGAGGCTCTAATAAATCGCAAATACGAGCCAAATCCTGTTGATAAGCATGACGGACAGCTTCAGGCGCATTTAACCATCTTTTTTTAAAATCTTGCCCGACATTTAATGCCACCACAGTTCTCCTTTGCTCAACAGTATTTACATTTTAGCGCGTTATAATTTAAAGGTTCGAGGTTCTATACCTAAACGACGATACATTTTAAATTTTTCTCGGCCAATTTGCTTGGCTGCTTCATTATTTTCAACAATTTCTATAATGTGGCTAAAATGATTCACTTGTTCAAGTGCATGATTGTTAAAATTAAATACCAGCCAACCTTGTTCAGAAGGTTGTTTAGCCGAAATACATACTGCTGCATCTACCTGATCAACGCCATGGGCAATAAAGCTGGTCGGATCAAAGCTCCACAATTTTTCATCAAGTGTTTGTTGTAACTGCACATCTGGGCAATACCACCAGATTTGTGAATGCTTCAGTAAAATTTTTCGACATAAACGGCAAGCACTATCGACTTGCCGTTCTTCACTGGTTTCAAACAGATAAAAGCTAACTTTAGCCATTCGTACTTACACGGTTAGCCAAGAATTGCATAAGTAACGGTACTGGACGACCAGTTGCGCCTTTTGCTGAGCCTGATAACCATGCTGTTCCGGCAACATCCAAATGAGCCCAGCGATAGTCACGAGTAAAACGCTCAAGGAAGCAGGCTGCTGTAATTGCGCCGCCATGTGGTCCACCAATGTTAGCGATGTCTGCAAAAGGAGAGTCCAATAGTTCTTGATAATCATCAATCACTGGCATGCGCCATACACGGTCAAATGACTGCTCACCAGCTTGTTGGAGTTCAGCTGCCAAAGTATCGTCCGGAGAGAATAAACCACTCAGTACTTTACCTAACGCAACTACGCAAGCACCAGTTAATGTTGCGATATCAATCACAACTGCCGGATTGAAACGTTTGATATACGTTAAGGTGTCGCAAAGGACTAAACGGCCTTCAGCGTCAGTGTTTAAAATTTCAACGGTCTGACCACTCATGGTTGTTACAATATCGCCTGGGCGAGTTGCTTTACCTGAAGGCATATTTTCCGCAGCTGCAATCGCACCCACAACATGGATTGGAAGACGTGCCTCACATAAAGCACGGATTGTGCCGAGTACAGAAGCTGCACCACACATATCGAACTTCATTTCATCCATGCCAAGTCCTGGTTTTAAAGAAATACCGCCTGTATCAAAGGTTACGCCTTTACCGACAAGTACGACAGGAGCTTGTTCAAGCTGTGCTTGGTATTCAAGAGTCACAATACGGCCCGGACGCTCAGACCCTTTGCTGACTGCAAGAAATGCATACATGCCTAAATCAGCCATTTGTTGCTCATTTAAGACAGTGACTTTAAGTAAGTCTGGAAATTCTGCAGCTAAAGCTAATGCCTGTTCTGCCAGATATTCAGGGAAACAGATATTACCTGGTCGGTTTCCTAAGTCACGAGCATAAGACTGACCAGATTGTACGGCATGTACCAAAGCGAGTTGATTTTCATCAAGGCTGGTTTGTGAGCTAATTAAATCAACTTGTTGTAACACAAATTCATTTTTTTTCGATTTAAACTCATCATAACCATAAGCTGCTTGAGTTAAGCTTAATGCAAATAAATAATGGTATTCGACAGGTAACGCAGCAATATCAATTGCGATATGCTTAAATTTATTTTGTGCCGACTTGATAATGGTTTGCGCCAATTTTGCTAACTTAGCTGCTTGAAGTTCAGCTGCTTTTCCTAAACCAAGTAATTGGCTATGGGGCTGAGTGCTAAGTTGACCAAATAATGGCAACGTTTCATTGAAGTTGGCTTTAAATTGAGTTGCTGTAAGAATACTTTCTAGATTATTGATTTGATATGTATTGAGATTGCTTTGTAGCTGTTCTGAATCAACTAAAATCCACAAAGATTCATTAGATGTTTGTTCAGGAAAAGTTGTATAAGTTGTAAATTTCATGGCTGCCGTGATTGCCTATAGAAAGTTATGTTGGATTGAAACATTGAAACACTTTCAAGCATAGCGTTGCAATGTGCGGTTTTATATTTTTAACATTCGGGTAAACTAGCGTTCGTCCCGATTAGCCTTTTGGAAGTATTAATTTGATTATTCGGCGTTATCTCGTCAAGCAAGTTGTCTCTACCTCATTGGTGGTCATTGCATTATTGACCTTAATCATGATGGGTGGTCGTCTGATCAAATACTTTGGTGTGGCGGCACAGGGGCGACTAGATGCCAGTATCTTGTTTAGCATCATTGGATATCGTTTACCTGAATTTCTAACCCTCATTTTACCACTTGGGTTTTTTATTGGTTTAATGTTGGTGTTTGGTCGTTTATATGTTGACCATGAAATGGCCGTATTGAATGGTAGTGGGGTAAGTCGTCATCAGTTAGCGCGCTTACTTATTCCAATGACACTGGTTTACATGGTGTGTCAGTCCGTACTTATGCTTTGGATGACACCGTGGGGACTTCGTGAATTCGAAAAATTAACTACAACCCAAGCAGTGCGTACGGGGTTTGACTTGGTGCGACCAAGAGAGTTTATTTCTTCTGGACCTTATACGATTTATGCAGGTTCATTGTCGGAAGATCGAAAAAACCTTAAAGATATTTTCTTTTATCAGCGTGCAGCCAAAGAAGGCAAGCCAGATGTCATGATTTTGGCAAAAGAGGCAACACGTGTTGAGGTCGCGAATGATACAGCCAATGTGGTTGATCTCGTTCAAGGTCGTCGCTATGAAATATTCCCGGGACAACCAAAATATACGCAAGCAGAGTTCCAGTCTTATCGTCTACGTTTAGAAAATGACAAAGATGTTAAGTTTGAGAGTGGCGATGTAGAAGCACTTTCCACATCAAAACTATTTTCTAAAGCAAATGATCCGGTCGTAAGAAGTGAGTTGGGCTGGCGCTTATTTGGTCCGTTTACCATTATTATTGCCTTGATGCTATCTGTGGCATTGTCGGAAGTAAGCCCACGACAAGGTCGTTATTATCGCCTTATTCCATCTATCTTTATTTTCGCGAGTTTGATCGTACTCATGATTGCAATTAAAACTCGTATAAGTAAAGGAGAACTGGGTATTTGGGCTTATCTAGTGGCTTTATTGGTTTATGCAATCGCAGCTGCCTTATTTTCACGTAAGCAGAAATTAGGGCCGAAAATCAAGAAACAGATTAAGCGAGTGAAATTATAATGTTAGCACGTCGAATAGTCGCCAAATATGTGACGAAAACCACTGCGCTCGCAATGTTTGGTACCACCATTGTTTTGTCTGTTTTGCAAATCCTGTTTACTTATCTGGGTGAATTAGGTGAGCTAAAACCTGACTATAATGCATGGCAAGCTTTTATCTATGTGTTATGGGGTGCCCCTCGCTATCTATATGAAATTTTACCTATCTCGGCCTTAATTGGCGCTGTGATTGGGTTAGGCGCTTTAGCATCCAATAGTGAGCTGATCGTGATGCGTTCAGTCGGGATTAGCTTATGGCGTATTGTAGGTTGGGTTATGCGCTCAGCTTTGCTACTTATTGTTTTATCTTTTGCTCTAAGTGAGTGGGTTGTTCCCTATACAAATGAGAAAGCGCAAAGTGTCAAAAGCCATCGATCAGTTGCTGCTTTAGGTGAAGTGAAAGGTTATTGGTCACGAGAAGGGCAACGTTTTATTTATATTGATTATGCGAACTCACAAGGAAATTTAAGAGATATCCAGGTCGTAGACTTTAACAAAGACTACCATTTACAGTCTTTAATCAATGCAGAGCAAGGAAAGTTTATCCAAGATGGTCAATGGACTTTACAAAAAGCCAGCCAGATGGACATTCTTACAGATGGTAATTCGATACTAAATAATCATGATCAGCAGTCTTTAGGTTTGGCTCTACAGCCTAAATATGTACACATGGTGACTTTAGACCCTGAGGACTTGTCTCCAAGTCAGCTGATTAGTTTTATGCGCTATATGGACGAATATAGCCAAGTGCCGAAAACTTACCAATTAGCTTTTTGGCAAAAAGTCGCTTCTCCATTTTCACTCATTACTCTTGTATTAGTGGCTTGTTCTTTTATTTTTGGTCCACTACGTCAACAGTCGATGGGTTTCCGTTTAGTGATCGCACTCTTCATTGGTTTAGGCTTTTATTATTTACAAGACTTCTTGGGCTACGCAAGTTTGGTCTACGCGCCTTCGCCAGCTTGGTTTGTACTCATGCCTATTATTTTAATGTTTGGTGCCGGAAGTTATTTGCTTTATCGGGCCCGTTAAATTGAAAGTATATGAATGGCTTTCTCAATGAGGAGCATTGGGGAAAGCCATAGGAAAAAATAGAGTCTTCACCGAAAATTCGGTAAGATATTGCGATGAAATTGTAGACAAAAGAGAAATTGATTATGACGGATGCAACTGCTGGCAAGATCCCTCACGTTCTGGTCATTATGGATGGTGTTGGACACCGTGAAGCGATTGAAGATAATGCTTTTCTTGCAGCAAAAACCCCGAATTTAACTGCAATGAAAGCAAAGCATCCAAATAGTCTCATTTCTGGTTCTGGTGAAGATGTTGGTTTACCTGATGGACAAATGGGTAACTCTGAAGTTGGTCACATGAACCTTGGCGCTGGCCGAGTGTTATACCAAGACTTCACACGTATTACTAAAGATATTCGTACTGGTGCTTTTTTTGAGCACGAAGTATTGGTTGATGCCGTAGAAAAAGCAAAAGCAGCGGGTGGCGCAGTTCATATTATGGGCCTACTCTCTGAAGGTGGTGTTCACTCACATGAAGATCATATTGTGGCGATGTGTGAACTTGCCTTAAAACGCGGTGCGAAAGTTTACTTACATGCATTCCTTGATGGTCGTGATACTCCTCCACGTAGTGCTCAACCTTCATTAGAAAAATTAGATGCTTTATTCGCTCAATATGAAGGCAAGGGCCGTATTGCAACCATGATTGGTCGCTACTTTGCAATGGATCGTGATAACCGTTGGGATCGTGTTGAGCAGGCTTACCGTTTATTAACGGAAGGTGAAGCTGTTCGTACTGCAACTACTGCGGTTGAAGGCTTAGAGCTTGCATATGCTGCAAATGAAAATGATGAGTTTGTAAAAGCAACCCGTATTGGTGAGATCGCTAAAGTTCAAGATGGCGATAGCGTTGTATTTATGAATTTCCGTGCTGACCGTGCCCGTGAAATTACGCGTGCGTTTGTTGAAAAAGATTTCGCAGGTTTTGAGCGTAAAGTTGTACCGAACCTTTCTAAATTTGTCATGTTGACGCGTTATCAGGCAAGTATTGATGCACCTGTGGCATATATGCCTGAAGAGTTAAAGAACTCGCTTGGTGAATATTTATCTTCTTTAGGTAAAACACAATTACGTATTGCTGAAACTGAGAAATATGCCCATGTGACTTTCTTCTTTAGTGGTGGTCGTGAAGACGAATATCCAGGTGAGAAGCGAATTCTAATTCCATCGCCAAACGTTGCGACATATGACTTAAAGCCTGAAATGAGTGCTTATGAAGTAACTGATGAGCTAGTCAAAGCAATTAACTCGGGTGAGTACGACTTACTTGTTGTGAACTATGCCAATGGTGATATGGTCGGTCATACAGGCGTATTTGATGCTGCAGTTAAGGCTGTTGAAGCAGTTGATACATGTTTAGGTCGTGTATACGAAGCTGTAATGGCGAAAAAAGGCCATATGCTTATTACGGCTGACCACGGTAATGTTGAACAAATGCAAGATTATGAAAGTGGTCAGGTTCATACTCAGCATACAACAGAGCTTGTGCCTTTTATTTATGTGGGTCCAACCCAAGCAACGATTGCAGAAGGTGGCGTGCTTGCTGATGTTGCACCGACCATTCTGAACTTAATGCAGATTCCTGTGCCTGCTGAAATGCAAGGTCGTAATCTCATTACATTGTCTGCTTAAGCGATAGGTGACTAAATGCTGCAACACAATATATATAAAGCTTTTTTTGTTAGCGTATTGATGTGTTGCAGCCAGCTTGCTCTTGCAGCCCCTGTTGTAAAAGAAAAATTATCGCCTCTGCATGCTGATGCCCCAGAATCAGAAGAAAGTTATGCAGAAGTACCTATTGAGTCTATTCAACAGTTTGTACAAATATATGGAATCGTCCGTGATAACTATGTCGATGAAAAATCGGACGATGCTTTATTTTTACAGGCAATTAAAGGTTTAGTCAGTGGTCTAGACCGTTACTCCCGCTATTTGTCAGCTGAAGAATACCGTCAACTCATTCAATATACTGAAGGGGATCTTGCTTCAGTTGATTTTGTACTAAGCCCCGAATCACATGTTCATAAATGGATGATTCGTGACCTTAAGACGGGTTCTGACTCATATAAACTAGGCTTAAGAAATGGCCAAACTATTTTAAAGATTGATAATCAGGAACTTAAGAATCTGACACATGATCAGGTGCTAGGTTTGCTTTATGGATCGATAGGCTCGACGCTTCAAGTACAAACAGAAGAGTCAAATAGTCCAATTAGTTTAGTCCGTAATAAAAAGATTGAAACCGATATTGAGCCTGTGATGTTGCACAATCAAGTGTTGGTATTAAAAATTAGAGTATTTCAACAAGATACCGCCAATGAGATTAAGCGTTTAATTGAAGAAAATAGTTCTTCGCGTTTAAAAGCGGTGTTAATTGATTTAAGAAATAACCCAGGCGGCTTGTTATCTGCTGCTGTTGAGTCAGCCGATTTATTTTTAAATCATGGCATTATTGTCTCTACAAAAAGTCGTTCAGAAGGCAACCAGCAATTTCAGGCTTTACCGGGTAACGATTTTCAAAATATAAAAGTTGGTATTTTAATTAATCACCGATCTGCCTCGGCAGCAGAGGTTTTTACTGCTGCAATGAAAGAGCATCAACGTGCTTGGGTCATGGGTGAAAAAAGTTATGGAAAGGGTGTTGTACAGAAGCTTTTCCCTTTACCGAGTGGGGCAGCGCTACAAATGACAGTCTCACATTACTACACACCAAATGGTAATATGATTGAGGGGCAAGGTATTCAGCCTAACCAGACTTATCCCTTACCTCCAGAAATGAAAGAAGAAGTTTATCTAGATCGTGTTGCCGATCTCCTTTTAAAAAGAAAGTAAATTTTATACTTCCTGTTCTGTCTCCGTATCTAAGCCAAATTTTTTCAGACGATAGCGTAAAGAGCGGAAAGTCATTCCTAATTTTTTAGCTGCTAAGGTACGATTCCAATGAGTCATATTGAGTGCATTGAGTAAAATATCTTTTTCAATATTTTCTAAATAACGTTCTAAGCCTTCACTTGGTAATTTTTTTACGACTTGAGGAGCTGCCACAGTGGTTTGTATGCTTTGAGCAACCGAAGCAAAAGGATTAGAAATATTTGCTCTTAGTGGAGCAGGATGTAAATGAGATACATCTATAGTGGTATCTTCACTTAAGGTAATTGCGCGCTCAATCATATTTCTTAATTCACGAACATTACCCGGAAAGTGTTGCTGTAGCAGATAAGTTTCGGCCGCTTCTGTTAATTGTTTAGGTGTCGTTTCCCACTCCATACAAATTTTCTGAATAAAGTGATTGGCCAGTAAAAGGACATCTTCGCCACGTTCACGTAGAGGCGGCAATATGAGGTCCATAACGTGAATACGGAAGAATAAATCTTGACGGAATTTGCCCTGTCGAACTAATAAATCTAAGTCTTGATGACTTGCACTAATCACACGGAAATCAACATCGATTTCCTGATCTGAACCGACAGGTCGGATCTTTTTTTCCTGTACTGCGCGGAGCAGTTTGACCTGCATACTTAAAGGTAATTCGGCAATTTCATCTAAAAATAAACTGCCACCGTGTGCCGATAAAATGAGGCCTTGTTTATCTTGAGTTGCTCCGGTAAAGCTCCCTTTTTTATGCCCAAAAAGCTCACTTTCCATGAGTTCGGTTGGAATGGCACCGCAGTTAATTGCAATAAAAGGGCCTTCACTACGGTTACTCAGCCGATGAACCAGATTGGCAACTACTTCTTTACCTGTTCCAGACTCACCGGTAACAAATACAGGTGCTTGTGAGCGCGCAATTTTTTTAATTGCAATACGTAGCTGCTGGATGGGTAGAGAACGGCCGATTAATAATTTATTTTCTAACGCATTCTCGGTAGCATCATGCTCTACTTTTTGCCGATTCAAGGCTTTTTGTAATAACTGATCTAGATGTACTTGGTTGACCGGTTTGCTTACAAAATCAAAAGCGCCTGCTTTTAATGCTGCAATTGCAATATCCATATTGCCGTAGGCAGTTAAAACGGCAATGGGAGTATTAGTATAATTTTGAGAGACATGTTTAACTAAATCTATCCCGCTCCCATCGGGTAGGTTTAAGTCGGTTAAACATGCGTCGTAATGAAACTGAGTGAAGAGTTGTTTGGCCTGTTCAACCCGATAAGCAAGATGTGTTTTAATCCCCATTCGTGCAAGTGTCATTTGCATTAAAAGGCACAAATCTTCTTCATCGTCTACAAGCAAAACCAGTGGTTGCTGTTCTGCCATTTCCCCAAAAACCTAATAAAAAAATCAATATATTATTGGGCATTCTATTCTGAAGCATGCCCCTTGTTTTTGCTCTACATAGGTGAGCTTTGCATGGTTCGCCTCACAAAAACTATGAGACAAATATAATCCTAAACCAGTTCCATTAATTTCGGTACTAAAAAATGGTTTAAATAATTGAGATATATCACGTTTTGAAACACCTTCACCGTAATCGATCACATCAATATAAATTTTATTTGTCTGTGAATGAATGTTGATCGTAATGTACGGTGAGTCGGGGGCATTATGCCGTAAAGCATTTCTCACCAGATTAATCATGACTTGTCTTAATTGTTTTTCATCAAATAAAAATTTTAAAGAACTATCCGAAATTTTAAGTTGAATTGAATGTTTAACGTCAAATAAATCTTCTTCGAGCAATGTAACTATGAAGTGTTTTACATCGATCTGGATAGGATGTGTTCTTTCGCTACGAGCAAGCCCTAAGGTATCTTGAACAATACTATCAATACGTTTGGTTTGTTTGCCAATCATATGACGCAAAGTATTTTGTTGTTCTGGATCGCTATCTTTCAGTAACTCATTTGCTTGTACGATTGCAGCGAGAGGATTGCGGATCTCATGTGCAATACTTGCTGAGAGTTGCCCTAGCGCAGCAAGCTTAAGCTGCTGAGCTTGCTGATTAATTTGTTGGGCATCTTGTAAAATGAGCAGGGTTAACGTTTGTTGTGGGACCAAAAGATGTTGCACTTTAATGTTGATGGAGTACGCCGATAGCCGAGACTCAAAAATGAATCGGTCACCTTCTTTTAAGTCGCCAAACTTTAAAATTTCAAATAAATCGGCATGCCACTTTGCTAAAGGATATTTTTCATTGGCAAATTGAGGGGGAATACCCAAGAGTGAACAGGCCGCAGGATTACTGACAACGATGTCGTAATTCTCATCTAGAACTAAATAGCCTTCTTCAATTTGTTCTAAGATATAACGGTTAATATTTTGGAGTTGATAAAGTTCAATTGACTGGTGAAAGGTGAGTGCTTCAAGTAATTTAAAGCGCTGCACTGCAATTTGGCCAATTCCGTGAACCACAAAAAATAAGAAAGCTAAGAGAGCGCTATTACCAATAGTATTTAGATTGTTATAGTCAAATAGACTACCTACAAATCTTTGGTAAATAACAGCGATAACCGCAAGCAATGTAATCAGCAAAGACATTCTTGCGCTGAGTAAAATCGCCGAGGTAAAGATGGCAATTACATAGAGTAAGCTGAGTTGTAAATTTGGTTCACCCACAGAAAAAGTCAGTAAACTCAAACAAATAATATCAACAATAAAAAATAAAATAAGCTGTCGCGTGGCTTGAGTGGCAATAAATTTAAAGCATAACAGCTGAACAAGACTTAAGAGCGAATAGCCGAGTAGTGTGTAGGAATATAAGGCAGGTTGCTGCAAACTGTTATCAGTTTGCGCATCGGTTAAAACCAAAATAATATTCAGGCTAACCGCAATAATAAGACGGTATAAGCCATACCAAGTGCCCAAACGAAAAATCGTATGGGACAAGGATGAATTTAAGGGAAATTGCATGTAAATTTGGTTATGGCTTGATCAAACCGTAACGAATCGCAAGATGTGTTAGTTTTACATCACTATCAATTCCTAACTTTTCAAAAATACGATAACGGTAAGTATTTACAGTTTTCACACTTACAAAAAGTTTATCGGCAATTTCTTGGGCGCTAATACAGTTGACGACCATCATTGCAACTTGCATTTCCCGTTCCGATAACGAATCAAAAGGGGATTGTTGAGTGTCGGATAAATATGAGCTCGCGAGTTGTTCGGCAATATCTGCACTAAAATATTTACCGCCTTGCATGACCTTATTAATTGCACGAACCATTTCGGCAATTGGCGCGCCTTTAGTGATATAGCCTTTTGCACCGGCTTTTAATAATAAAGATGGGTAAGGCTCTTCGGCAAGGCCGCTTACAGCAATGACTTTCGTCTCTGGAGCCGTCTGTAATAAACGACGGGTTGTTTCTACGCCACCGATGCCCGGCATGTTGACATCCAGCAGTACGACTTGCGGATGTTGTTGGCGAACGATAGCAATTGCTTCTTCGCCCGATTCGGCTTGTCCAATTACCTCAACATCGGCATGATCTTCTAACATACGGCAAATACCCGTACGTACCAGTTCATGGTCATCGACAACTAAAACTGTAATCAAGAAGACCTCCTTTCTTTCAAAAAACAAGTTTTTTGTTACATAAAGCAAAATAAGCTTGCAATGGAATGACAAAATTAGCAATCCTATTCTTCTATAGTGAGCGAATAGTTGTGCACAATTGTGTCGGTAAAAGCTTTATACCTTATATCTCAAATGTAAGGCATAATGATAGTAAGCGCAAATGTGTGTCACCCTGAGTCGAGTATTGTGCCGTGAAAAATTCTAAAAAGTCTTTAATGCATGTGCTAAGCATGTCTATTTTGCTTAGTTTGAGTTCAACAAGCTTTGCAGAACTCGTCAATAACCCGTCTTCAGGGAGTACTGGTACTGCAAGTTTAAATTGGTCGGCAGCGGATGCTAGTCAACTTTTAAATGATGAAGATGATGAACCGACTCCGCAAGGTTCAACTTCTGTAACCACAACTTTGCGTGGCAGTAATGCGCCAAGAGTTATTACTTCTGCCCCTAAAGTTGCTCCAATCCGTGATACTGTGGGTTATAACGCCCAGCCAAGTGTCAGTGCACGTGCTGCACTTGTAATGGATGCGCAAACAGGTGAGGTACTTTATAGTAAAAATACCAACGCATCAGTGCCGATCGCTTCTATTACCAAATTGATGACGGCAGTTGTAACGGCAGATGCCCGTTTAAACATGTCTGAAGAAATTACACTTGAGCAAATTGATTTTGCTGGGGCTGGCGGGAAAAACTCAAGCTCAACACTTCGTGTTGGCGATAAAATGAACCGAGCAGAAGTTCTTCTGTTTGCTCTGATGAAGTCAGAAAATCCGGCAGCAGCAGCTCTAGCGCGTACTTATCCGGGTGGCCGTGCTGCATTCGTGGCGGCAATGAATGCTAAAGCGCGTGCTTTAGGTATGAATGCAACTCATTATTATGAGTCAACTGGTTTAGATCCGCGTAATGTATCTTCTGCGCGTGACTTAGGAATTTTGGCGAGTACAGCATCTCAATATGGTTTGATTCGTCAGTTCTCAACCACACCGACCTATGACTTTAATTTAGGTTATCGTGTTCTTAAATCAAATAATACAAATGCTTTAGTCCGTAATGGTGGTTGGAATATCAACTTATCTAAGACTGGTTATATTAATGAAGCAGGCCGTTGTGTGGTTATGCATACTACTGTGAACTCACGTCCAGCAGTGATTGTATTATTGGGTGAACCAAGTACACAGGCACGTAATAATGATGCAACTAACTTGCTTGGTTGGTTGAGCAATTTGCCAAAACGTATTTAATTTAAATATTCAAAAAACGCTTCTATTAAGAAGCGTTTTTTTATGGCTATAAAAAGACATAAAAAAACGGCTGTTTAAAACAGCCATTTTTGAAAAATCAGATCTTACATATTAGATAAAATCGAATCTTTTACTTGGTCCATTGTTGCATCAATTGACAACATCACTGCATCAGCACATTGTTTAATTGCTGTATCAGGGTCTTTCAAGCCATTACCCGTTACTGTACATACAATGACAGAACCTTCAGCAATTTTACCCGCTTTAATATCACGGATCGCACCGCCAATAGAAGCAGCAGATGCTGGCTCAACAAATACACCTTCATACATAGAAAGTAAGCGTTGAGCTTCTAAAATTTCGCTGTCTTGAAGTTCATCAAACCAACCTTTAGAGTCGCGTACTACAGCTTTTGCATGGTTCCAGCTTTGTGGGTTACCAATACGAATTGCAGTTGCAACTGTTTCCGGTTTTTCTACTGGAGCACCACGTAAGAAAGGAGCTGCGCCAGAAGCTTGATAACCTACCATTGTTGGTAAGCCTTCTGGTTTTGGACCGGTGAATTGATCAGTCGCAGCGTCATAAACAACTTGTTCAAATTGGTCAGCAGGTTGGTTAGCTACTGCTTCGGTATAACCCATCCAGTGAGCTGTAATATTACCTGCGTTACCAACTGGTAAGCAGTGGTAATCAGGTGCACGGCCTAAAGCTTCAACGATTTCATAAGCAATAGTTTTTTGACCTTGCAAACGGTAAGGGTTGATTGAGTTTACAATCGTTACAGGTGCTTGATCAGCCACTTCTTTTACAAGACGCATACCATCATCGAAGTTACCACGGATTTGCATAGTGATCGCACCATACATCATGGCTTGCGCCATTTTACCCATCGCAATTTTGCCTTCTGGAATCAAAACAAACGCTTTGATACCTGCGCGTGCAGCATAGGCAGCAGCAGCAGCAGAAGTGTTACCTGTAGATGCACAGATAATTGCTTTAGAGCCTTCTTCAACCGCTTTGGTTACAGCCATGGTCATACCACGGTCTTTAAATGAACCAGTCGGGTTTAAACCCTCGTATTTCACATAAATTTCAACGTCTTTGCCAATAATACGTGGAATATTCTCAAGTTTAATGAGAGGGGTGTTGCCTTCACCCAAAGAGATAGCACGAGTAGTTGCCGAAACTGGCAAACGGTCACGATAACGATCTACAAGACCAGTATAACGATTGGCATTAGACATGATGGTGTTCCAATTATGAGGTGAAGCGGGAGAGGGAATCTTTCCCTCAACCTGATTAACTATCGAGCGATTCTAAACGAATTCTTACGATTTCGCCACGAATTGCAGGTAATGCTTGAATTTGCGCAAGAGCGTCATCCATTTTGGATTCAACGATTGGATCGGTCAAAATCACAATTGGAATGAGGTCTTTTAAGCGAGATTGTTGCATGATGGCATCAATACTGATTCCGGCACGGCTTAAGATGGTCGTCACATCTGCAAGTACACCAGTCTGATCTTCAGCATTTAAGCGGATGTAATAACCTGTGGTCATTTCTTCACGGCTTAAAATTGGCATATTTGTTAATGCTTCAAAAGCCAGTTGAGGAATTGTGCCTGCGCCATCTTCTGTATAAGAAATATCACGAACGATATCAATTACATCGGCAACAACCGCAGAAGCTGTTGGGCCTGCACCAGCACCAGCACCGTAATAAAGCGTTGGACCTACTGCGTTGGCTTGAACTAAAACAGCATTTTTAACGCCGTTTACATTCGCAATAAGCTGCTCATCTGGAATAAGTGTTGGGTGAACACGTAGTTCAATACCCTTTTCAGCACGGCGGGCAATGCCTAGATGTTTAATACGGAAACCAAGCTCCTCAGCATACTTCACATCTTGTGCAGTAATTTTGCTGATACCTTCGGTATAGACTTTATCGAATTGCAAAGGAATACCAAACGCACAAGACGCTAAAATTGTAAGCTTGTGTGCAGCGTCAATACCTTCAACGTCAAAAGTTGGGTCTGCTTCTGCATAACCGAGTTCTTGAGCTTCTTTTAATACATCATCAAATGCACGACCTTTTTCACGCATTTCAGTGAGAATAAAGTTACCTGTACCATTAATAATGCCTGCAAGCCACTCGATATGGTTTGCAGCAAGGCCTTCACGGATCACTTTAATAATTGGAATACCGCCAGCTACTGCCGCTTCATAAGCAATTTGCACAGCATTGTCTTCAGCTGCTTTAAATAGTTCATTGCCATGTTCAGCGAGTAATGCTTTGTTTGCAGTCACGACTTGTTTGCCGTGTTTGATCGCTTCCATAATGATTTCGTAAGCAGGATGAATACCACCCATAACTTCTACAACCACATCCACATCGGGTTGACGAACGATATCAAGTAAGTCTGCGCTTTGTTTAATCCCTTCCAATTCGAGATCTGGACGAGGACGACGTGTTCCAACGTGGGTAATTTGAATTTCTCGACCGGTGCGACGTTTAATTTCAGCGGCATTTTCTTGTAGTAGTTTAAGGGCTCCTCCACCTACGGTACCTAGACCGAGTATTGCCAGGCGAACTGGTTTCACGTCACACTCCATATCATCATTGAATCATTTAATTGAAGCTAGATCATAGCTAAAAAAAACGCCAGACTCTAGCGCTTTTAGCGCCTGTTCAGTGATTTAGAGTGCAATGTTTGGAAAAGAAGAGTAGATCACTCTTTAAACACTGGTATGAGAAGAAGTATTTATTGAAAAAACAAAGCGCTGCAATAAGATCAGCGCTTTATTTGTAAGATGGATGATGAATTGTTCATCAACTTGGAGAGGGTTATTTATCCAATCGTTTAATCAATTCATCCGGTGTTAAGTAGCCACCCAAGTACTCACCATCAACATTATAAATAGCTGGTGTACCATTTACGCCCATGTTTAGACCAAGTTGGTATTGTTCGCGAACAGGGTTTTTACATTGAGCAGGTGGAATACTAATGCCCTGTACAGCTTGGTCAAATGCAGCTTTACGGTCTGCACTACACCAAACCGCTTCCATAGTTGGCATAAATTGTTCGCCGCGTGGCCATGCAATGTAACGAACTTCAATACCTTTCTCATTAATCTCAGCTAAATGCTCATGTAATTTATGGCAGTAAGGACAGCTTGCATCGGTAAACACATAAATCACATGTTTAGCTTTACCGCCTTTAGCTGGATAAACAATTAAGTCTTCATTTTTTAAAGCAGCAAGATGCTTTTTGTTTTCTGAGGCTTGAAGGCTATCGCCGATATTATGAAGTTCTTTACCGCCTAAACGGATGACATCGCCTTGAATCAGGTATTTACCATCACTTGTTGTATAAACCGACGTCATTCCTTCAAGGTTAACCCAATATAAATTAGGAACTTCGGTAGGCTTAATATCTAAAATTTTGACGTTGATGTTTGCATTCTTAAATTGTTTTTGCAAAGTTTCAATTAAACGTTGTTTAGCATTGCGTTCAATAATGGTTGAAGCTTCCCCTGTAGCAGGTGCGGTCGCTGTGAGCGCATCTTCTTTTTGTGGTTTGTTTTCTTTAGAACAAGCACTGAACAACAGGCTAGAAGCCAAAGCACAGGCAAGAAAAATTTGAGATCGGGTAAAGGACATAGATAACCCTTATTTCATCAGTATTTATAGTCAGAAGCTGCTAAGCATAACAAAAAATCTAGTGTCTATTGTTAAAACTTTCTTAACCTTTGTGAACGAAATCAAGTGATTGTTTGGTGTATTTCAAAATATTCTTTTAAAAAAATTTAACCCCTAGGGTGATGTTTTTCATGCAATTGTTGCATTCTGACTTGTGCTACATGCGTATAGATTTGCGTGGTTGATAAATCACTATGACCCAGTAACATTTGTACTACGCGTAAGTCCGCCCCGTGATTAAGCAAGTGTGTTGCAAAGGCGTGACGTAAGGTGTGAGGTGAAAGTTCAGCTTGAATATTGGCCTGTAGCGCATAACGCTTTATGGCATACCAAAAGTTCTGACGGCTCATAATTCCACCGTGCTGGGTTAAAAATAAATAGTCAGTTGAACTTTTATAAAGTTGTGGACGTGCCTCGTTTAAATAGCGTTCCACCCAATCGCAGGCATATTGGCCTAAAGGCACTAAACGTTCTTTGTTACCTTTACCCGTAATACGCAGGTAACCTTGTTTTAAATTAATAAGTTCGAGGCGTAAATTCAGTAATTCAGAGACACGTAAACCACAAGCGTAAAGGACTTCAAACATTGCTCGGTCACGTAAGCCCAACGCCGTTGTAATGTCTGGCGCCTGAATGAGCGCTTCTACATCTTCTTCAGACAAGTCTTTAGGTAAAGCTCGGCCAATTTTTGGTGAATGGTGAGTAGCTACAGGATTATCACTTCGTAATTTCTGTTCACGTAGAAATTTATAAAACTGACGTAGAGCAGATAAGCAACGGGCAATTGAGCGTGGGCTTTTCCCTACTTTGGTAAGTTCAATGAGGACATCAGAAATGTCATCGCTCGTCCAATCTGGCAATCTATTTTTTTTATGAAGTTCACTACATTGAATCAGGTCGGATAAATAGGCATTACGCGTATGCGGACTGACTGTTTGTGCAACCAGATAGTCGCGAAAACCTTGTAAAAAGCTTAAATGTTCAGGAATTTGAACAGGGCTTGGAATACGCGGTTTTTTATTTATCATAAATAACTTCCTCTAAACCACTGTACTGTAAAAGAAACTTTAAGGTTTGTCGATTAAACTCCATAAGAATTGAAATCTAACCTTATTTGGTAATTATTCTCATTTATATGTATACTAGTAAAAAAGGTTTAGGATCGGATGCGGTGCGTTTATCAGCGTTGAAAGTGAAGCAAGCGGCGACCATCACCAAAGTGAATCGGATAGAAGTAGAGTCCGAGCAGCAAGATTTGGTCGCAATTCGTTTGGAAAGTCTGGGTTTTGTACCAGGCACGCGAGTGGAAGTGATTACCAAGGGTGTTTTTGGTGGTGATCCGATCTTAATCCAAATTGGCTTTACTCGTTTCGCTTTACGTAAAGCAGAAGCGGAAAAAATCGAAATTCAAGTAGAAGAAGGAGTACCCGCATGAGTGATGCGTTACGTATTGCCCTTGTGGGAAACCCTAACTGTGGTAAAACCTCTCTTTTTAATCATTTAACTGGAACTCGACAAAAAGTTGCCAACTATGCCGGTGTAACGGTCGAGCGTAAAGTTGGTCATTTTCAGTTACCTTCAGGCCGTTCGGTTCGAGTGCTCGATTTGCCGGGTACATACAGTCTTAATGCGACCAGTCCGGATGAAGCAATTACTCGTGATGTCTGTTTAGGAAAAATAGCGGAAGAGGGGCAACAAGACGCTTTTTTATGTGTGGTTGATGCGACCAACTTAAAATTGCATTTAGGCCTTGTACTCGAAATGATCGAGTTGGGTCGCCCAATTTTACTTGTCCTTAATATGATGGATGAAGCGCGTCGTCGTGGCATCCAGATTAATACTCAAAAGTTATCTCAACGTTTGGGCGTACCAGTCGTTGAAACAGTAGCTGTCCGTAATGCGGGTATTGAAAATTTATTACATGCTCTTGATCAAGAAAAATACAGTGTGCCACAAACTGAACTGAGTGGCTTAACTGGGACCCATCATCAAAAAATCGATATGATTTTTAAAGATGTTGTTCATTATGTTGATCAGGAAGACAAGCGTACTGATTTTCTCGATCGAATTTTCTTACATCCAGTCTTAGGTCTACTTAGTCTTGCCATCATGATGTTTATTGTGTTCCAAGCAGTTTTTGCATGGGCAGCACCTTTTATGGATGGTATTGAAGGCTTCTTCGGCTGGCTGGGTGAAGTAGTCGGTTCTGTGATTACACAGCCACTACTGCATAGTCTGGTGGTTGACGGAATTATCGCGGGTGCAGGTGGCGTAGTTGTTTTCTTGCCACAAATTCTAATTTTGTTCTTCTTCATTTTAGTATTAGAAGAATCGGGCTATTTACCGCGTGCAGCATTTTTACTTGATAAATTAATGTTTCAAGCCGGTTTAAGTGGACGTGCTTTCATTCCGTTACTTTCAAGCTTTGCTTGTGCAGTACCGGGAATTATGGCAACGCGTAGTATTAGTGACCCTCGTGACCGTTTTACAACGATTATGGTTGCGCCACTAATGACTTGTTCGGCACGTTTACCCGTATATGCCTTGCTGATTGCTGCATTTATTCCAGAGAAAATGGTCTGGGGTATTTTCAACCTACAAGGACTGGTGCTGTTCGGTCTGTATATGGCTGGGATTGTGAGTGCACTGTGTGTTTCATTCTTAATGAAATTTTTCCAAAAAGATAAGTCTCAACACGCTTTACTGCTAGAGCTGCCGAGTTATCGTTTCCCTGATTTAAAAAGTGTGGGAATCGGTTTGTTAGATCGTGCGAAGATCTTCTTGAAGCGTGTCGGCGGCATTATTTTTGCGCTTTCTATTTTGCTCTGGTTCTTGTGTACTTTCCCACAACCACCAGAAGGGGCGACATTGCCTGCTATAGATTACAGCTTCGCAGGTATGCTTGGACACCTTATCCAGCCTTTATTCGCTCCAGTTGGTTTTAACTGGCAAATCTGTATTGCCTTAATCCCGGCTATGGCAGCTCGTGAAGTTGTGGTCGCTGCATTAGGTACCGTATATGCCTTGTCGGCAACTGATGAAGATGCAGTAGCACAAGGTTTGTCTCATTTAATTAGTGCAGATGGTACAGGTTGGTCGTTGGCAACAGGTTTATCGCTTTTAGTGTGGTTCATTTATGCGCCGCATTGTTTGGCAACATTGGCAACAGTACGTCGTGAAACAGGTTCATGGAAACATGTTGCAGCTATGACTGCATATCTGTTTGGTTTAGCTTATTTTGCATCGTTTGTTACCTATCAAATTGCTTCCCACTATTGGGGTTAAAGCAATAAAGGAGGTTGTATATGCTTCAATATCTGATTATTGCGGTTTTGGTGATTTGGAGTGCTGTTGTTGTTTTTAAGAAAGTATTTCCAAAAACAGCAAACTCGGCCTTTTCAGCACTATCCGTTTTTTGTGAAAAGCAGGGTTGGGCAACTTTAGCAAAATGGTTGAAACCGAAAATGACTTTTGGTTGTGCAGGTGGCTGTGGCTGCTCAAGTGAAGATAAACCAACTAATACAGTTCAAGAAATTAAACCAGTTAAATGGCAATAAATTTAGCCATTCCTGTTTCGTATAAAAAGCCATCATATTGATGGCTTTTTTACGCACTGACACAAAAAAAGATGAATAAAGTTCAAACTGAAAAAGCATTCAAAACAGCAAAGTGCTAACATTTTTGCCATTCTGTCGATTGATAAATTGTGGGGCAAAAATGTTAATACAACGTGGTGGATTAAAAGTTGTCGCAGGCTTGGGAATATCAGGCGTTTCTGCTGTAAATTTCCTGCATGAACAAGGCTACCAAGTTGCTGTAACGGATTCCCGCCCCACACCTCCCGGACACGATCAGATTCCGGCTGGCGTTAAAACCAGTTTTGGTCAACTTGATCAAGAATTATTATTACAAGCAGAAGAGATTATTTTAAGCCCAGGCCTTGCACCGCAATTACCGGAAATTCAGGCAGCTATTGCTAAGGGTATTTCTGTGGTGGGCGATATCCAGTTATTGCGCCGTGCCACTGATGTGCCGATTGTAGCGATTACAGGTTCCAATGCAAAAAGTACTGTAACGACTTTAATTGGCTTAATGGCTAAGGATGCAGGTAAGAAAGTTGCAGTAGGCGGCAATCTTGGTCGACCAGCGTTAGATTTACTTAAAGATCAACCAGAGTTACTGGTCCTTGAGTTATCGAGCTTTCAATTAGAAACCACCTCTCACTTAAACGCTGAGGTAGCAGTGGTTCTCAATATGAGTGAAGACCATTTAGACCGTCATGGAAATATGCTGGGGTATCACCAAGCAAAACATCGTATTTTCCAAGGCGCTAAAAAAGTTGTATTTAACCGAGACGATGCTTTAAGCCGCCCACTTGTTCCTGATACGACACCAATGCAAAGCTTTGGTTTAAACGCACCAGATTTAAATCAATATGGCGTTTTAAGAGATGCCGACGGTACGCTTTGGCTTGCTCGTGGTTTACAGCGGTTAATTAAAAGCTCAGATTTATATATTCAAGGTATGCACAATGTAGCTAATGCTTTAGCTTGTTTAGCATTGGGGGAAGCAATTGGTTTACCTATGGAGTCAATGCTTGAAACTTTAAAAAAATTTAAAGGACTAGAGCACCGCTGTGAGTACGTTAAAACCGTGCATGATGTCCGTTATTATAATGACTCTAAAGGTACCAATGTTGGTGCTACACTTGCAGCAATTGATGGCTTAGGTGCTGCCATTGAAGTGAAAAAAGGTAAGGTTGCGCTTATTTTAGGTGGACAGGGCAAAGGGCAAGATTTTTCTCCTTTACGTTCTTCTATCGAAAAATATGCCAAAGTTGTGGTATTGATTGGTGAAGATGCGCCTGTCATCGAACAAGCCATTCAAGGCGCAACTAAAATTTTACATGCAGCAACGCTTAAAGAAGCTGTCGAGCTGTGTCAACGTGAAACACAAGCTGAAGATGTGGTATTGCTATCACCAGCATGTGCAAGTTTTGATATGTTTAAAAGTTATAATGACCGTGGTCAGCAGTTTGTTGCCTGCGTCAATTCGTTGGTTTAAAGAAAATATGATTAGGAATGTAGTATGGCAGGCTTAGCTCAGACCACAATCCAGAAAATCAATCATTGGTATGAACGGATATTGCCGAAATGGCCAGCGGAAGTGACGCCACGTAATGTCTTGATTTTCTGTGTGGTTGCATTGTTATGTATCGGTTCGGTGATGGTCGCATCTGCTTCCATGCCTTATGCTGAATATATGCATGAAAACCCATTTCACTATGTGATTCGTCATGGGATCTCAATCGTTGCTGCTGGCGTGGTGGCTTATTTAACCTATCGAATATCACTCAATACATGGTTTAAAAATACCTTTCCATTGTGGTTATTAACCATGGTTCTGTTACTTGCGGCTTTGGCTGTAGGTTCGGAAGTTAACGGTTCCACACGTTGGATTAAAATTGGTGGTTTTACCTTGCAGCCAACAGAGGTTGCCAAGGTCATGATGGCCATCTTTACCGCAGATTACGTAGTACGCCGTGCTAAAGAAGTTCGTACCCACTGGAAAGGCTTACTTCGTTTAAGTGGCGTTATGGCAATTACGGTAGGTTTAATTATTGCCGAGCCTGACTTGGGTGCGACGGTGGTTATTGTCATGATGATGGTCGGGGTGTTCTTTTTAGCGGGTGCGCCTCCAACACAATTCTTAATCATGCTTGGTGCAATTGTCACGGGTATTGTGTTTTTGATTTTATTTGAACCTTACCGTTTCCAACGTTTGATTTCGTTTACTGACCCTTGGGCAGACCCATTAGGCGTGGGTTATCAGTTATCAAATGCATTAATGGCTTTTGGTCGTGGTGAGTGGTTTGGTACAGGCTTGGGGCATAGTGTTCAAAAGCTTTCTTATTTACCAGAAGCGCATACTGACTTTATGTTGGCTGTGTTAGGTGAAGAATTTGGTTTCTTTGGTATTTCAATTGTCATTGGCTTATCTTTCTTGATGCTGGCATGTTGTATCAAAATCGGCCACCGTGCTTTGAAACATCATTACCTTCGTGCGGGTTATTTGGCTTACGGTATTAGTATTATTTTCTTACTCCAGATTTTGGTAAATGCGGGTATGAACATGGGCTTAATGCCAACCAAAGGTTTAACTCTGCCATTTATTAGTTATGGTGGTACGTCTTTAATGATGTGTGCAGCTATGATTAGCTTGATCTTAAAGATTGATGCTTCAACTCAAGAAGTGAACCCTGAGAGGGAAGAATCAAACTTCTAAACCATGAAGCGTTATAAAAAGCCCGATATCAAATCGGGCTTTTTATTATTTATAGATATGTTCCGCAAAGTTGTTGTCCATGAGGAATCAAATCTACATTCCACTGGGTTACCGCCTGCTTGAGCATCACTTCGGGACGATCTAAATCAACCTGTGGTTGACCTAAGGCTTGTATGGCTTGTTGTAGTAATTCAGGAGCCTTTGTTAAATCAAGTGCATGGGCAAGGTTTTGCTTTGAAAGTTTTTGCCCTTGGTCGTTCATGGCGAGCGGAAGATGCATGTAACTCAGCTTAGGGTAGCCGAGGAGTTGACCAAGCCAGATTTGACGCTCAGTGTTATCTAACAGGTCTGCGCCTCGCACAACATGAGTAATGCCTTGTAGGTAATCATCTACGACGACAGCAAGCTGGTAGTTAATAATTCCATCACGGCGTTTAAGGACAAAATCACCAAGGTCATGCTCTAGATTAGAACAATGAATCCCTTGTAGGCGGTCATCGAAACAGATTGGCTGATCTTGAACTTTTACCCGAATGGCTTGATGTTGGAAGTCGAGATGCAAATCTCGACATGTGCCTGCATAGATAGCGTTTGAACCGAGCATTTTACGGGTACATTGACAGGCGTAAACCAGACCCTCTTTTTTAAGTTGGTCTAATACACTTTCGTAAATATCTAGGCGGTCTTTTTGAAAAATGATCTCGGCATCCGGATCGAACTGAAAAGCTTCAAGTGATGCGAGTATATGGTCTTCACTACCGGGGTAGATGCGGGGGATATCGGTGTCTTCAACACGCACTAACCATCGACCTTGATGGGCTCTGGCATCGCAGTAACTGGCAACAGCAGTAATGAGTGATCCGAAATGTAAAGGGCCGGTTGGCGAGGGCGCAAACCGACCTGAGTAGCGAATCAGTGGAACATCGTTTCGCTGATTCGCAAGAGCCGAACTAAGCTCGGCTGGAGAATTCTTAACCGTCACAATTAACCGTTATTTTGCTTCTCTTTAATTTCTGCCAAAGTTTTGCAGTCAATACATAACGTTGCAGTTGGACGTGCTTCTAAACGACGTAAGCCGATTTCGATACCACAAGTTTCACAGAAACCGTAGTCTTCGTTTTTAATCGCTTCAAGAGATTGTTCGATTTTACGAATTAATTTACGTTCACGGTCACGTGTACGTAATTCAATTGCAAATTCTTCTTCTTGGGTAGCACGGTCATTTACGTCTGGCAATGCAGTTGATTCATCTTGCATCGTATTTAAAGTACGATCAACTTCAGACATTAATTCAGCTTTCCATGCTTGCAGAATTTGTCGGAAATGCTCGAGCTGTCCTTCAGACATGTACTCTTCATTTTTCTTAGGTTGATAAGGTGCAATACCAAATAAACTTGCAGTTGAGCCTACGTCAGAAGTTTTAGGTTTCACTTTACGTGCACGTTTTGCAGAAGCTTTATCACCTTCTACTACAACTTCTGTATGTTCATCCAAAACTTGGTTGTGGTTGTCATTCGCCATAATAGGGCATTCCTCATCATACACGTATTATCTATACGCAAAAAATATGGTGATATGCAAGTGTTTTTATAGAAAACCATCGATGGATTTTTCCATCGGGTCGTCATCATATAGATTTTTCCTGCAAGATGATAGTCATTCTGTCCCGTAAATATTTTCAAAACGTGTTTACCCTAGTCATAATTCTTTTGGGTTATATAAACTTTAGGGCTAATAACCTGAAATATCAGTATTTATACAGGTTTTGAAATTTTCAAGGCGAAACACTTTTGTTTCAAAACTACCATCGTTATTCAGACGAATGTAACGATAACCCGGTGCATTTTGGTCGAGTGCAAAATCATTACTAAACGGCTTAAACTGTACACTTGTGGAAGGCGTAGAAAAAAACTCGATACCTTGCCAGATATTAAGGGAATCTTGATGAACATGTCCGCAGACTAGGGCCTTCACGTTTTGAAATGGACTTAAAGTATCTAAAAGTGCATTTGAGTTTTGAAGCTTATGGTGGTCAATCCATTTTGATTTCATGGCAAATGGGTGGTGATGACAAGCCAGCAAAACAGGATGATCTGCAAATTGTTCAAGTAAATTCGCTAAATTTTCTAATTGTTCCGAAGACAGATGGCCATCTACTTTTCCCTTTACAGCGCTATTTAGCATAATCACACGCCAGTTTCCTAAACCGACAACTACAGGTTGTTGATGGTTTTCGTTATGTAGAGGAAAGTGGTCGACATTGTCATGATTGCCGAGGGTCTGGAAAAAAGGCAGGCCCAAGGTTTGCATAAAATTGATATAACGTTTGTAGGTAATAGGTGTTGGCGCTTGTGCGAGGTCACCGGTATGAATAATCGCATCAGCTTCGGGATGTTGTTTTAGTATCTGTTGAATAATGGCGTGGAAACTTTCTTCAGGATTCATCCCCACAAATTCTAGCTGTGGATACTCCAATAAATGTGTATCGGTAATTTGTATGATGACATGATTTTTTTGTGAAAGTGTTGAGACTTGAAAAGTCACCGTCCTACCTCTTCGGATTTATTATCGTTTTGCTGTGTTGAGCCAGCCATTGTAATGCCATAATAACAGGGGCATTTCTTAAACGTCCGCTGTTGAGTAGTGTTTGAATTTCACTATAACTAAACAAATGCAGCTGAATATTTTCACCCTCATTATCTACCCCAAAAACACCACCTACAGCAGGTAAATTGGTTTCGGCAACGTACAGATGAAATAACTCTGAACAGGCGCCAGCTGATGGGTAAAAACTAAATAGATGTTCTAAATCCTGAACTTCGCAACCTGATTCTTCAAGGCTCTCGCGTCGAATGCAACTTTCTGGTGATTCATTGCCATCTAATACGCCTGCGATAATTTCGAGTTGCCATGGCGAATGGGAGTCATCTAAAGCACCAACACGAAACTGTTCAATCAGGGCAAACTGTTGTTTTTGATCATTGTAGAGTAGAACGCCAGCCGCTTCAGGCCGATGCACAAGTTCGCGCTGCAATACAGGAGTATATTCAGATTGATTAAATAGACGATGTCGAAGGCTGACTTTTTCAACTTGAATAAAACCACTGAACAGAGGTTCACGTGATGTTACTTCGACATCTTTAGATGTATAACTTGGACGCTCGACAATACTCATGATTCGATCAGGACGAAATCTATTTATTTCATCCTAACCGAGAATCATGGCTAGGCAAGTGTTTTTTTTGAATATTTACACTTTATGATACAGTTTTTGTCCTTGCTCTTGATAAACCTCTTTCATTGCTTTGAGGCCTTCTTCAACCTCTGAATCGCTATTGGTGAGGTTGTTGGCATAGTCACGTACATTCTGGGTGATTTTCATTGAACAGAATTTTGGACCACACATTGAGCAAAAGTGAGCAGATTTATGCGCTTCTTTTGGTAAAGTCTCGTCATGCATGCTGCGTGCTGTATCTGGGTCTAGGCTTAGGTTGAACTGGTCGTCCCAACGGAATTCGAAACGTGCTTTAGACAAGGCATTATCACGAACCTGTGCACCCGGATGACCTTTGGCAAGATCGGCTGCGTGTGCTGCAATCTTGTAGGTAATAATTCCGTCTTTCACATCTTTCTTGTTTGGTAAACCTAAATGTTCTTTAGGTGTCACATAGCAAAGCATTGCTGTGCCATACCAGCCAATCATGGCTGCACCAATAGCAGAAGTAATGTGGTCATAACCCGGAGCGATATCTGTGGTTAAAGGTCCAAGCGTATAGAATGGAGCTTCTTTACACACTTCTAACTGTAAGTTCATGTTCTCTTTAATCATATGCATTGGTACGTGACCCGGACCTTCGATCATGACCTGAACATCATGTTCCCATGCACGGTGAGTCAGCTCACCCAGTGTTTTAAGTTCGCTGAACTGCGCTTCGTCATTTGCATCTTGAATACAACCCGGACGTAAGCCATCGCCTAAGCTAAATGACACATCATAGGCTTTCATGATTTCACAGATTTCGTCGAAGTGTGTGTATAAGAAGTTCTCTTCATGATGAGCGAGACACCACTGCGCCATGATTGAACCACCACGAGACACAATACCTGTTAAACGGTTTGCTGTAAGTGGCACATAACGGAGTAGAACACCTGCGTGAATGGTGAAGTAGTCAACACCTTGTTCAGCTTGTTCAATAAGCGTGTCTTTAAAGATTTCCCAAGTCAGATTCTCAGCAACACCATCAACTTTTTCAAGTGCTTGATAAATTGGTACGGTACCGATTGGAACTGGTGAGTTACGAATAATCCATTCACGTGTTTCATGAATATTCTTACCTGTAGACAAGTCCATAATGGTGTCAGCGCCCCAACGGGTTGCCCATGTCATTTTCGCAACTTCTTCATCAATTGAAGAACCAAGCGCCGAGTTACCAATATTGGCATTAATCTTAACCAAGAAGTTACGGCCAATAATCATTGGTTCAAGTTCTGGGTGGTTAATGTTGGCAGGAATAATAGCGCGGCCTTCGGCAACTTCTTGGCGAACAAACTCAGGTGTAATTTCTTTTAAGTTTTTCGCACCAAAGTTTTGACCTGGGTGCTGGCGCATATCTACAGCTTCACGTTGACGCTGATTTTCACGAATTGCAATATATTCCATTTCAGGCGTAATAATACCTTGCTTGGCATAGTGCATTTGAGTGACATTTTTGCCTGCTTTAGCACGGCGTGGGTTTTGAATATGTGCAAAGCGAATATCAGCAGTACGAATATCTTTTAAACGCTCCTGTCCAAACTTTGAAGTTAGGCCAGAAAGAACGTCAGTATCGTTACGCTCTTCAATCCATTTTTGACGAACTGAAGGTAAACCTTTATTTAAATCAATTTGAACATTCGGGTCAGTATAAACACCTGAAGTGTCATATACCATAATAGGTGGGTTGTGCTCACCACCAAGGCCAGTTGGGGTATCGGTTAAAGAAATTTCTCGCATTGGAACCTGAATATCAGGGCGAGAGCCTTCAATATAAACTTTTTTAGAAGCGGGTAAGATGCGGGTTAAGTCTTTTGCATCTTGTTCATGTTGTGCTGAAATTTCAGCAGAAGAGAGATTCGTTAATTGGTTCATCACATGATCCTTATGAATAACATCAACGAATCAAGCACGACCAAAAACGATGGCGGATTTATCTTGAACTAGATAAATTGAGGGCTTAGGTTTTCAGATGGCTTGATTCCTACGCAGGTCTTAACCTGATCAGGTTCAACGGTACTTGTGATCAAACTGGTGTTGCGATAACACGAAATTTACACAATCTCAGCGAGCTATTACTCGCGCTCCGTCAAGCGATTTAAAGACTAACATGTTTTAGGTTGGCTGGCATTGTCAATTTGTATCTATACAAACTGCATCTATATGGCAGTCACGATAGACTTCCGTGTTCCATGGCGAATCTAATTTTAATAACTGTTCAAGTTGTTCATGCACAATCTGATAGGTAGATTTCTTTTGCCCATTTTCATCAGTTAAATCTGTCTTGAATTGTGTATTACGCTCATCGACAGGGGTGGCAATAAATTTAAGAAATTGTTGGGCAGGTTTCGCTAAACTTGATTGGCTCTGAGTTGATAAAAAGCGGATTTGCTGAAGTGCATCAGGGTCAAACCATGTGTTCGGGGCATATTCATTCGACACAGGTGTGTTATCTAGGCCAAAGAAAATGAAGTATCGATATTCATTAAAGAGTAATTTGGCATCATTAATAAAATAACTCTTTGGATATTTTTGAATAAATCTTTCCCAAAATAAAGCACGTTCAGTGAGCTCTTTCCATGAAACAGCCAAAGCACCATCGTTATAGAAAATGTCTTGATTGTCTTTTGCCATACGAGATAAAAATTCTTTCTGGTCAGCGGGTAAAGCCTTAGAAAAAACATCAACTAAGTAGTTTGGCTGGCGACGATAAGTAAACATACCTTCACCTTGATAGAGCAGCTCAATATAGGCTTGGCCTTCATGTTGAAGTAAATATTGATCACGCGGGCTCAGTTGGGCGAAGAGCTTTTTCTGACTTTGAATCACCTTTTTAAGGTCTTGTTTCTGTTCTAAAACAGCATAGCCAAATGCTTCAAAAGCTCTCCCTGTTTTTTCAGTGTAGTCTTGTTTAAGAAAACGTTGATACATGGTTGTTGATGCATCAATTAGCTTAAGCTGTTCCTCATTTTTTAACGAAGGAACACAGTTTTTAAGCTTTTCATTAATTTGATTTAAGTCTTCTATTTTACTGTTCTGATTAATCGTGTGCATGGCTACCATAATTTGTAAGCAGCTACTGTCTCGCTGTTCGGTGGCCTTTTGCGCAGTTGATTTTTGCTCTTTAGATACAGTTTGATCTTGCTGTGAGGTTTTATTGCAGCCAGCTAAAAGTAGTGCGCCGCACATACTCATCATTAGAATTTTTTTCATCTTATATTTTTATCGAAATTGATATTGCTCAAATTATAACGCTTAAAAAGATTGCATCACTGTTAGAAATCTTTATTATTAGGTAGGTCGGTCTACTTAAGTAAAAGCTATGAATGATAGAACAGCAAGACAGAAAATTCTCGATGCAGCGGCAACACTGTTTTATAACGATGGCATTACTGCAACAGGAATTAATACGGTTACGGCTAAAGCAGATGTAGCCAAGATGTCGCTTTACAATAATTTTTCTTCAAAAGGTGAACTTGTTGATGCCTATATTGCTGCACGACATCAAGAGTGGTTAGACCTTTATCAAAAGCGTTTAGAAAAAACAAAAACAGCTAAAGAAGCTATTTTGGCCGTATTTGATGCCTATCAAGATCATGCCGAGTTTGCTTATGAAAAGGGTTTTAGAGGATGTGGGCTATTAAATGCTGCCGCAGAGTTCCCAGCGAATAGTTCAGGACGAAATGCTGTAAGACAGCATAAAGAACAAGTTGAGGCAATTGTTGCCGAGCATTTAAATCGCTTATTAAAAGATTTACAGCGTGTTAGCTATATTGCCTCACAACTTTCTTTTTTATTAGAAGGGTCGATGGCAAGAGCTGGTTTAGAGGGTAGTAGCCGTCAACTTCAATTAGCGAGACAAATGGCAGAAGATATTTTAGATCGAGAATGCCAACATGATTAGCCTTATTAAAAATAGTAGTTATGGTGGCACTATTGCAATTTTAGTGGCCTCTTTCTTATGGGGAACCACGGGCACAGCCGCAGCATTTGCCCCAACACTCGGACCACTTGCAATTGGCGCGGTTGCTATGGGGGGAGGTGGGCTTTTACAGGCATTGATTGCATCTCAGGCCATCCGGGAACACCGACAATTTATTGGGCGAAATATTTCTATTATTCTTTTAGGTGTTGTGGCAGTTGGGATATATCCACTAGCTTTTTATTCTTCCATGCATTATGCCGGAATTACGATTGGTACGGTGGTTTCAATTGGTTCGGCTCCACTCATTGCAGCAGTTTTAGAGCGATTCTTTGACCGTAAAGTTTTATCTAAAAAGTGGTTCCTAAGTTTTGTGTTGGGTGTTGTGGGGGTAAGTTTATTATCTATGGGCGAAAGCCACGCAGCACAAGAGAGTACAAATGAATGGAATAAAATTTTTGGTATTTTTCTTGGGCTGGTAGCGGGTGCAACCTATTCACTTTATTCATGGGTTGCAAAAAGATTAATAGATCGGGGTATTGCTGCTAAAGCTGCAATGGGCATGATTATGGGTGGTGGGGCAGTCATCTTGCTTCCAACTTTATTAATTACAGGTGGTGGGCTACTGCAAAGTTCAACAAATTTACTTGTTGCTGGCTATATGATGCTGATTCCTATGTTTTTGGGTTATTTGCTTTTTGGTTTCGGGTTAAAAACTGTAAATGCCAGTAAAGCCACCACTTTAACTTTATTTGAACCTCTTGTTGCAGCGATTTTTGCCATTGTTTTGGTTGGCGAAAGTGTCTCATGGATTGGGTGGGTAGGTATGTTTTTGATTTTCATTTGTATTTTGATGTTATCAAAGCCTGAAAATACATAAAAAATGAAAACTTTTACTGGCTTGAGTTTAAATTAAATTTTTCTTAGTCTTAAAGCCAAGTTTTATCGTTGATTTAAACAATGAAAATAAAATTAATGCTTGTTGCGGGTTTATGGAGTTTTACATCGTCGAGTTTTGCTCTAGATTTAGTTGAAACTTATGAGCGCGCAAAACTAAATGATCCGACGTGGCAAGCGAATCAACAACAGTTTGAAGCAGATCAGCTTAATTTAGGCTTAGCAACAGGCGCTTTACTACCAACAGTTACATTATCTGGAAATATTACCCGTAATCGACAAACGGTAAAGCGTTCAAATTTTCCTGGTGTTGATCAGGAAGGACTTTCCGATGCTTTGGTAAGTAATACATCGACTACCAAACAGGCTACTTTATCTGCCCGTCAGCCTCTTTTTCGTATGGATGCATGGGAAGGTTATAAACAGGTTAAAACTTCGGTTGCTCTTAGTGAAGTTACTTTAAGACTGCAAAAACAAGATCATGTTTTAAATGTAGCTGAAGCCTATTTTAATGTACTGCGTCAACAGGCACTTACCGCTGCATATTTACAAGAAGAAAAAGCTTTGCTTGAACAGCTCAATATGATGAACGCCAAGCTTAAAGAAGGGTTGGTAGCACGTAGTGATGTGAGTGAAGCAAATGCCCAATATCAAAATGCCCGAGCCAACCGTATTGCTACCAATGTGCAGCTTTTATTGGCTCAAGAGCAACTATCTGAATATATTGGTCCGTATCAAGATAGGCTTGCTGTATTGAGAAGTGATTTTATCTTTCAAAAACCTTATCCGGCACAGCTCGATGAGTGGTTAGGATTAGCCCAACAGCAAAATTTAAAGATTCAACAAGCACGTTTACAAAAGCGATATGCTGAAGATCAACGTCGTGTGGAAAAAGCTGCACTTTATCCACAGATAGATGCAGTGGCGAGTTATGGTTATACCAAACAAACGCCAGAAACGCTGATTTCAACTGATGGGAAGTTTGATCAGGTCGGGGTAGAAATGAACTGGAACTTATTTAATGGAGGCCGGACCCGAACTTCTATTAAAAAAGCCAGTGTGGAGTTAAATAAAGCGCAAGCCCAACTTGATGCGGCCATTCGCCGTGCCAATGTCGATGTGAAAAGTGCTTTTATGCAGGTAGATACCGACCGAGCAAAGCTTGAAGCAAGAAAGGCGGCAATGGACTCTTCAGCACTTGTTTCTCAAGCTTCAAAAGCAAGTTATAACGAAGGCTTAAAAAGTATGGTCGATGTTTTATTGGCGCAGCGTAATGCTTTTTCAGCAAAACAGGATTATCTTAATGCTCAGTATGACTATTTATTAAATGTATTACGTTTAAAAGCGGCTGTAGGTCAGCTAGGAGAAAAAGATCTAGTTGAATTAAATAGCTGGTTAACGTATCAGTAATAAAAAAATGCTTTTATCTGAAATTTAATTTTGTCATAAAAATTTAATGATTGATGTGTTTTAATGCTCAATCATTTTATCCCTGCGCCATCATGTTGGAGGCTTCCCTTGAGTCCGAGTAATCCGGTGTTAAGCCATCATATTTCTTCTCAATTTAATGAAGATTTGCAAGATGTGAACACAAAGTTTATGACCATGGGTGGCTTGGTCGAACAACAGGTTGCCAATGCAATTCATTCTTTACTTGATACAGATGCGAACTTAGCAATTGATGTTCAATTTAAAGATAATGCAGTCAATCAATATGAACGTGATATTGATGAAGGGCTGACGCTGATTTTGGCACGCCGTCATCCGGCAGCAATTGACTTGCGTATGGTAATTGCCATGAGTAAAGCCAATACTGACCTAGAGCGTATTGGGGATGAAGCTGCAAAAATTGCCCGTATTGCGCAAAATCTATGTGAAGAGGGCGGTTCTCCTCGTGGCTATATGGAAACACGTCATATTGGTAACCAAGTACGAGTCATGATTCATGACGCACTTGATGCTTTTGCACGTTTAGATGCAGATCAAGCATTACGTGTACTTTTAGCTGATGCTGACATCGACCGTGAATATCAGTCGGCAACGCGTACTTTAATGACTTATATGATTGAAGACCCGCGTCATATTGCTCGTGTGATTAATGTCATGTGGGTTTTACGTTCTTTAGAGCGTATCGGTGATCACGCTCGTAATATTGCTGAACAAGTCATTTACATGGCAAAAGGCTTTGATGCACGTCATACCAAAATTGAAGAAATTGAAGCAAAAGTACACGAAAAGTAATATGTGAGCTGAGATATTTAAAGGCCTTGTTTCAGACAAGGCTTTTTTATTTTTTTAAAATAATAGATAAAAAAATGTCCCGAACTTTGGGGGGAAGTTCAGGACAGAAAATCAAGTGCATTAAGAGAAAACACGACAGGGATCGTGTCTTACTTGCTATGAATTGATATTAAAGTTTCAGCTATTTCATGTCATGTAGAGTCCTGTGCGCTCTATGTAAGGCTTTATATGTTTGTGTAAGTTTCACGTAAAAAAAGGCAGGTCTATGTATATAAACCTGCCTTTTTAAAAAATGATGGGCTTGGAATAAACCTGTTATTCTGGTTTCCAGCCTTCCGCTTTTTCAACGCTTTCATCATTATTGAAGAACTTCTCACGTTGCTCTTCAAGGAATTTTTTCGCTTCTGGTTCAAACACGTTTAAACGCTTTTCATTAATTAGCGTAGTTTGGTGCTGTAACCATTCTTGCCATGCTTGCTTAGAAACATTTTCAAAAAATTCTTGGCCTTTGGCACCAGGAAACGGAGCAAAGTCCAATCCTTCCATTTCCTTTTGGTATTTACGGCAAAATACTTGTCGACTCATTTTGTATCCTTAAGCGTATAACTGTTCTAGACGTTTATGGGCACGTGCAATCGCAGCTTCAACCTGTTTTGGTGAAGTTCCGCCAATATGATCACGTGCATTTACCGAAGCTTCTAGTGTCAAAGCTTTATCAAATACATCTGCTGTAATTAGGTCAGAGAATTGTTGTAATTGCTCAAGTGTTAACTCAGATAAATCTTTTTCTTCAGCAACACCTAATGCAACAGCTTTACCTACAATTTCATGTGCATCACGGAACGCAACGCCTTTTTTCACTAAATAGTCAGCAAGGTCAGTTGCTGTAGAGAATCCGCGAAGAGCAGCTTCACGCATGATTTCAACATTTGGAACCAATGCAGGGATCATGTCGGCAAACGCCATGAGTGAACCACGAACGGTATCAATGGCATCAAATAAAGGTTCTTTATCTTCTTGGTTGTCTTTGTTGTACGCCAGTGGTTGACCTTTCATAAGCGTAAGTAAGCTAATTAAGTCACCAAATACGCGGCCAGATTTACCACGGATGAGTTCTGGAACATCAGGGTTTTTCTTCTGCGGCATGATTGAAGAACCAGTACAGAAGCGATCAGGAATATTTACGAATTTAAACTGTGCAGAAGTCCAAAGAATAAGTTCTTCAGACATACGCGATAAATGCATCATGATTAAAGATGCTGCTGCATTAAATTCGATAGCAAAATCACGGTCAGATACAGCATCAAGAGAGTTTTCAGATACAGCTTCGAAGCCTAGTAACTCTGCTGTATAAGCACGGTCAATCGGGTAAGTTGTACCAGCGAGAGCCGCAGAGCCAAGTGGCATACGGTTAACACGCTTACGGCAGTCTTGAAGACGTTCAGTATCACGAACTAACATTTCAAACCATGCCAACAAGTGATGGCCGAAAGTTACCGGTTGAGCTGTTTGTAAGTGTGTAAAGCCAGGCATAATAGTATTTACATTTTTGGCAGCCAAGCCCAACAAACCTTTTTGTAAACGCTCTAATAAGCCTAAAATGTCGTCAATTTCATCGCGGAGATAAAGACGGATATCAGTTGCAACTTGGTCGTTACGGCTACGGCCAGTGTGAAGTTTTTTACCTGTAATACCGATACGTTGAGTCAAACGTGATTCAATGTTCATGTGAACATCTTCAAGATCGATACGCCATTCAAAAGTTCCAGCTTCAATTTCTGCACGAATGGTGCTTAAACCTTCAATAATGTCGTCTCGTTCTGCTTCTGTCAGTACGCCAACTTTCGCAAGCATGGTAGCATGCGCAATAGAACCAGCGATGTCTTGCTTATAAAAACGCTGGTCAAATTGAACAGAGGCGGTAAATTCGGCTACAAAAGCATCCGTCGCTTCAGAAAAACGACCACCCCACATACCTGAGGTTTGGTTTGGGGCTGCTGAATTAGGGGGATTTGAAGATGTGGTCATGGTGGCTCAGTAAAATAAAAAAGAGTATATCACTTGCCGAAGCTCAACAAACAAAGTTGTTTTCTACAGCATATCGAAATCAAAATTCCTCCTATTTTTTTACGAAAATTGATCGTTGGCAACATTTATTAGAATTAATTATCGCAAGTAATGTTTTAGCTCTGGTTTTAGCTTTGGCTGAAGCGCAGTCTTGGCATGCATTAAACGGCTCACGTCTTTTACAATACATCATTTTTATTAACTGGGTGATTTTGTCTTTTTTTGCATTGGTTGAACATTTTCAGGATTTTTTTAGTCAGCTACAGCAAAAATATGCTTTGGTAATTGGCTTTGTTATGCTGCAAGCGATAGTTGTGGTAACCACCATAATAAGCAATTTTTTTCAGTTTGGAGTTTTGAAAAAAACATCTGTTATAGCGCAGGACTGGAGCATTTATTTTACCAATGTCCCTTTATATTTAAGTTATGGAATATTATTAGGGGCCTTTTGTCTGCGTTATTTATATGTTCGAGAACAATGGTTACACCAACAATATGCAGAATTAAATGCCCGTATTCAGGCAATGCAGGCTCGCATTCATCCTCATTTTTTATTTAATAGTCTAAATAATGTGGTGAGTTTAATAACGATAGATCCAGATAAAGCAGAAAGTATGTTAATTAGCCTGTCACGACTGTTTCGGGCGAGTTTTCAAGAATTAAAATTAGTGAGCTTGCATGAAGAAATTGAGCTTAGTAAGCAATATTTAATGATTGAGCAAATACGTTTAGGCGAGCGTTTAAAAGTCGAATGGAAAGTGGAAATTGAACCTTTGCAATTAAAACAGGTCACTATTCCTTTATTGACATTACAACCTTTATTAGAGAATAGTATTTTTCATGGGGTAGAGCCAATGATGGGTAAAGCAACCATTGGGGTATTGGTTGAAATATTGCAAAATCAGGTCAGTATAGTCATTACCAACCCTTATACACACGATACAATAAATTCACGGAAAGGGCATGGAATCGCTCTTGAAAATGTTAAACAGCGCTTAAAAGCGTATTATGGGAATTCAGTGAGATTCCAGGTATATAAGGGTGAGGCTTTATATACCACTATTATGAGCTATCAATACCAATCAAAATAATAAGTCAGTCAGAGTTAACCATAAAAAAATGGACCAAGTTAACGGTGACAAGGAGGATGAATGAAGGTGCTAATTTGTGATGACGAACCACTTGCAGTGGAACGATTGTCACGTTTAGTTTCAAAGATGGGACATGAGGTTGTCGCAACAGCTCATCATGGCCAAGATGCCTTGGAACAGGCACGGCTTCATCACCCAGATGTGATTTTACTTGATATCCAGATGCCGGGTATGAATGGTCTCGTCTGTGCTGAGCAATTAAGCCAACTTAATCCTCGACCTGCTATAGTGTTTTGCACAGCTTATGATCAGCATGCATTGGAGGCATTTAAGTCACAAGCACAAGCTTATCTTCTTAAGCCCATTGATCCTCAAGAGCTGGAGCAGACATTTAAGCAATTAACCCAGCTAACACAAGCACAGCTCAGCGCTTTGCCTAAACCTGAGCTTTTACAGGATTTAAAAACACAACGTCATCAAATTGCTGCTAAAACCTATCGTGGGGTTGAGCTAATTCCTGTTGAAAATATCTATTACTTTTTAGCAGATCAGAAATATGTCACGGTACGTCATAAAAATGGCAGCGTATTGATTGACGAAACACTTAAAGAACTTGAAACTGAGTTCGCAGATCAGTTCATCCGTATTCACCGTAATGCATTGGTCTCGATTGCTTATTTAGATGGTTTAGAGCTAGTAAGTTCGGGCCAATATCAGGTTCGCTTACGTGGCTTAGATGAAAGACTTTCCGTAAGCCGCCGTCATTTATCTACCCTTAGAGAACGGATACACCAACTTTAACCTGTATTCATCTTATTTTTGCTTGTGAGATTTTACTTGCAATTTTAAGGGATCAAGTTAAGTTTAGGGTGTATTGTTTGACCAGCCTATGCTTGAATTTATGAAAACCTTGAAAATTGCTACACGACAAAGCCCACTTGCTCTTTGGCAGGCAGAACATATTCGTGCCCGTTTACAGGAGCTTCACCCAGATTTAACGGTGGAGTTGGTTAAGTTTGTCACGCAAGGCGATAAAATTTTAGATACACCTTTAGCAAAAATTGGTGGCAAAGGGTTGTTCGTTAAAGAATTGGAAGCAGCACTTTTAGATGGTCGTGCGGACCTTGCTGTACATTCAATGAAAGATGTTCCGATGGCGTTACCAGAAGGTTTAACTTTGGCCGTAATTTGCGAACGTGAAGATCCGTTAGATGCTTTTGTTTCAAATACTTTTGAAAAATTTGCTGATTTGCCGCAAGGAGCAAAAGTTGGCACCTCAAGTTTACGTCGTAAATCACAAATTTTAAAACAACGTCCAGATCTACAAATTATTGATTTACGTGGTAATGTCGGTACCCGCTTAGCGAAGCTAGACGATGGTCAATATGATGCTATTATCTTGGCGAGTGCTGGTTTAAAACGTTTAGGATTGGCAGAACGCATTCGCCACTGTATCGAGCCAAGTGTAAGTTTGCCTGCGGTGGGACAGGGCGCTCTTGGTTTGGAATGCCGTGCAGATGACCAAGAAGTGTTGGCTTTAATTCAGCCACTTCTACACCCAGAGACAGATGTATGTGTACGTGCTGAGCGAGCATTCAATGCTTATCTTGAAGGTGGTTGTCAGGTGCCGATTGCAGGTTATGCAACACTCCAAGATGGTAAAATTCATATTGAAGGCCGTGTAGGTAGTGTTGATGGGCAAACATTATTACGGGCTGAGCTTACAGATGAAGCGAATAATGCTCAGCAATTAGGTGAAAACCTTGCTCGGAACTTACTTGATCAAGGCGCTGGTGATTTATTAAAGGCTCTTTACTAACGCTATGTTGTTTATTAATACCCGACCTGACTCGCGTGCGGCTGAATTAACTCATGCTTTGCAGAAGAAGGGGTTTCAGGTCGAGTCTTTACCTCTTTTAGAACTGGTTGCTCAACCTTTTTCAGAATCACTCTCTCAACTCTATCAGCAGTTAACTGGTGCACAAGCGATTGTAGTGGTTAGTCCTACTGCTGTTGATGTGGGGATGCAGTATTTAACACAAAGTGGTTTAAAAATAGATGAGCTAAAACATATTCAATGGATTGCGGTTGGGCAAGCGACGGCTAATCGTCTTCACGACTATGGGATTGAAGCGCATGTTCCTGAGGTTGAAACTTCCGAGGGGATGCTTAACTTACCTCTCCTTCATTGTATGAAAAAATCAGGTAGTGTGGCTTTTTGGAGAGGTGAAGGCGGCCGTCAATTTATGATGGAAACTTTGCAACAGCAAGGAATTCAGATTTTAAATTTTGTTCTATATCGCCGGCAGTGTCCGCAAGCTTCATATTCGACATTCAAACATCTGACACAGAATTCAAATTATAATTTAGATAAATGGCTCGTCTTAATTACCAGTGAGGCGAGCTGGAAATACTGGTTAGAGCTTTGTTTAAAAAATAAGGCACAACCTGATTGCGTATATTTAGTTTTAGGACCACGCCTTTTTCAACTTGTTAAAGACTATCGCGATCAGCAACAAGCTCATTTTCACATTATTCAACTTGAAAATTTATCGCCTTCGGGGATGATTCATCACATTCAGGCATTATAAGGATTCGTATGAGAAAACTTGTTTCTATCATCATTTTGCTGGGCATCGCTTGGGTGGCTAAGCTCAGCTACGATATGTGGCAAATTTCTCGTACCGTCCCTGAACTTCAGCAAAACTTGCTGCAATCTGAACAGCAATATGCCAATTTGAATGATCAATTGGTTGCTTTGCAAAGACAAATTCAAAATCAACCAAGTCATAATTCTAAAACAACGCCTTTAGCAACGACTGAAATTGTTCAAACCGGAATTGCACCGACCGTATTAATTAAACAAAAATTAGAGTTAATCCAATTTGCAATTGACCAACAGCAATTTATTTATGCTGTAGATCATCTAACCCAACTACAGCAAACCCTACCACAATATGGAATTGCTCCTGCATTACAACACAGCTTAAATCAGGCTCTTGAGCAAGATAAGCAGGCTATTCAACAGTTTGTACTTGCTCAAAATCAGCGACATCAACTCATTGATGATTTACTCCAGAATATTGATAAAAATATTCAGCAAGCCTTAAAACAGCCTAAATTTGAGATGGACCAATCCGAGGCTGTGTCATGGTGGAAAAAATGGTTCCGTATTGAGAAAGTAGAAACGCCGTCTATTAATTTAATGAACCGAAGTGTAGTGCTTAAAGAAGTGCAATTAAGGCTATTAATTGCTGAGCAAGCTTTGAACCAAGGAAAAATGGCTGAATATCAAAATGAGTTGCAGACAGTAATGCACAAACTAAATGAATTACCCGATGCGACTAGCCAACAACTCAAAAACCGTATTGCTAAAGTGGCACATTTATCTGTAGTGCCTGTTCCTAAATTATCGACACTTGGTCTAATCGGCTCATAAGGAGGACATATGAAGCATCTCCTGTGGGTTTACTTTTTAATTAGCTTAGTCCTTTTCGCAGCCTTGGCTTTATTCAGTTATGGCTATGGTATGGGATATGTTTATATTTACTGGCGGCAATTGCAATTGCAAACAAATGTATGGGGATTAGTCTTTACGTTTGTTGTGATGAGCTTTATTGCTCAGGTGATATGGCTTTGGATTAAGCGTTATTCTTCTCGGGAACAAAGAAAGAGAGAGAATATTTTTCAGTTTAAAAACCTTCATCCGTATGAACAATTAGGTATTGTCTGGTTATTAGAGGCTGCTGAAGATCAACGGGTATTTATCGAACGTGTTTTTACTCAATCAGGCCTTCTAAAAAATATTATTGATGCCAAATTTCTAGTTTTAAGTGGAGATTACCAAAAAGCTTTAGAGGCCTTGGATCAATCCCCACCAATGGCTTTTGAGTTAGCAGAATTACAGCGTATTGAAATATTCTTGGCACAAAACGAAGCTGAACGTGCCTTAACCCATCTTGAGTTTTTATATCAGCATCAGTTATCGCCATGGCTTGAAGAAATTGAGACAGCATATCAACAACGTTTAACGGCGCTTTGGGGCCAGCTTGCTTTACAACAACCATGGGTATACTTGCGTTCTATGAAATATGGTTTGTTGGACGCTGAACATCGTGATTTATGGCTACAACAACTTCTTCAACAGTTTGATCAAGCTTCAATTGATGATTTACAAGCACTGCAACAGCGCTATCTAGATTTAGAGTCAGAAATTCAAACCAGACCTTATAGCAGTAAATTGTTATGGTTAAAACTTTTGGCCCGTATGCCAGAAATGAGTATTCAGCATGAAGCATTAACCTTGCATTTACTCAAAGAGCAATTCGATCCGGACGTATTTTACTTATGGTTTCAGCAACAATTGCTTAAGCAGGTTCCTGACTATGCCGATGTCGAAGAAAAGATTAATCAATTTGAATCTCAATATATGAATTTGCCAGTTTTAACATTTGCAAAATGGCATGTTTACATGGCAACAGGTCGTCAAGCTGAAGCAGAAATATTATTAAGTTTATACCCTGATAATATTTTAATGAGCTATTTACGTATTAAATCAACTTTAAAAGAAGATGATGAGTTAATCAAACAGTTAAACCTAATCTTTGAAAATGATGCGAATTTTTTAAAATTTAAAATCTGAGGTAAAAATGAAAGAACTGTCTGTCTACCCTGTAATATACGACCAGAAAGTAGCATGGGGAGATATGGATGCTTTTGGTCATGTCAATAATGTGCAATATTATAGATATATTGAAAGCTCACGTATTTTATATATGGAAAATGTAAATATATTGACTCCAAATATATATACTGTTGTTGCTTCAAGTCAGTGCAAATATTTAAAACCTGTGTTTTATCCAGATGTATTGAAAGTAGGGGTTCGTGTAGAAGAGCTACGTAAGAGCGCGTTCCGTATGGCTTATATATTATGGAGTGAATCTCAGCAGCAAATCGTTGCTACAGGTGAAGCAGTTATGGTTTGTGTGAATAAAATGACAGGATTAAAATGTGAAATACCAAGTGAAGTAAAAAGTAAAATTATTGAATTAGAAAAATCAGTTGGGCATGATTTAATACATTTAGCTTAAATAAATATTAAGAAAATATATTACAATTATAATTACTAATGTAATTAAAAAGTAAATTTATAGCGTTATTCTGATGAACTTGACTTTCAAACTATTGCTTATTGAATAGATTATAAATACTATTGGTTATGATTTAATGTTTTTAAATTTTGTCTGTATTATTTGAATTGTCAGTAAGACTGGAGTATTTATTAATGAAACCGGATATTAGTGAATTATCTGTTGAAGAGTTAAAACGCTTACAAGAAGAAGCAGAAGCTTTAATTGCAAGCAAAAAAGATCAAGCAATCGAAGATGCTTATAATCAAATTATCGAAATTGCTGAAAATGTAGGTTTTAGTGTTGAACAGCTTCTAGAATTTGGCGCTCAAAAACGTAAGAAAACAACACGTAAATCTGTAGAACCACGTTACCGTAACAAAAACAATGCTGAAGAGACTTGGACTGGTCGCGGTAAACAACCACGTTGGTTAGTTGCTGAAATTGAAAAAGGTGCAAAACTTGAAGATTTCTTAATCTAATTGTATTGCCTCTTAAAAAGCCAAGCGATTCTGCTTGGCTTTTTTATTTTTAAAAGAATTAAAAAAATTTTATTTTAAATATGAATATTCAATAAGGTGCTTGAGTTCCTAATTAAGAGCATTGTTGAGACTAAATTTTCATTTAGCAAGATCAATCGTAATTTTCATGATTTTGTCATACGTTCAACTTATAGTCTTTAGCGAGACGCCAAGCCCGATTGCTTGGTTTTTTTATATGAAGTGAATTGGCGATGTTGAAAAAGTATGCATAATGTCAGACTAGAGAGGAACTCTCATATAAGGATGATAATTTGCATGTTGGTAAGGCTGAATGAAGAAAAAGTCTAAGCAATGGAAGTGGTGGTTTTTTGCCCTCATTGCATTTTTAATTTTTATTATTTTACAGATTCCGGCGACTTGGCTTATCTCTAAATTTTCAAAGAATAATCAAACTGTCCATAATGTAAGTGGCAACATCTGGCAGGGGCAGGCAGACTGGCACCGTGGGGCGTTACGAGGCACTATCCACTGGAAAACGAGACCGCTAGACTTACTTTTATTACGCTTTGCTGCAGATGTTGATATTCATAGTGGTAATACGCAATTAACGGGGATTATGGCGTATGGTTTTGGAAAAAAAGTTATTGTAAGGGATATGAATGGCCAGATTGCTCCAGAAACACTGAAGCAAATTGTAAATTGGCAATGGCCTGTAAACAGTATTCAACTTAAAGATATCCAATTTAATTATAAAAAAGAGCAAGGCTTTGCGGCAGTTGATGGGCAATTGCATTGGGGTGGTGGGGCGCTCATTTATAATATTGGTGATCGTCAAGATCGTATGAATATGCCTTCTTTAAGTGGGCAATTAACTGACCAGAACGGACAGCTACAAGTGGACATCCGTGATCAGCGTAATCAAAAAATGGCCAATCTTTTACTAGATGCCAATATGATGCTGGATGTTCAGCTCACACAGCGTTTATTACTCAATGTTCCATCATATGACGGTAAAGCTGGTTTGGATACTTTTGTCATTAGTTCTCGCCAACCATTATTACAAGGTGGTAACTAATGAAAGTATGGATTGATAAATTACAGCAATTGCAATGGCAAAAATTAGATCGACTGAGTGTAGTGGTCCTTGCCATTTTAATTTTGTGGTTATGCTGGAAACTCGCTTCATTTTTTTGGTTGGTGATTGCGCCTCCTCAACTGATGCAATTTGATCGGGTAGAACTCGGTTCTCAACAACCACAAATACCAAATATTAGTACTTTTTCACTTTTTAACGAACCTTCTGCCAATGCGGCTCAAGAAAGCGTGAATTTAGAATTGCAGGGTGTAATGGTCGGCTATCCAAACCGGTTTTCCTCTGCTGTTATTAAAATTGATAATACTGCTGAGCGTTATCGAGTTGGTGAAACCATTGGTTCAACTTCTTACCAATTGGCAGAGGTGTATTGGGATCATGTTGTGTTGAGTCAAGGAAATGGCAGTACCCGTGAACTTCAGTTCAAAGGTTTGCCAAATGGTTTATATCAACCGATGACTCCGGATGCTTCACAACAAAGTGCTACACCGTCTCAACCTACAGAGCCTATGAATACGGCCCAACAGGCATTGGGACAAGCGATCCAGCAGATGCAAGGTAACCGAGAGCAGTACCTCCGAGATATAGGGGTAAGTGGTAACTCAGGTGAAGGCTATGAAGTTACAGAACGTACACCGACTGCACTTAGAAATAAGTTAGGTTTAAGGCCTGGCGATCGAATTGTCTCTTTGAATGGTCAAACGGTTGGGCAAGGGCAAACGGATGTGCAATTACTTGAGCAGGCTCGTCGAGCAGGGCAAGTAAAAATAGAAATAAAACGTGGTGATCAAGTGATGACCATACAACAAAATTTTTAGTGATAACACGTCACCATAAGAGTTAGGAAATATCGCGAGTTATGGCTTTATTGAATCATCAACGTCCACTTTGGGCATTACTTGCAGCAGCCCCATTGATTGCGACAGTAACTAGCAGTGCCTATGCCCAAACATGGAAGATCAATTTACGTGATGCTGACTTAACTGCCTTTATTAATGAAGTTGCAGACATTACAGGAAAGAACTTCGCTGTAGATCCGAGAGTACGTGGTAATGTCACGGTTATTTCTAATAAGCCATTAAATAAAGATGAAGTTTATGACCTATTTCTTGGGGTCTTAAATGTAAACGGGGTGGTTGCAATTCCTTCTGGTAATACCATTAAGCTTGTACCGGATAGCAATGTTAAAAACTCGGGAATTCCTTATGATTCTAGAAATAGGGTCCGTGGTGATCAAATCGTTACACGTGTGATTTGGCTGGAAAATACTAATCCAAATGACTTAATTCCAGCACTCCGTCCCTTAATGCCGCAATTTGCACATATGGCGGCAATTGCAGGAACCAATGCACTTATTGTTTCTGATAGAGCTGCGAATATTTATCAACTTGAAAATATTATTCGTAACTTGGATGGAACTGGGCAAAATGATATTGAAGCCATCACGCTTCAGTCGAGCCAAGCAGAAGAAATTATTACCCAGCTTGAAGCGATGAGCGCAACAGGCGCATCTAAAGATTTTAGTGGTGCCCGTATTCGTATTATTGCTGATAATCGGACAAACCGTATTTTAATAAAAGGTGATCCACAAACACGTAAACGTATTCGTCATATGATTGAGATGCTGGATGTACCTTCTGCAGATCGTTTAGGTGGCTTAAAAGTTTTCCGTTTGAAGTATGCCAGTGCTAAAAACTTGTCTGAAATTTTGCAAGGCTTAGTCACAGGACAGGCAGTATCTTCATCGAATAATAGTAATAATTCATCTAACTCATCGAATCCGATTAATAGTTTAATTGGTAATAACCAGAATTCTGGTTCAAATACATCGGGTTCAAATGGTGCCTCAATTTCAACTCCTGCAATTAACCTAAACGGTAATTCGAACAGTAGTAATCAGAATAATATCACCAGCTTTAATCAAAACGGTGTGAGTATTATTGCAGATAATGCTCAGAACTCATTAGTAGTTAAAGCTGATCCCCAATTAATGCGTGAAATTGAATCAGCGATTCAACAACTAGATGTTCGTCGTCAACAAGTGCTTATTGAGGCCGCAATTATTGAAGTCTCTGGAGATGATGCAGATCAACTTGGAATTCAATGGGCACTCGGTGATTTATCTAGTGGGATTGGTTTACTTAGCTTTAGTAATGTAGGGGCGAGTTTATCTTCTATCGCTGCTGGTTATTTATCGGGTGGTTCGGCTGGAGCTGCATCTGCTATCGCTAATGGAGCTAATAAAGGTAATGGTGCGACTTTAGGATTGGGCAATTTTGATAATTCTCGTAAGGCATATGGTGCACTAATTCAGGCTCTCAAAACCAATACTAAATCAAACTTACTTTCGACACCGTCCATTGTGACGATGGATAATGAAGAAGCTTATATTGTTGTAGGTCAGAACGTTCCATTTGTCACAGGGTCGGTTACTACCAATAGTACAGGTATCAATCCCTATACAACTGTTGAGCGTAAAGATGTCGGTGTGACCTTGAAAGTTGTTCCACATATCGGTGAAGGGGGTACTGTTCGTTTAGAAGTAGAGCAAGAAGTTTCTGCTGTTCAAGATAGCCGTGGGCAAGCAGCTGACTTGGTGACAAGTAAACGCGCTATTAAAACAGCTGTTTTAGCCGAGCATGGGCAGACTGTGGTGCTAGGTGGTTTGGTGTCGGATGACACTTCGCTTTCAAGACAAGGTATACCTGGTTTAAGTAGTATTCCTTATGTTGGGCGATTGTTCCGATCAGATAACAGAAGCAATGTAAAACGTAACCTTCTCGTTTTTATTCACCCAACAATTGTGGGCGATGCAAATGATGTACGCCGTTTATCTCAGCAGCGCTATAATCAACTTTATAGCTTGCAATTGGCTATGGATAAAAATGGCAACTTTGCAAAATTACCTGAGCAAGTTGATGATATTTATAACCAAAAAATGACCCCGCCGAGTATTGCCTCCAAGCCAAAAAATTACCAACAGGTTCCATCAGGTGGTAAAAGTTCGACCATAACTACGCCGGTAGCTGTAGAACCTACCGTCCAAAAGCAAACCCTACAGTTGCCTGATCCTGAAATTAATCGTACTAAAAATACAGTAACAACAACGACACTGCGTCCAAGCACAGCGCCGTAGTAGCATGTTATGATTAATAAAAAATGAATAGGACATAGGCATGACTTGGAAATTACAAGCAATTACTGGTGAATTTACTGGCCAAGAAATTAATGTTGATCGTGATATGTTGGTGGGACGTCATCAAGATGCCGATTTATTACTACAGGCTGCTGAAATTTCACGACGCCATGCAGCATTGCTGTTAAAAGATCAAGCGCTATGGGTGCAAGACCTTAATTCATCGAATGGTACGTTTGTGAACGATATTCGTATTGAGCAAGAAAAACAGTTGCATGATGGTGATATTGTTCAATTCGCAAGTTTAAAATTTTCAGTTTTCGCCCCTGCACAAGAAAATACTGATTTACCTGAAATTGAGGTGGAGCCAGTACAAACTGCACCGACACAAGATTTAAGTGATCAAGGTATGCCAAGTATTGCGGAGCGTGCAGCAGAAACTGAAGTGAGTCGTGATGGAATGCCTCAGCGAGTTTCTGTACCAAAACCAGCACCGATTCCTGAAGGGGTGGATATTCATCCTCAGCCAGAACAAACTCCTGTTGCTATTGAGGAGCCAGTTTCTCGAGTTGCTGAAGAGAAAGAGCAGCAGAAGAATGCATCTATTGGTCTAGTGACCATTATTATTTTAGTGATTTTAGCTGTATTGGCGTGGTTATTCTTTAAATAATTCGTTGGTGCTTTTACAATCAAGGCATGCTAAACGCATGCCTTTTTAATTTTGAGTAGAAGAAAATGTCTGTTGCACAACTAAGTAAGCGCGATTTAATTTTATTTGACCTAGATGGAACGTTGGTTGACTCCGCTGCCGATTTATATCGGTCTATGAACTTAAGTCTGCAATCACTCAGTTGGCCATTGGTAACAGAAGCACAAATACGGGAATGGGTAGGTAAAGGGGCTTCAAAACTTTGTGAGAGTGTTCTGCTTCATATATTTGGAAAATTAGATGTTGAACAACATAAAGTTTTATTACAGAAATTTGTAGAGGTATATGGTGCGGAGCTGTGTGTGAATACTCAAATTTACCCAGGTGTACCTGAGTTTTTAAAACATTGCCAAACTTTGAATATCAAAATGGCATGTGTGACTAATAAGCCTGTCAAACTTGCTCAAGGGTTACTGGATGCGCTAGAGCTTTCTTCTTATTTTCAAGTTGTACTTGGAGGAGATAGCTTACCTGAAAGAAAGCCGCACCCACTACCATTATTGCATTGCATGGAAAGCCTAAAAATATCTGCTTCACAATCATTGATGATTGGTGACTCAAGTAATGATATTGAAGCTGCACGTCGTGCTGGAATTGATTGTATTGTGGTTAGCTATGGCTATAATCATGGAGAGAATATCTATGATTGCCAACCTCAGCAAGTTGTTGATAGTCTTGCTGAGTTGATTGTCTAATGAAGAAAATGGAGATAAGAATGAATAAGCGTATGGTTTTTCGATGGCGTGTCTAAACCGAATCTAGAAAAACACACTTTTAAATCGAAACCATATTAGAGAAGATTCATGACAACATTAGCGCAATTCGAGCAACTTAAGGCTGCTGGTTACAATACTATTCCTGTTTATCGTCAACGTTTAGCGGATACAGAAACCCCATTATCTGTTTTTGCTCGTTTTAAGGATCAAACACAGGCTTACTTATTTGAGTCTGTTGAAGGGGGCGAAAACTGGGCGCGCTACTCTATGATTGGTTTAGGCGAATCAACAGTTTTTTCCTGTAACGTTGGCGTTTTATCTATACAACATGCTGACGGATCAGTAACACAGCAAAATTGTCTAGACCCATTCCAATATATCCGTGAATTCCAAAAACAATTTAAAGTTCCTACGGCTAAACTCTTACCAGACTTACCAAGTTTTACGGGCGGCTTGGTGGGTTATTTGGGCTACGATGCTGTCCGCTACATCGAGCCACGTTTAAAGAATGTACCTGCGGCTGATCCGATTACGCTGCCAGATTTATGGTTGATGCTCTCAAAGACAGTCATTGTTTTTGACAATCTTAAAGATACGCTATTTTTAATTGTGCATGCGGATACAGAGCAGAGTAATGCTTATGAAGACGCTCAACAAAAATTAGATCAATTAGAACAGTTGTTGGCGACTCCAGTTAGTATGCAAGCGCGACCACATACGCCTCCGCATTTTGAATCAATTACTGGTAAAGCAAAGTTCTTAGAGACGGTAGAGAAGGTTAAAGAATATATCCGTGCAGGCGATGTGATGCAGGTTGTACCTGGGCAGCGTATGGTTTCTGATTTTGATGGAGAAGCTTTACAGGTTTACCGTGCATTACGTCATTTAAATCCATCACCTTATCTATTCTTGGTTCAAGGGCAAACGATTACTGATAAAAAACCATTTCATATTGTTGGCTCGTCACCGGAAATTTTATCTCGTTTAGAAAATGGTATTGCTACAGTTCGACCTTTGGCAGGAACTAGACCGCGCGGTAAAACTAAAGAAGAAGATATAGCATTAGAAAAAGATTTGCTGTCTGATGAAAAAGAGATTGCTGAACATTTAATGCTGATTGATCTTGGGCGAAACGATGTAGGGCGCGTATCGAAAATAGGTAAAGTCCAAGTCACGGATCAAATGGTGATCGAGCGTTATTCACATGTCATGCATATTGTTTCAAATGTACAAGGTGAAGTGCGTGATGATATCGATGCACTTGATGTATTTAAAGCCACCTTTCCGGCAGGAACGTTATCAGGTGCCCCAAAAATTCGTGCAATGGAAATTATTGATGAAGTAGAGCCTGTGAAAAGGGGAGTTTTTGGCGGGGCTGTTGGTTATTTGGGATGGCATGGTGAAATGGATATGTCGATTGCAATCCGTACTTGTGTTATCCGTGATAAAAAGGTGTATGTACAGGCTGGTGCAGGGCTAGTTGCTGACTCAAATCCAGAATCTGAGTGGAATGAAACCCAAATAAAAGCTCGCGCAGTGATCAAAGCGGTTGAATTATCATCAAACGGATTGATTTTATGAGTTTTTAGCGGTTTTTTTAAAAAAACCGCTTGCATCGTTTGGAAGTTTTGCTAAACTGCACACCGTTCCGATACGAAACGTACGAAACACTAAGAAACGCCGGCATAGCTCAGTTGGTAGAGCAACTGACTTGTAATCAGTAGGTCCACAGTTCGAATCCGTGTGCCGGCACCATTTTAAAGTGTTAAGTTAATTGAGTAAAGAACGGCACTGTAGATAAGTGCGATATTGGTGAGATTCCCGAGCGGCCAAAGGGGGCAGACTGTAACTCTGTTGCGAAAGCTTCGAAGGTTCGAATCCTTCTCTCACCACCATCTCTAAACTTCGAGTGAAGTGGTTATTACCAACGTTGCGGGAGTAGCTCAGTTGGTAGAGCGGCAGCCTTCCAAGCTGCATGTCGCGAGTTCGATCCTCGTCTCCCGCTCCATCGAAGGATAGTCGCTCTTATAGCTCAGTGGTAGAGCACTCCCTTGGTAAGGGAGAGGTCTCGAGTTCAAATCTCGATAAGAGCTCCAGATATTAAAGTTTAATGTGGATTTCCACAAAGTTTTCAAAAAGCAGGCTATATAGTCTGCTTTTCAAGTATTAGGTGTCTAGTTTTTTTAGGCGATATGTCGATAAACTGAGTTAGCTCAGCGCCATTTGTAGGTGGTTCGACGTAAACGAGGAAGATCATCATGGCTAAAGCCAAGTTTGAACGTAATAAACCACACGTAAACGTGGGTACAATCGGTCACGTTGACCATGGTAAAACAACTTTAACTGCTGCGATTGCA
>NZ_JAHIBY010000011.1:0-146941 GCF_024151445.1 Acinetobacter sp. UC24323 | reverse complement strand
ATAATCATGAGAGAATCAAGGTGAAGCTACAAGGTTTATCCCCTGTACAATATAGAAACCAGTTTATAAAAACTGCTTAACTAACTGTCCAACTTTATGGGGGCAGATCATCCTACCGCAAAGAAAGGGGACGCAAGGGTCTAACGAATTATAGTAGAACTACAATTCGCTACGAGTTACGGTCTGTCAAAACCGACTGGCGATGTAGGCCAGCAGGCAAAGGATAATCGGAGGGGTTTTAGGTGTCAATGTGATATTGGCTAGAAATAAAGCTTTAAAAACTCTATAAAATAACTTTACTTAAGATTTAGTCATCCATTCTAGAATCTTTTATTTTTGAAATTTAAAAATATAAGTAAACTTAAAATGTACTCCGCTATATTAATTAAGACTTGGAATGCCGACTGATGCTTATTTTTCCTCCATAATACATAACGAACGGCTAATCCAAGGAAGGAAATGTTATTTTTATGGTTACAATAAGGGATTCAAACTAAAAAATGATTGTTGTTAGATCTAAAACAAGGTGAAGTTTTATATTAGCTAATTTTTTAAGAATTATTCTCTAATTTAACTAGTAAATTTATAGACCGATAAAATGAATAATTAAATCCATCTTATCGGCTTGCTAGAAGAGGTTTTTAAAACCTTATTTTTTTATTGTTTAATATATTTTGGAAATTCTTTTAAAACCTTATGACAAAAGTGGCCTTGTGTATCCTCTTTCTTCCGCTCTTCAAATTCCTTCATCCCAAATTTCATAACCTCTCTACCATATTTTTCGCCGAGATCATGTTTAGTACATTTTGCGGCAGCCTCTTTTAACTCTTCTGAATAATAGTGATAGTTACAGTCAAGTTGAGCTCGGCTTAAAAAACCATGGAGCTCTACTGCTTTTTCGCATTGTGTTTGCTCTAGAAGATTTCTAGATTCTTGACTCGCATAAATTGATGTTCCTACTAATAAAGTGAAAATCGTTACTAAAAAATTACGCATTATTTCCCCGACAAAGTTATTAAAAGTATTAGTCATAATATTACGGGCGTATTAAATAATAATTATCACTAAGTGTCTATTAATAATAAAGAAAACAGGATAACCTTCTTCTCTTTCGAATATTTAATCACCTTATTAAAATTATGTGATTAAGTTTTAACAAGTATATATTATTTATTTTACTCGCTTATTTAATTGTTAAATTAGTACTTTGATTAGGAATTAAAGTATGCCTTTTTTTGACTTTCAATAATAATATTTAGCCATTTAGGAGATTTAATAAGATTCTTGGAAAGATGAGCGCTATGATCAATAAGAATATATTTATTATTTAACCAATATTTGATGATTCTAATGTATGAATCAAAAATTCCTGATATTTGATTTTTGGGTAAGATCCGCAAAGAGCACTGTTTAGTCACCCTTACTGAAACAGTGCTCTTTGCTTCATCACAACTCCTATCCAGTAGAGTCCGATGCATAGAAATAGTGTATGGCTGTGTCGCTCAAAATGTTTACTGAATTTTCAGTTTTTTTAAATGATATCAGCATAAAAATCACGTATATTTAAAATTAACAGAAGAATCTTCTTTGGTTTATATTTTGAACAGCACAGAATACACACTAGATCGCATAGATCGGAAAATATTATCTGCCTTACGTAGAAATGGCCGTTTAACGGTTGCACAGCTCGCCGAAGAAGTCGGGCTTTCATCTTCGCCTTGCTGGACTCGACTCAAACGTTTAGAAAGTCTAAAAATTATTGAAGGCTATACCGTAAACGTAAACCCCAAAGCGATTGGCATTCATGAGTTGTTTTTTATTGAAATTACCCTAGAACGCCACGATGATGAAATGTTAGAAAACTTTAGCGAGGCTTTGGCAGATATTCCGGAAGTGGTCGAAGCGCATTTAGTTACGGGCGACTATGATTATTTGGTGAAAGTAGCCGTAAAAGATGCCGAGCATTACGAACGTTTTTTACGTAAAAAGCTCTACTCGATTAAAGGAATTCGCCACACGCGTTCAACCTTTGCTTTACGACCACTTAAATCTGCCAATACTGCCGATTTAATGTTGATTGAATAATTTACTTATAGAGAGGGCTTTGGGTGGTTCATTGTTTTAATTTGATTTTATTCAATGTTACACATAAAGCCCTTTTGTCAGCTTCTTTAAGTTGAGGATGCTGAACAGGCCACATATAGCTACAGCCATGAGGTGCTTTGTTATTATTTTTCTTAAGTTCATAGGCGATATTTTTTAGCAGCTCCGTGTTTAAAGCGCTAATTTTTACGCGTACTTCGCTTAAGTCTTGAGGCTTCCAGTTGGTTTCCGGACTCGACAACCAGTCGGCGCGGTAACGGTACTGGATTGCTTTAGCCACATCCATTTGCGCCACTATAAATGGCTTTACTGTTTCGCTGTTAAGCCCAAAAGCGTCAGCTTCAGAAAGCGATTGATCGAGTACTTTCTTTTCTTGTGTTAAATCTTCAATCGGTAAATGCTGCTCTGCCTTATAGCCTGCAACATCTTTCATATAAGATAAACGTTCGTTAATTAAACGCGCGGTTTGCTCATATTGATATGCTTGTGCCAGTGAAGAAAAGCACATCAAAGCTGCCACTGTAGTCGCTACTTTAACCGTTTGTTGAATATTCTTAATATTTAACATTTAAGTACCTTCAAAATTATTGTTCTGTTGTCATTCCAAAGCAGTACTCTATTTTAAGAACACTCGAAAGTAAAATCTCAAGACACGCTAAGCTCTTGACTCCATGCAGTGTTAGGTTGTTGATAGATGTGCTGACAGACTTGTTTAACAGATGAAATAAAGTGCTGGTTTTGCCCATCCCATTTTTCCACCATACAATATGTCACGTGTATTCCTTTGGGCTGAAACTCTCTTGCCAATGACTGCGATAACGCTCGAATACTCGCAAACATGCTTTGGCTTAACACATCGTAGTGAGTGGAGTTATTAGATGGCGCTCCAAGAAAAATAACAGTGCCCCGCTGCTGCTTTAACATTGGTTTAATCACTGCTTGTGACACGCTCGCTGCGCTTAAACCCGTTGTTTGCCAACTGTGCTCAATTTCTTCTAAAGATAAAGCTTCAATATTTGGCGCAGATGAAAAATTTGGCTGAAACACGCATAACTCAATGCTATGACTATGGCTGGCAATATATTTTAGTAAACTTTTTAAATGCTCAGTATTCACCAAGTTTAAACGGACACTCGTTATGCCATCATTTACACGGTTTACTTGTATATTCTGAACGCTAGAATCATGTACAGCTTGATAGACATGCAATGGAGATTGCTCATTTTTGTCTAAAATTACAAAGTTCTGGTCAAGTAGTTCTATATCATGACCTGCAATAACTACACAGCCCTGCTTTTTTTGAAACTTCTGAAATATTGTTTTTAGCATATGAGTCTCTCAAAATTTTTCTTGGTATGGGCGTAAATCTAGCTCATGTGTCCAAAGCTCAGGGCTTTGCTGGTAGAGCATCCAATAGTTGTCGGCTATGGCATTAATATTGAGTCCACCCGTCCCCCGTGTGAGACGAATGAAACGTCCTAGACCAAATAAAGCTTTATTAATTCTGTCGCCATCCACCATTCCATCAATAATGACATGAGCAATATGAATGCCTTGAGTTTTATAAATTTGAGCTAAATTTAACGCATAAGTCCGCAAGGCAGATTTCCCCATAGTGAAAGCTGCGAAAAAAGGCTTTCCACGTAACGAAGCACTGGCTCCGGTAAAAATAAGCGTACCGTGGTTTTGTTCTTTAAATATTTTTAAACAGCTTTGAGAAACTAAATAGGCTGATAAAAAAGTGGATTGCCACATTTGAGTAAAAAACGATAGCGGACTGCGTAAAAAAATTGAGGGAATATTTCCCCCAACATTATGAATAACTGCAGTAATGCGTTCATTCTGACTTATGATGGTGTCAAACAATGCCTGTACTTGATTGATATCTTCTGCATCTAGACGAAATGCCACAGCTTCACCTGCATTGGCATGGATTTCGGCAGCTATTGTTTCAATTTTTTGGAAAGTACGTCCAGCAACGTAAACTTTTAAGCCCTCTTTTGCAAAGCGATGACAGACAGCAGCACCAATGCCCTGTGATGCCCCAACGCCAATAACAACTGCACAATCTCGTATTTTATCTGGTGTTGCTGATGCCATAGTCGTCTCAACCTGTTTGTTTTTTATACCATTCTGCCATAAATGGACGATCCAAGATTTCCTTACCAAACTTCTTACTTGTACGAATGACTTCACCAAGTTGAGCAACTACAGCTATGTCTGCAATCGTTTGATTCTCACCCACTAACCATTCACTTTGTGATAAAACCTGCTCAATACGGTCAAGGTGTCGTATAAATTCTTCTTCAACATTTTCAGTCTTCATTCTGCCCAAGCCTTGAAAGAAAAGCTGTGTTTTTAGTTCAGCTAAAATAAAACCCTTCACCATAGGTTTTTCATATGCAGGGCGACCAATATTGCTAATACGAATTGCTTCTTCTAAAGCTTCCGAATCATTTACCCTTAAATATACTTCATAAAAATAGAGTGATTCATCTGCCCAGTCTTCCCAAAGTTCTGCAAGTGCTTTTTGATTTGCGTCTTCGGGATAAAGTCGAGGTGTATCCGGAAAAGTTTCGTCTAGGTAGCGAGCGATACGGGTACTGTCTTGTATACGCTGCCCTTTATAGTCAATAACAGGTACTTTGCCCACTTTACTGAGCAAAGGTACTTTCGCTCCAAGAATGCCGTTGTAATTAATCGTTTCGTATGGGATTCCCTTAAATTTCAAAGCTCTTGCAACTTTTTGGCAAAATGGAGAAATTTCCCATTGATGCAAAATAATATCCGACATTTATTCACCTTTATTTTTAATTGCCTGTTTTACTATTCAGTTCCTTTTTGGAACTAATTATTAAATATACAGGATGTCTTTTTAAGTCAAACTGTTTTTGATGACGACCAAGTTTCAAAAACTAAGAATATTTTAACTTTCTCTTTTTGTACTCAAACTATTTTGGACAATATCAAAGGAATTACGCGGATCTATTGAAATAAAAGATCCACGTATAGTCTTAAAATTAATAAGTCACTGTCACAACAACACTATCAGAATAGTTTCCCGGTTTAGTTGAAATGGAAGTGCCTTGCGGAATTTTTCCATAAACGGGTGTACTTTGGGCGCTACCTGTACCAGTTTTTGAGACTCCACCTGAACCACCAACATTGGTTACACCTCCTGTGGCATCCCATACCGTACTATAGTTAGAATCTTTATATAGCTGATAGGGAATATAATCATTATTGTCATGAATCATACGCCTAAAACCACCAGCTATGCGGTGGTTTCCATCCCCTAAATAAATGCTATAAGGTGTTCCATAGTTGCAGGTAGTATTCACTGCTCCTTGAGCTGTGTAATCACGCTTAGTCGTACCAATATCATTAATATTGCCGAAATCTACAGTTGAAGTTGAGTTTAATTGGCACAGACTTGGGACCACAAAGTTTGCTGTTAGTAATGTATCACCAGAATCCCAGCCACCAAGTAAATCACCACATGACAAACCCAAAAGATCCATATCCCAATACAACCGAACCGAAGCCGTATAGGTTCCTTTAGGATATGCAATGAGAGACCCTGTTCGAGCTGGTACTTTTATATTTACCGAGTAACTCACAATATTATTTGATGCGACTGTTGCTACTGGACCATACCACACATTGGAGGTTTGGTTGGTAGTAGAAGAGCCAGCCCCGCCTACAGTTGCAGTAACTGTATAGGGTAAAGTCACACTATTATTCGCAGTGGTTGCTCCTGTAAATACGGTTTTCATACACATAAAATTAGAAATCTGGGGAAGTCCTAAATTCGTACAAGTAATTGTTCCTGAAAGGTTTACGGTTGCATCACTATTAATATTTGCTGCAGTGTAATTAAAAGTACTATTTGTAGTCCCGCTTACCGTGCAAGCAGCTTGTGCAGGACTAAAAAATGCATAAACGAGATAAAATAAGCAAATGCCTATGAAGTATTTTAAAGACCGTGGAAGTTTTTTATAGCTCTCTATTTGAGCCTTATTCATAAAATTTAATGACATACATAAGGTCCCAATTTTTTAGTTGAGTACTGATTACTGTTATAGGTAAAGTCAACTTGGCATGAGCCATGATCAAGAAGATCGACTACAAGTTTGTTTTGTTTTAATAAGTTTGAAATAAACACTTCACCCTCATAGCCAACCACTCCATCTTGCTGTCCATTAATTTGAACGCTATACCCCGGTAATAACGGTGAGTTATTTTTATCAACAAGTTTCACTAATCCTGAGATGACCTGATGTGCGCCAAAATCAATCATTGTTCCTTGGCGATAACCTACAACAGTTTTTTGTTCAGTGGAGTTAACGCTCCAATTTAGAGGCAAGAATGAAGGATCTAAATAAATATGGTTCTCTTGATATGGCATGAGACTAGGAATCAAAAATCTCCCTGATTTATCCGTAAAGCCTAAATTTACTCCACCATTTAAGATTTGGCTTTGCGGGCCTGCATTAGTGACAACAGCATATCCATCTCCAATTTCATTGGCCGCAAAGAGCCGTCCTGCTGCAGCTACCAAAGATCCCGTTGCCGAAAGAGCAACCTGATCGTTATCTCCAATTCGGTTATAGCGACCTGCCAAATAAGCAGCACGGGCACGGTAAGAGGCATAGATTGATGCATTGTTGTCGTGGTTATCTTGATCTCGCTCAACATAGCCTCCCCATCCAAATGACCCAATTTGCGGGTCCGACAAACCGAAAATTTCTTGTCGATAACTCAATCTACCGCTGTCGCTAGAAACACTAGTAATGGCATTGAATTTATTCGAAGGTGTATATCGCAGCGCAAAGTAAATACCGTAGTCCTTGTGATTTTCATAATCTTTATAGGCAGAGGTATAAAATCCCCAGTTCTTGTTCAGGCTTCCACTTAAATTGGCCGATAGCAGTTTATATTGATTATCGCTATATTTAATCTGGTTATACCCCAGATAGGCCCCATAACCTGCATAAAAGTTATAGTTAATTCCTGCCCTAAAAATTTCATCTGCCAACGCACTGTAGTTGAGGTAGTTTTGTGACTCAGCATCGCTCTGATTATCTTTTAAATATCGAACCTGAGATACTCGTGCCAAATCAAAATAGTTATCGAATATTTTGCGGTAACTGGTGTTAAAAGAAATATTTTTACTAATCCGCCCTTCTAAACCCAACAAGGCAGAATAACCGTTTTCATCTTTATACTGGCTTGCTGCAATATCAGCATTAATCACTCCAATACCGAACAGGTTCTTGGCAAAGCCTGTTCCAATGTTAGACAAACCATCTGTTGAAGCCTCTACCCCACCGCTTAAGGTTAATGAGTTGCTGTAACCATATCGAATTGCCCCTGATGCAAAGGTAGCATCGTCATAATCGTTCGAGTATAGGCCATAGTTATAGCGCGGAACCCCAACATCCACTGAAAACTCATTAATACCTTTTGCCAGAATCTTGGATGAAAAATAGTAAGGCTTTTTGGTAATGCTCTGCCGACCAGTAGCATCCGTAGTTACAAGTGTGACCTCATTTCCGGAAATAAACGGGAGCTGTTTAATATCAAAAGGGCCTGACGGGACAAGTCCTGAATAAATCTTTTGCTGGTTAACGTATAAATCCAGTGTTGAAGGCAGTGCGGCTGAACCGGAGAATTGTGGCAGTGCCGAAGTGACAATATCGCCACGTTGAGTATAGGCACTCGACCATTGAAAGCCTGCAAGGCGGACGCTGCTGCCCCAATCCGAACTATTGGAGATAAAGTCCCCTAGGGTATATATCCTGATCTTTTCAGGGTCTACATATTGCCATTTACTTTCCAGACGTACCCATTTTTCGTGGCTATAACTATTTTCATCATTTCCGTTATATAACACACCAGACGAAAAGTTACCGATCGCACTGTTGAAAATTCCCTCTGCCGAACCGGAGAAAACATTCTCATCATTAGTTATGGTGTGATACAGACTATAGTTCAGGATTGCAGCGTTTAAAGGCTTTATTTTAAGTAGCTGCGGACTGGTGATCTGCTGCCCTTTTAAGTCAACCGAATAGCCTGTCATCATGTGAGGGGGTACTTGCAAGTTTAAAGACTGCTCATTCTCCAAGAATTTAAACCGGATATCTTTAAGCTCATTAAGACAAATCCACTGGCTAACAGAAATGGACTCATCCATTTTTAGTCTTAAAGTTTTTAAGTCACGGGCACGGATATATAATTTTTTATCTTGATCTTGTCTTACGGCTACTAAATCCTCAGAAGGGTTGGAATTAATAGAAATATTTAAAAAAAGCTGTGCAACGTTATTATCTTGCTCCTGTTCATTCATCTTTATCTGCGTGTTTTTACTTTTGCTGTCAATCGTATCCGGAATACTTGGAACCGGCACATTCGTATTGTCCTGTAACTGTTCAGCAAAAGCATATGCAGGAAGATATGTAACACATAAGACACCTATAATATATTTCATATAAGCCTCTTATAGCGTGACTTTCTTACCATTAACTGTTAAGGAAATACTGTATTTATGGTCGGGCTGATATGAAAAATTACTAATCGGATAGCTTCGTGATTGTTCTGCAAGAATATAACCATTCACTGTATTTACTTTAATGGAGTAACTCTTATTTTCTGTTAGATCTACAAGTTTTAAGTCATTTAAAAGTGCATGCCTGTTTCCAATATTGTTGATATTTAAAGAAGTGGTTTTTTGACTATTATCAATTTTCCAATTTAATTGAGTAATCGCATCTTTATTCACTACGAATACAGGTAATGATGAGCGAAGTAAGACATTTACACCTTGACTAACTTTGCGGCTATCCATAGGTTTTGGTAGCTCATCAATAATAATACGATAAGTTTTTTCGCCAGAAACTGGCGTTGGATTAACCCTCACTACACGTAAATTATAAGAGTCATTAGGTTGTAATTTTAAAAAAGGTGGACTAACCGCAATTTCATCCGTAGGGGTTAATTGATCCTGTCCATTGTTTTGACTCCACTCAAATACACGCACCTGTAAATCGGTACTTTCATTTGACTGGTTATATAAACTAATCGAAGAAGCACTTTGATTACTTAAAATTTCCACCGTTACAGGCGAAAGACGAATTGTAGCGGCATAAATAGTGCTCGATAAAGATAAGAATAATCCCGTAATAATAAAAATGTTTTTTTTCATAATTAACCCAAGTATATCTTTCTAAAGTATTAGCCCTTTTAAAGGGCTAACTATATTTATAATTTATAAAATTTAATAAGTTACTGTGACTGTCACAGTGTCAACATAGCTACCTGCACTTGGTAAAGTTGTACCAGCAGGGATACGGCCATACACGTTAACTGTCTGGACATTACCCGTGCCTGTTCCACTATAAGCAGTTGTTGCAACTCCAATAGCCGTAGCACGTCCTGTGTCAGAGTAAAGGTTATAAGGAATATATTCTGTAGTAGACGCGCCACCAATCATACGACGTTGAGTTGATAGAACATTTTGTCCACCATCAAATGATAAAGTCCATGGCACTGTGTTGTTACACAACACCCTAATTGGAGTACCACCAGTAGTCGTAGTATCTGCGTCTACATTACCAGCCAGAGAACTTAAGGTGCCAAAGTCTAGAACTGCATTAGCTGTCGTACCAGTAGCTGAGGTATTCAGGACACAGCTATTTGTTACTGTAGCTCTAACCGTCAAGGTGCCTGTTGCTGTAGCGGCATTGGCTGCATTGAGAGAAGATAATCCTACAGCAAATGCTGATAAATAAAAAAAAGTCTTTTTCATGGTTAAAACCTTTTTACATTAAATTGTTGGAATTAATAGATGTAAAAAAATTAATCTTAACCATTACAATCACTTTTATTCGACTGCTCTTTTAAAGCTTATATTTTTTACTCTATTTTTGGCATCATACATAAAAAAATTTAAATTGTATGAGTATGTTTTTATTTCAATTTTCAATTAATAAAATACAATTACCCATTCTAACCCTTCATTAACAATTCATTAACAATACAAAAAACAAATAATTGATTTTTATTAATTTAATTTAATACCAATAAAATAATTTAGAAAAAATTTAAATAAATATTTCAATATTTTTAGCAAAAATTATAAGAATAAAAATAAAATTTATAGAATAGTTTAAAATATTTTTCTAATTAATCGATAAGCTATTCTCTATTTTTAAGAATAATTAAAAGATATATTTAAAATAAATCATTAAGTATTAATTGAGATATAATTCCTATTTCTTTATATTTTTTTGATTTAGTTAATTATATAAAAAATAAAGGCCCCTCAGGAGGCCTCTATTCAATATGCTTAAATATTATTAAACGCTCAGCATACTATTTAAAGTTTCAGAAACGTTTTTAGATTTCACTTTAGGCTGCAACGCTTGTAAAGCCTGTTGCACTTGAGTGCGCTGAGGTTCGGCAAGCGTGTACCAGCGAGATAACACCTGTAATAAGCGTGAACCTAAAATCGGGTTTTTCTCGTCCAGATATTCTGCAAGATTAATAAAGTGAGCTACGCCAAAGCCCCACGTATTTTCAGGGTTATTTGACAAACCACCACTCACGGCGCGAATACGGTTTGGTGTGGTTAAGTCATAATCAGGATGCTGAGTTAGATATTCAATTGTCTCAACTGTGGCATTTGGGTTTGCTGCCTGAATCATAAACCATTGGTCTAAAGACAATGCTTCGTCTTTAAAGCGGTTATAGAAATCAGCTAGGGCTTCTTGTGCTTGAGGCGCACTTTGCCACACTAGTACACGCAGCGCACCTAAACGTTCAGACATATTCCCTGTGCTTTGATATTGATCGTAAGCCAATTCAAATGCACTTTGGTCACCCTGACGCGCCATCATCATCAACATGATATTTTTTAATGCACGAACGCCCATGGCTAACGAGAATTCTTTTTGCAAGTCTGGGTCAAGGGTAAGGTAAGTATCTTTCCAGAATGAACCCAACTCTTGTGCTAAACGATTAAGCAAGGCTTCACGTTTTACATGAATATCTGCTGGTGCATAGTTTTGATCAATACGGCTACCTAAATAACCTTCAGTTGGTACATCAAACAAACGCGATGCTAAAAGTGGATCACGACCAACTAATTCAGGCAATGTGCTTTGAATAGCTTGAATATAGGTATCCGCAGAGTGATCTTCTAACAAAATACGTTCAAGCAAGGTTTGTGTTGCTTGCCATTGGTTAAAACCACTTGTTTCATGTTGAATTAAGAATGCTAATTCTTCATCACTGTAATCAAATACCAGATTTACAGGTGCAGAGAAATTACGTAGTAGTGAAACAACAGGTTGCTCAGTTACCCCTGTAAACTCAATAGTTGCCTCATCTTGGTCAAATAAATACACACCATCTTTAACACCATTTACAAATAGGCTTTCGTTTTGGAGCGTATATTGTTCACCTGTTTTCGCATTAAATAATGCCAACGCTACAGGAATTGGGACAGCTTTTAAATTTGGATATTTCGGATGCGCTTTTAGGCTTTGTTTAAAGCTTAGACGATAAGTTTGCGCTGCTGCATCATATTCACCTTTCGCTTCAAGCTTTGGTGTACCTGGTTGGTTATACCAAGTTAAGAATGCAGATAAATCAACACCTGAACCCGCAGAGAGTGCAGCAACCCAGTCTTCAACAGTTACGGCTTGTCCATCATGACGACGGAAATATTCATCCGTTCCCTGACGGAATTTTTCTTTACCCAGTAATGTCGACATCATGCGGTTAATTTCCGCACCTTTTTCATAAACAGTCGCTGTATAGAAGTTATTAATTTCGACAAAGTGGTCTGGGCGTGGAGGATGCGACAAAGGACCTGCATCTTCTGGGAATTGATGTGATTTAAGAACAGCGACATCATCAATACGTTGAACCGCAGCAGATTGTAAATCTTCCGAGAAAGACTGATCACGGAATACAGTTAGACCCTCTTTTAAGCACAACTGGAACCAGTCACGACAAGTAATACGGTTTCCTGTCCAGTTATGGAAATATTCATGGGCAATCACAGACTGTACACGCATAATCGCTGCGTCAGTTGTGTATTCTTCATCGGCAAGTACGCATGAGGTGTTAAAGATATTTAAACCTTTATTTTCCATGGCACCCATGTTGAACTGGCTCACCGCCACAATCATATAGTTGTCGAGATCATAGGCACGGCCATAGTGCTCTTCATCCCAGTGCATAGAATGCTTTAATGCTTCCATTGCGATATGGCATTTTGGAATGTCTTTCTCAATGGCATAGATTTCTAAAGCGACATCACGTCCTTCCGAAGTCGTATAGCGGTCTTTCAATACAGCTAAATCACCAATCACACAAGCAAACAAATAGCTTGGCTTTTTAGTTGGATCTTGCCAGATCGCAAAGTGACGGTTTTCACCAACTTCACCTGTTTCAAGCAAGTTACCATTCGCAAGTAAAACCGGATATTTTTTGTCTGCTTCTACACGTGTAGTAAAAACTGAAAGTACGTCTGGACGGTCTGGATAGAACGTAATTTTACGGAAACCTTCAGGCTCATTTTGCGTTACAAATAAGTCGCCAGCTTTATATAAACCTTCAAGCTGAGTGTTGGTTTCCGGGTGAATAATCACTTGAGTTTGTAAAATGACTTCATCTGGTGCATCAGTGATCACCAGTTGTTCACTATCGAGTGAATATTGTGCAGGAGTAAGATCTTGGCCATTGAGCTGAATAGATTGCAACTCAAGATCACGGCCCAGTAGCACCAAGTCTCCAGCAGTTTGACGCTTCATGACTAATGTTGAATCAACAATTGTTTTATCGTCATAGACTTGAATATCAAGATTAATTGATTCAACCAAGAACGCAGGTTTTTGATAATCTTTTAAATAAACTGTTTGATCTGCCTGAACTGGAGGCTGCGCCGCAATATTCATCTTTATTCCTTATATACTTTTCGGAAACCGTAGTACGAATTTTATGAACTTGATCATACACATTCATACGTACTGTGTTTGTTTACCTTTATAAAATTAATGGGACTTCATTTATACATTTCAAATTAGAATCGTCTTTTATTAGCACAGATTAGACCAAAATTACGATAATCGCTGCTTATATAATCAATCTATACAATAAAAATAAAACTCCTTTCGCTTTTAACATTTTTGAGGAGCTGCTTACATTTTGGGCATGGTTCTTGCCTTATCCAATATACCAGTATAAGTATTTCAATCAGAACAAGAGGAACTCACTATGGAATTAAAAGCTTATTTACATCGACTAGAAAACATTAAAGCGATTCATGATCTAGATGCAGCAGGACTCGACCACCATGTAATTGCCGTGTTCTTGTCTGCCGAAGGTATTTCAATGACTGCCCAGGAGGTAACAACTATCGTTAATACTTATGACGCCTTAGGTAAAGTGAAATTACCAAGTAAAAAAGTGCAGGCACTGATCAATGCCAAAAAACTTGGACAAAATGATGAGACCTTGCCGTGCCCTGTTTAATCTTAACTTTTAACCTCTTATGAAAACCTAAAGTCAAAACAAAGACTTTAGGTTTTCTATTTTTGCATCAAACAAAAAGACAATCTCAGCTATCGGCAATGCGGCTGTGTATAATAGGTCAATCATGATTGATTTAAGTGTTCGGAGCGAAATGGCCTTACAAATTCTACAGAAACAGCTAGATGAAAGTAGCCATTGCCCACTCTGCCAAGCGTCGATGTACTGGGTAGATGCCGAACAATTTGAGCAAGACATTCAGTTTCATGAATGCAGTCATTGCCAGCACCGTGTATTTAAAGACACAAAAATGACGTGCCATTGTGACCAATGCACTAAACAAAGAAAAAAGCTTTTACAGCAAACCCGCCTACAAGAACAACGCCAGTTTAAGTCAAAAGACCAACCTCAGCGCAGTCTTGAACAACTGAGTTTTTTAAATAAACTTTTTCTGCTTAGCTTGCTTGATGACTATGCACGTGACGATGTTGCGCATGACGAATACATTCACTGGGATCAAATAAAATATCAGCCGATTACCCCCAACTGGATGTTCCAGAACCATCTCATTAAACAGCTTCATAAAGATGGGATTTTAAATGCACAAGATCAAACCGATGAACCACAGTGCTTTTATTTAAATATTCGTTTAGATGGTTATAGCGACCCGAGTTTATTTAGTGTAGCTCAGCAATTACGCCACTGGTTCTATGAAAACCTAAGTCTTGGTATTCCATTTCGTAGTGCCGATGAAGTGAAAGACGTGCTGTTTCAGGTGCTCTATCAAGAAATTATTCAGTTCACTCAGTTCTATTGCCGAACTTGGGGTATCCAAATTGCAGGAAGCTCTAATTTTCAAGCCTTTTGCTACCGTTTAATGGACTCATTGGCGATTGGTCAAATTTATTATCTTATTCAGACTGCACTTGAATATCTTTATAAACAAAAGGCACTACAGCCACGAAATGAAAAGTTTATTAATACCAATCTATTAAAGAAAACTTTAGAGCAATATCGGGAACGAGCTTTGGCTGAAAAGTGGGAAACTTCGATGTTGCCCCGCCCTTACAATATTCCTTACAGTAAAATGAGCCACATATTATTTAACCGCTTTTTAGGTTATGACGAACAGATATTTGTACAACCTGTATGGAAAGCATGGCGAAAAATCGAACCTCGGTTAAACTTTTACTCGGTTAAACGTTGTATGTACTGTGGTTCAAATGATCTAAGCGTTGACTATGATGCAGCAGATTATGTGTCGTTGATTTGCCAAAATTGCAAACATCAAGATCACTATTTTACCCGTTAACTTTCTTATCTCTGGCTTAATAAGGATTATCAGATGACTTCGACATCCAACCTCATTGAACAGGTGATTGAAGCTTGGCAAAACATGCAGGCAAAAACGCCGCTGGTACAATGTATTACCAACAGCGTTGCTGCCAACTACACAGCCAATGTATTACTTGCTTCTGGTGCTTCACCTGCCATGATTGATAATCCTTATGAAGCAGAAAGCTTTACCAAAATTTCATCGGCTTTAAGCATTAATTTAGGCACACCGACTTCAGAGCAAATGCAAGCCATGCAAATCTCTGCCAAAACAGCACAGCTCAATAACATTCCTTGGGTACTTGATCCGGTAGGCTATGGCCCAATTTTAGCTTGGCGTAGTCAAATGACAGACGAGCTTTTACAGTTCAAGCCAAGCGTTATACGTGGTAATGCCTCAGAAATCAGTACGCTTGCAGGCAATCAGGTTCAATCAAAAGGTGTAGACAGCACTTTAAGTAGTGATCAAGCCTATCAACAAGCTGTTTCTCTCTTAAAACATGCAAGCTGTATCGCTATTTCTGGCGAGTCAGACTATATCTTGTCTCATGAAATAGATGCAGTGATTCAAGTAAACGGCGGCAGTCCTTTACAACCTAAAATTACTGCAACAGGCTGTGCTTTGGGTGCATTAATTGCAGCATATGGCGCTGTGACAACCCCAACTATTGCTGCTCTTTCAGCTCATGTTCATTTTGCAATTGCAGGTAAACTTGCTGCAAATCAAGCTCAAACGATGGGCAGTTTTAGTAGCATATTTATGGATTATATCCATATGCTAGATGCTAACCTGATTGAACAATATGCAGATATCAAACTTTTGGACAAACAGGCATAACCTAAACTATGCCTGAATTACACTAGACTCACTTTAAAAGTAAGTAAATGTCGGTAATAAGGTCGCACTCGTTCACTTCATGCACAAAGTTGTGATAGTGAAAGAAAACCGGATAATCCCCTGCTTCTTCTGGTTGCTCAGGTAACCAGTTTCTAAAGATGTAATAGACGCTATCTTTAATCTGGTCATGGCTACCAAAATGTCTTACGGTTGCATAACGCCCCGCAGGAATTTCACCTGTTTGTACGCCGTAACTATTTTCAGGTACCGCCTTTTCAATTGAACCTGCTATATCAAACCGAAACTCGTCAGCTGGTGTCTGATCGGGGTCAGCAAAAGGAATACCATAAGTTTTAGACTTAGTTACAGGCGATAAGCCAGTTTCTTTACGCCAAGCAATAAACTGCGCAGCAGTTTCCAAAACTTTATCGGGACTTCCTAAATGTGATAGATAGGCAATCTTTTCAGCAGGTCGCTCAACAATATTTACATTCATTTTTAGCTCACTTTTTGGAATCGTAAAAACAAACTTCTGGTGCCAAGATTCCCAGTCTGGTTTATCTCTAAAAGCCCGAGGAGTTTGATCAAATGAACGCTTAAATGCACGAGTAAATGCCTCGGGACTGTCAAACCCTGCTTGCAAGGCAATCTCAATAATTTTGAGATCGGGTTCAAAAGCCAATTGAAAAGAGGCCCGCTTTAAACGAGAAAGTTGGATAAACTTCATCACATTTAAACCAACGTGAATGGCAAAAATACGATGAAAATGAAACTTAGATAAGGCCGCAATCTGGCTCAACCGATCGACATCTAGGTCTTCATCTAAATGTCTTTGAATATAATCGCAAACCAGTTGCAGCTTTTGAGTATATACAGCCATACATTTATGTCTGTTCATTCGATAGCACTACTTTTACATAGTGCTCATTGCTATTCTTGATCGAAATTGCGTTTTTTAGAGTTATACAACTTGCTTAAAATAATCGTCTCTTGGCATGTCGATAAGCTCAACACACAATTGAATTTCTTTATTAAACTCTTGTGGTAGATATTTTTTGTTGCTGAGCGCCGCTAATAATTGCTCACCCACAAGCTGTTTTTGTTCAGCAGTTCTTCCCGACAAAATATAGGCTTTTACATGGATATAGGCTTGATCAACCCCTAAGCCAATCAGAAAAACCTCATCTCTACGCGCACGACTTTTAATGTCTTCTGGACTAAACAACTCTGTTTCAATGAGCGTGGTATTAATTTCTTCAAGTAATTGTTTTGCATTTAGTCCAGTTAAGTTATCTGAATAATCAACTACAACGTGTGGCATAGCCACCTCAATTTATATAATAAGTCATTTAAGCCAATTAAACTTTATTCAATAAATAATAAAGCTAATCGAACCTGATCATATCCCATTCGAGGACTGGTTGCCTCAACAATTGGTCTTAGTTTGATCGAACCATCATCAGAAAAATGATCCGGATTTTGGCGTTTTTTCAACTTCTTATAAATTTTACGTACTTCTTCGACCACTTCTTCACCAGGATGGGCAACCGAAATATCTAGCTTTTGTTCTTTATGCAGTCGAGCCAAGTGATTAATAATGGTTGCAGGTGTTAGACCACGTTCATGTGCAATATCTTCAATTTCGTAGCCTTCTTCAAACAATGCACGAGTTTCATCCAAAGTCGCTGAGGCGTAATTTTGCTTCTCGCCTCTCGCTAGTTTTTTCTCATTTCTTGAAATCTCAGTTTCATTTAAGGTTCCACCACAATGACGAATAAAGGCTTTATGTTGAGCCGTTAAATCGACATTAGCAAAATTATCTTCGGCTTCTTTAGAAAGCTCTTGAAAACGGCGATCAGCTTTTACAGCCAGACTATCTAACTCCAAAGCTTGTTCATTAAAACCTAATAATTTTAACCCTGTTAAAGACTTCAAACGTGAGAGCGCAACATAACCTTGCCCTTTTTCAAAGGTATGCATCAGGTTAATTTCAGCAGCTTCCAAAGTCATACCTTGGCTTTTATGAATGGTAATCGCCCATGCCAAACGAAGTGGAATTTGCTGAAAACTTGCAATGACTTTTCCTGCTTCATTTTCAATTGACCATGTTTCAGGCGCTACCAGCAAAGTTGTACCATCGGTTAATTTTACCTTTGGCAATAACCCATTTTCGTCATCTTCTTCAAAACCGATCACCTCACCTAAACTTCCGTTGATATAACCCATATCAAAGTTGTTTTTTACAAACATCACTTTGGCATGTTTTTTAAGTGTGAGTTCTTCCGGAGCACGAACTGAAGACTTTAAAGTTTCTAATAATTTTTCATTACCGTCTAAAACGGCATTAAATTGATGTCCTTCATTATCAATTTCGTTTAAGTGCTGATAATTGATATTGTCGACATCCATGTTATGCGTATAAAGACGAGTAAAGGTTTCGCCAATGTCATGAGTACGGGATTGATGCAAAGCTTGCAAATGCTCGGTTTGAATACTTTGCGCACGAATCGCATTTAATATCTGATTCAGAATTTCATCATCTTGGCGGTGTTGTTCTGTTAAATAACATACCCGAAATTTGGCTTCGACCCATGCATCAGACATAAAACAGAATTTGTCACGGTTGGCTTCACCATTACGGCCTACAGGCGGCAACTGGAAGAAATCTCCAGCCACAATCACTTGAATGCCACCGAATGCTTCATCACTTTCTTTAAAATATTTTAAAACCTGATTGACCAGATTAAGCTGCTTCGCATGGAGCATTGAGATTTCATCAATCACAAGAACTTGCGCGTTTTCAAGGTGTTCCTTGAGATATTTACGCTCTTTCATCCGTTTCAAGTCATCGTCAGTTAGATGATCTTTGATGCCAATACCAGCCCATGTATGAATTGTCATGCCATTCATATGCGTTGCAGCAATACCGGTAGATGCTGTAATCGCTACAGGTACTTTACGCGCTTTTAGGTAATGGATGTACTGATTGAGTGTATAGGTTTTCCCTGCACCAGCCGAACCGGTTAAAAAAACATTTTCACCTGCTTTTAGCAGTTTAAGTGCAGTTTCCTGTTTCATAATCTCATATGTACATCTTCAACAGCCCATAGCTTAACGATTTTCCCGAAAAATTTAAATGAATGAGCTAAACTTTCTATAAAAACAATATAAATCAATAACTAATATCAAGTCGGTATTTGGTAGGTTTTTGGTAGGTAGGAAAATAATCTACACATTACAATACTAAGGCCATGGTGAGGCTCACCTGTAATAACAAACAATGGATTTATGGAAAAAGGAATCACTCCATGGCTTTTAAAAATATTGCAGATCAAACAAACGGTTTTTATATTCCTTGCGTATCACTCTTTGGACCAGGATGTGCCAAAGAAATTGGAACAAAGGCGCAGAACCTCGGCGCAAAAAAAGCATTAATTGTGACCGATGAAGGGCTATTTAAATTTGGCGTTGCAGATCTTATCGCAAGCTATTTAACCGAAGCAGGCGTAGCGAGCCATATTTTCCCGGGCGCGGAACCTAACCCAACCGATATTAATGTCCACAACGGTGTGAATGCCTATAACGAAAATGGCTGTGACTTTATTGTGTCGTTAGGCGGTGGCTCATCTCATGACTGTGCAAAAGGGATTGGCTTAGTGACTGCGGGTGGTGGTCATATTCGTGACTACGAAGGCATCGATAAAAGTAAAGTCCCAATGACGCCATTGATTGCAGTGAATACAACGGCTGGTACGGCATCTGAAATGACTCGTTTCTGTATTATTACCAATACCGATACTCACGTAAAAATGGCTATCGTGGACTGGCGTTGTACCCCTCTCATTGCGATCGATGATCCGAAACTCATGATTGCAAAACCGGCTGGTTTAACCGCTGCAACAGGTATGGATGCACTAACCCATGCAGTTGAAGCATATGTATCTACGGCGGCAAACCCAATTACCGATGCGTGTGCAGAAAAAGCAATCACCATGATTAGTCAATGGTTACAACCTGCTGTCGCAAATGGCGAAAACATCGAAGCGCGTGATGCTATGAGCTATGCGCAGTACTTGGCTGGTATGGCATTTAACAATGCATCTTTAGGTTATGTTCATGCAATGGCACACCAGTTGGGCGGGTTCTACAACCTACCTCATGGTGTATGTAACGCAATCTTGCTACCCCATGTTTGTGAATTTAACTTAATTGCTTGTCCAGATCGTTATGCAAAAATCGCAGAATTAATGGGTGTAAATACGCACGGTCTCACCGTAACAGAAGCTGCGTATGCTGCAATTGATGCCATTCGTAAACTGTCTTCTTCAATTGGTATCCCATCTGGCCTAACAGAACTGGGCGTAAAAACCGAAGACCTCGCGGTGATGGCCGAAAATGCTCAAAAAGATGCATGTATGCTCACCAACCCTCGTAAAGCAAACCATGCACAAGTTGTGGAGATTTTCAAAGCAGCTCTTTAATACTGATGTAACGCTATGTTCCTGTAGTAAGTCAAATCCCTCCGACCGTTGACTTACTTTTTGGGGAATACTTAGCTCCAGCGGTATTCCCTTTTTTTAAAACCTATACTCCAACCTTCTCTAAACCTAATTGACAATTTGCCCATTTCATTGAAGGATACTCAACATGACTTAATGACAATAGCTCGATAAAAATGAATACATCTACAGCTAAACACAATTATGCCCCAGATATTTTAGGTGCCGGCTATGAGCAGCTAACGCTCAACTTTCCAGATGATTATGAAGGTAAAGTTGTAGCCACCTTAGTTCGTAAAAAAGCCACTCAACCGACTCAAAAAGCGGTACTTTATATTCATGGTTTTTTAGATTATTTCTTTCAAACCGAAATGGCCGAGCAATTTAATGCCCATGGTTATGACTTCTATGCACTCGATTTAAGAAAATATGGCCGCTCAAAACTGCCTCATCAAATTTTCTATAATGTGCTCGATTTAAATGAATATGATGCCGAAATTACTCAAGTATTAGAGATTATTGGCCAAGAAAAACATACACAAGTTTTACTTGCAGGTCACTCAACAGGCGGCTTAACGGCAACGCTTTATGCTGCGCATCATCCTGATCATCCCCTCATTAAAGCACTCTGGGCGAATAGTCCGTTTTACGATTTTAATTTAAGCTTAGTCGAAAAGAAGTTTGGTATTCCAATGCTCAGTCGAGTAGGAAAATATCTGCCAAAAGTTAAATTTCCAAGCCAACTGAACAAATGGTACACCACCAGTCTTCATAAGCAGCTTAAAGGTGAATGGGATTTCAACCTCGATTGGAAACCAACCTCTGCCCCGACAGTTCAACTCAGCTTTGTACATGCAATTCATACTGCGCAAAAAGAAATTCACCGCGGTGTTAAATTGAATATTCCAGCCCTGATTATGCATTCGCACCAAACTAAAAACCCACGCAAATGGGGACCCGATGCAACTCAAAGCGATGTCATTTTAGACGTTAAAGACATTGCTAAATTTGGGAAAAAAATGAAAGGCGATGTCTCAGTTGTCTCTATTCACAATGGTTTACACGATTTAGTCCTTTCGGCCCAGCCAGTACGTGAACAAGTCTATCAGCAACTATTCCAATGGCTGGATCAAAAAGTCACCTAACTTAGCTTAGGTGAGTCAATATATTTCACTAGCAATTGATGCGCAGGATGTTCACTCGGTAATAACTCCATAAGACGTTCTACCGCATCGATTGCTTCAGGGAAATGAGCTAAATGCTTAAGTAATAAATCTGTTTCTTGTGTTTTAAAAATCGCATCACTTAAGCGCGACTCAAGGCAGTCACGCCATGCACACAGAAACGGACTTTCGGTTTTTGCCAGAAATACGCCCGTATAAAGCTGCAATGCAGAGGCGACATATCCAGCATCAAGCGCTTGTTCAGCTTGTAAAAAATCGGCCTCAACATGCACAAGTAACCGATATGGACGTGAACCAAGCAAACCTCCCAATATATCTCGCAATTGAGACATTTCAGCTTTAAGCGTACCCATGCTTACTTTACGCTCACCATAAAGTGCCTGATAGAGATGCTCTAAGGTTAAACCATGTGGACATAGTGCCAATATCGTTAAAATTTCAATTTGACGCGGCGTCAATAATAAACTTTTGCCGTTAAATTTGACTTGCGACGTCGAAAATGCCCGGATGTGTAAGTGCTGGCGCTGTTGTTCTAACAAGGCAGATTGAATAATGGAGGCACAACGCTCAGCGGCCAAAATACCCAAGGTATTATGGTTTTTCCATGTGGTTGATAAATCTACCACGCCCAAGGTTTGTTTTGAGTATGGATCGATAATGGGTGCCGCATAACAAACCCAATCGTGAATCGACTCCATATAATGTTCATTGGAAAAAACACAGCTTGATTGTTGAGTTTTTAAAGATAACGCCAATGCATTCGTACCTACAAATTCTTCACGCCATTGACCACCTTGTACAAAATGTACACGTTCAGCAGCACTCTGCATTTGAGCACTTGAGGCTGTCCAGATAATGGTACTACCGATGTCACCCACAGCAATAACCATAGAAGACTGCTCTGCAATATGACGTAAGTCATCAGCACACTGGCTTAGTGCCAGATCTAAAGCATTTTGTGAAGCAGATTTTCTTTCGAGTAGAGGTGCTGCAAATCGTTCTTTAGGAATCGCAGCAGAAGCTGATCGTTCCCACGAGCTTGCAATACTTTGGCCGAGTTTGGCAGCGTTCTGAGGAGAGAGACTATTTTGCGTGCGCAGTTGATCAATCAACATCCGTTGCTGCAATAAATCCTTTTTTGTGAACATTTGTAAATTCCTTATATATTCACATTTCTATTCCAACCTTTCTCCAACCTTCTTCTTTATATCCTAATTATACAAAGTACGAAAGTACTTACTGACAGGGTTCTTGTTAGTCTTTAGTCCTAAAAAAGCAAAGGAATATTTATATGCGCTATATCGATCCAAATCAACCAGGCTCAAAAGTTCAATTTAAATCACAATATGAAAATTTTATTGGCGGTGAATGGGTTGCACCTCTAAAGGGTGAATATTTTGATAATGTGTCACCAGTGGATGGAAAAGCTTTCACACGCATTCCACGCTCTAGTGCTGAAGATATTGAACTTGCTTTAGATGCAGCACACAAAGCGAAAGCTTCATGGAATAAATCTTCACCGACTACACGTTCTAATATACTTTTACAAATTGCTGATCGTTTAGAAGCAAATCTTGAAATGCTTGCGGTTGCAGAAACTTGGGACAACGGTAAAGCAGTTCGTGAAACTTTAGCAGCTGACCTTCCACTTGCAATCGACCATTTCCGTTATTTCGCAGGATGTATTCGTGCTCAAGAAGGCGGCATCTCTGAAATTGATGAAGATACCATTGCCTACCATTTCCATGAACCACTAGGTGTGGTTGGTCAAATCATTCCATGGAACTTCCCGATTTTAATGGCTGCATGGAAGCTCGCTCCCGCTTTGGCGGCTGGTAACTGTGTGGTGATTAAGCCAGCTGAGCAAACTCCGGTAGGTATTTTGTTGGTTGCCGAACTCATCCAAGATATCTTACCGCCGGGCGTACTTAATATTGTGAATGGTTTCGGTGCAGAAGTTGGCCGTCCGTTAGCGACAAGCCCACGTATTGCAAAAATTGCGTTCACAGGTTCAACTCAAACTGGGCAAATGGTGATGCAATATGCGACCGAAAATATTATTCCAGTCACGCTAGAGCTTGGCGGCAAGTCACCGAACCTTTTCTTTGAAGACATCATGGATAAAGAAGATGACTTCTTAGAAAAAACGCTGGAAGGTTTTGCCATGTTTGCCTTAAACCAAGGTGAAGTATGTACTTGCCCTTCTCGTGCTTTAGTACAAGAAAGTATTGCTGATCAATTCTTAGAGTTGGCCGTCGAACGTGTAAAACGTATTAAAACTGGTCATCCTCTCGATACTGAAACCATGATTGGTGCTCAAGCATCTTTGCAACAACAAGAGAAAATCTTACGTTGTATTAATACGGGCCGAGAAGAAGGTGCAGAACTCTTACTTGGTGGTAGTGGCCGTAAAGAAGTAGGTGATGGTTTCTATGTTGATCCGACTATTTTTAAAGGCCACAACAGCATGCAAGTTTTCCAAGAAGAAATTTTTGGTCCTGTACTGGCTGTGACAACATTTAAAGACTTTGACGATGCAATCAAAATTGCCAACGACACTATGTATGGTTTAGGTGCAGGTGTATGGTCACGTTCAGCCCATATTTCTTACCGCGCTGGTCGTGCTATTGAGGCGGGTCGTGTCTGGACAAACTGCTATAACATCTATCCTGCGCATGCTGCATTTGGTGGTTACAAGAAGTCTGGTATTGGTCGTGAAAACCATAAGATGATGCTGGATCACTATCAACAAACCAAAAACTTGTTGGTGAGTTATTCAACCAAACCAATGGGCTTCTTCTAAGTTTCGCACCAAGTTGATACCAAGCTATCAACGCTAGAAGGAAACAAGCTCATTAATTATATAAGAAGCCGGTAATTTAGATTGCTGGCTTTTTTATTTAGTACAGTCAGCTCTCAAATTTTTACTATCCGGAATAAAAAAGCGTCATCTAATATTTAAAGCACGTCATTTAGGCATTGCTTTTGCATTCATTCATACAAACCAACTCGCTGGAGTATTGTATGAATCAACCAGAAACAGCTTCCGTTATTTCTTCAAGTGCAGAAGTCTCATCAGCAGAATATTTCGCTCAGCGCCAACTTAAACAAGGTACCGTGGGTTGGTTACTCCTGATTGGTTTAGGCGTAGCGTATGTGATATCAGGTGATTTTGCTGGCTGGAACTTTGGTATTGCTCAAGGTGGTTGGGGTGGTATGTTTATTGCCACTGCTCTTGCTGCCTTGATGTACCTGTGCCTATGTCTTTCTATGTCAGAAATGTCCACCATGATGCCGACAGCAGGTGGCGGTTATAGTTTTGCCCGTGCTGCCTTTGGGCCTTTTGGTGGTTATTTAACAGGCACAGCGATTTTAATTGAATACGCAATTGCGCCTGCTGCTATTGCCGTATTTATTGGTGGTTATTGCGAATCTCTATTTGGTATTAATGGCTGGATGATTTACCTCGCCTGTTACGCCATTTTTATGGGTATACATCTCAAAGGTGCTGGCGAAGCTTTAAAAATCATGTTTGCGATTACACTTGTCGCCGCTGTTGCCCTTGTCGTGTTTATTGGGGCAATGATTCCACACTTTAATGCACAAAATTTATTTGATATTCCAGTTAGTACAGGTGTTGGCGCAAGTCTTTTTTTACCTCATGGCTACTTGGGCATCTGGGCCGCGGTTCCTTTTGCTATCTGGTTTTTTCTTGCAGTAGAAGGTGTTCCGTTAGCAGCAGAAGAAGCAAAAGATCCAGCCAAATCTCTGCCACGCGGTTTAATCGGTGCAATGCTCATCTTAACAGCATTTGCCATGCTTATTTTGTTCTTGGGTGCAGGCGCAGCAGGTGCAAGTACTTTACAAAACTCAGGTGCCCCTCTGGTAGATTCTTTGGTTAAAGTTTATGGCACCAACACTTGGCTTGCGACATTCGTAAACTTTGTGGGTTTAGCTGGTTTAATCGCAAGTTTCTTCTCAATTATCTATGCCTATTCGCGTCAAATCTTTGCATTGTCACGAGCTGGTTACTTACCTACTTCACTCTCTTTAACCAATAAAAATAAAGCCCCTTATCTTGCAATTATTATTCCGGGCATTATCGGGTTCTTGCTTTCACTTACCAAAGAAGGCGATTCACTCATTTTAATCGCGGTTTTTGGTGCAACTATTTCTTATGTGCTGATTCTTTTATCACACATCAAACTGCGCTTATCTAAACCCGACATGCCTCATCCTTATAAAACTCCAGGAGGAATCATCACTTCAAGCATTGCACTAGTTTTAGCAGTCGCTGCTGTGGTCGCAGGTTTTGTTGTTAATCCGAAAGTGTGGTTTATTGCTGCCGGTATCTATGTCGTATTTATTGCTTACTTTTTGTTCTACAGCCGCTATCATTTAGTGAAAGGAACACTAGAAGAAGAGTTTGCAAATATTAAAGCAGCAGAACAAGAACTATAAATAAAAGGATGTAACTATGAGTTATCGCAATATTGTCGCCAATCAACAGTATCACTTTGCTGACCTAAAAACGTTAATGGCCAAAGCTACACCGTTACGTTCAGGCGATGAGTTAGCCGGTGTAGCTGCCAGAGATGCAACCGAACATGTTGCGGCACAAATGACTTTGGCCGATGTGCCATTAAAAACCTTTTTAAATGAAGTTGTAATCGATTATGAAACTGATGAAATTACACGACTGATTATTGATGAACATGATCTGGCAGCCTTTGCCCCTATTTCACATTTTACAGTAGGCGATTTTAGAAATTGGCTACTTGGTGAAGATGCCACTGCAGAAAGCTTAAAAGCATTAGCATCAGGTTTAACTCCAGAAATGGTGGCTGCTGTCAGTAAAATTATGCGCAATCAAGATTTGATTTATGTCGCCAGCAAATGTGAAGTGGTCACCCAATTTCGCAACACAATTGGCTTAAAAGGCCATCTTTCTACCCGTTTACAACCCAACCATCCTACCGATGATGTGCTCGGTATTTCAGCCAGTATTTTAGATGGTTTGATGTATGGCAATGGCGATGCCGTAATTGGCATTAACCCTGCCACGGATAACCTTCATAATTTGTCAGAGCTACTGAAATTGCTTGATCATGTCATTCAGGAATATCAAATTCCAACGCAATCTTGTGTACTTACGCATATCAGCTCAGGCATTCAACTGGCTGAAAAAAATGTACCGATTGATTTAATGTTCCAATCAATTGCCGGCACCCAACTGGCTAATGAAGGTTTTGGAATCTCACTCGATTTACTACAAGAAGGATATGAAGCCACCCTCGCACTTAAACGCGGAACCATTGGACAAAACGTCATGTACTTTGAAACGGGTCAAGGCAGTGCCCTATCAAGCAATGCTCATCACGGAGTAGACCAACAAACATTAGAAACTCGTGCCTATGCAGTGGCCCGTAAATACAATCCGCTTTTAGTGAATACAGTCGTTGGTTTTATTGGCCCCGAATATCTCTTTAACGGTAAACAAATTATACGTGCGGGACTGGAAGATCACTTCTGCGGTAAGTTACTTGGCGTGCCAATGGGCTGCGACATTTGTTATACCAACCATGCCGATGCCGACCAAAATGATATGGATGTACTTCTTACTCTATTTGGCGCCGCAGGCATTAACTTTATTATGGGGATTCCGGGTTCAGACGATGTCATGCTCAACTATCAAACCACTTCCTTTCATGATGCTCTCTATTTAAGACAACTCTTAGGTTTAAAACCCGCTCCTGAGTTCTCCGCTTGGCTTGAACAACAAGGGATTTTTAAACAGCAAAACTCTCAAATTTGTTGGGCAGACCATATGCCTGACCAATTCTCTCGTCTGCTTATGAACTAGGGAGAACACCATGAAACTTAATCGTGATATTCAATATCCATCCTCTACCCATCAGGATCAGTGGGAAAAGCTCAAACAGTTTACCGATGCCCGCATTGCTCTGGGTCGTGCAGGTTGTAGTATCCCAACACACGCCTTACTTGAGTTTCAGTTGTCTCATGCGCAAGCAAAAGATGCAGTTTATCAAGAGATGGATGTTTCCTACCTCTCGGAGCAATTAGCACAGCAGCAGCTGCAAAGTTTTCATATACAAAGTAATGCACCTAATAAAGAAATTTATCTTAAACGTCCAGATTTGGGACGCCAACTTTCAAACCCATCAAAAGATACCTTAATTAAGAAGTATGCAGAAAACCCGCAACAGTATGATGTTTGTATTGTGGTAGGTGACGGTCTCTCTGCAAGAGCGATTGAAGCAAATGCTATCGCATTTATTGCAGCGCTAAGTGAACATATTCAGCAAGAAAATTGGAGACTTGCCCCAATTGTACTTGCAACAGGAAGCAGAGTTGCTTTAGGCGATGAAATTGCAGAAATTTTTAAAGCATCCATGCTAGTCATGCTGATTGGAGAACGCCCTGGTTTAAGCTCTCCTGACAGTATGGGAATTTACTACACATGGAATGCATATTCAGGTTGTCTCGACTCCAAACGCAACTGTATTTCAAATGTCCGCTCAGCAGGTTTAAGTATTCCGGTTGCTGTACAACGTTTAATGGCATTAATGAGAAAATCTAAACAGCTTGGCTTTTCAGGAGTGAATTTAAAAGATGAACATCAACTTTCAAATATCGACCATAATGAAAACGCAAAGCTTTTATTTTAAATAGCAGTTACGCGTAGATATTTCTTCCCTACAAAATATTTATGCCTAACAAGATTATCTTAACGAAAAATAGCAATTTTCAGGTATTGACGATTTGTATGGATATTTTCTTCTTTATATTTATCGCTATAATCCACCTATTGGTCCTCTCTAAATCATTTGTATGAACACAACAAACGCCTTCCCTAAAACTATTTATGCCATTCAGCATCTTGCTTTCGAAGACCTAGGTTCATTAGAAGATGTTTTTTATCAACTTGGGTTTCGCGTCCGCTATTTTGAAGCAGGTGTGGATGATTTAACCCCTGCTTTTACACATGACGGTTTAACTATTATTTTAGGCGGCCCAATCGGAGTTTATGAAACCGAAGATTATCCATTTTTAAAAGATGAAATCGCTTTACTCAAACAACGATTGGCAGCAGATAAACCTACACTTGGTATTTGCTTAGGCGCACAGCTCATTGCTCATGCACTTGGCGCCAAAGTATATGCAGGCCATCAAAAAGAAATTGGCTGGGGAGCCTTAAGCTTAAGTTTACGTCCTAATCAGGTATTATCACCTTTGCTTAATAATGTGCATGTTTTACACTGGCATGGCGACACTTTTGACCTGCCTGAAAACGCAGTGTTATTAGCTAGTTCAGAGATTTATACTAATCAGGCTTTTGAAGTTGGAAATAATATTCTTGCCTTGCAGTTTCATATTGAAACAACAGAAGAAAATTTTGAGAAATGGCTCATTGGCCATACATGTGAACTTCGCCATGCTGGAGTTTCAATTCCAAAACTGCGTGAGCAAAATATTGAATATGCCCCTGCACTTGAGCAAGCTGCATTTGAAATTATTCAAAAATTCTTAAAAAGAATTGGATATAGTGCTTAAATGAGTGATTTTTTAATCCGCATTAAATATAGCTTTTTACTACCTCGTATTTTTTGATTGTTTTTTAAACAAAAAAAGCTTTATATTTTATTTTTAGAAACATTTCAGAAAAATTTCAGTGTATTATTAATTTGTAACATAAAATATACGCTGATTTACTATGGATATCTGGAAGTTTATTAAAAGCTTTAATACGGTTAATACTTATTTAATGCTTTCAACTATGCTTCTCATACTATTAGTTCTTTATTTTTATGTGATTAACCCGGCCTAAGCTACTTTGCCAAGGACGTTAATCATAAAGAAAAAGAAAATATGAGAAGACACCTAAATAAAAAGCCCAACTTTACAGTTGGGCTTTTTTATATCTGCTGTTTACTCACCACATGGTATTCATCTTGCGAAAAAGTAAGAGATAATCAATCTCAACTATTTACTCACAACATGTTGTTCGTCTTGCGAAAAAGTAAGAGATAATCAATCTCTTACTTTTTCTCAGGCTTGAAGCTGTCTTTTAAGTCAAGAACACGGTTAAACACAGGCTTCTCAGGAGTATGATCGTATTGATCAGCAACGAAATAACCTTCGCGTTCAAATTGGAAGCGATCTTCTGGCTTCGCTTGAGCTAAAGCAGGTTCGATCACAGCTTGAACCACTTTCAAAGAATCTGGGTTTAAGTTTGCTAAGAAATCATCACCAGTTTCAGGGTCAGCTTCTGTAAACAATCGATCATAAATACGTACTTCAGCAGGAATACCTTTAGTTGCAGATACCCAGTGAATTACGCCTTTTACTTTGCGACCTTCAGGATTTTTACCTAAAGTATCCGGATCGATCGAACACTTCAGCTCAATGACTTCACCGTTTGCATCTTTAATGACTTCATTACACTTAATCACATATGCATGGCGTAAACGAACTTCACCATCAGGAATTAAACGTTTAAAGCCTTTTGGCGGTACTTCTTCGAAATCTTTACGGTCAATATAGATTTCTTTAGTCAATGGAATCACGCGCTCACCCATATCGACATTAGGATGACGAGCATGGGTAAGGTCTAAATCTTCCGGTAAGTTCGTAAGTGTTACTTTCAATGGATTTAACACTGCCATACCGCGCGCTGCCGTATTCTCTAAAGATTGACGAATACAGAACTCAAGCATTGCGACATCCACAATACCGTCAGTTTTAGACACACCTACACGTTTACAGAAATCACGTAGGCCTTCTGGTGTGAAACCACGGCGACGCATACCGACAACCGTTGGCATACGAGGATCATCCCATCCATTCACATAACCGCCTTCAACCAATTTACGTAATTTACGTTTAGACGTAATGGTGTAATCTACGTTTAAGCGAGAAGATTCATACTGGTGCGGCACAGCTTTAGACTTAACTTTTTCAACAATCCAGTCATAAAACGGACGGTGGTCTTGGAACTCTAATGTACAAAGTGAATGTGTGATTCCTTCGATCGCATCAGACAATGGATGAGCATAGTCATACATTGGGTAGATTTTCCACTTATCACCTGTTTGGTGATGCTCTGAATGTAAAACACGATACAAAATTGGGTCACGCATATGTACATTCGGGCTTGCCATATCAATTTTGGCGCGTAAAACAGCTTCACCCTCTTTAAGTTCACCATTGCGCATTTTTTCAAAACGAGCAAGGTTTTCTTCAACAGAAGCATCACGATATGGCGAATTTTTACCTGGCTCAACAAAGCTACCACGATTTAATTTGATTTCTTCTGGAGACTGCAAATCAACATATGCATCGCCTTGTTCAATCAACTGAATTGCCCAAGCATAAAGCTGATCAAAATAACCGGAAGCATAACGTGGTTCGCCATTCCAGCTAAATCCAAGCCATTTCACATCATTGGCGATCCCATCAACATACTCTTGTTCTTCCGCATCGGGGTTAGTATCGTCAAAACGTAAATTACAAAGACCATTAAACTCTTCAGCAACGCCAAAGTTGAGGCAAATTGCTTTTACGTGACCAATATGTAAATAACCATTTGGTTCTGGCGGGAAACGCGTTACGATTTGTTTGGCACGTCCGGCAGCTAAATCATCGGTAATGACTTGGCGAACAAAATCTAATCCAGCCTGTTGTTCTTGCTGCGCAGAATCGACAGAGGCATGAGTATTCGGTGTCGGGTTGTTTGGCAGGTTCGAGACAACATCATTAGGCTTCATAGTGTATCAATCACTTCTTTGTAGATAAAATTTCGAAAAAATAAACGCTATCTTCATTTTTCACAAAGATTTTAACGTTTTTTACTTGCCTTGTAGTTTACAGTTTGCTTATGCTTCTCTCAACCAAAAACCCATGGTCAATTTGCCCATGTTTAGGAGATTAATGTAATGAGTTTTCCTCAAGTCGAATTAAACACCAACAAAGGTCGTATTGTTCTTGAGCTTAACACTGAAAAAGCACCGAAAACGGCTGCTAATTTTCTAGAATACGTACGTGACGGTTTCTATGATGGCGTGATTTTCCACCGCGTTATCGACGGTTTCATGATCCAAGGTGGTGGCTTTGACGAAAACTTCAAAGAAAAAGCAACTCGTGATGCGATTGAAAATGAAGCTGACAACGGTTTAAGCAACGATGTAGGTACCATTGCAATGGCACGTACTCAAGCTCCACACTCTGCTTCTGCACAATTCTTCATCAACGTAAAAAACAACTCTTTCCTGAACCATACTTCAAAAACTGCACAAGGTTGGGGTTATGCTGTATTCGGTAAAGTTGTTGAAGGTATGGACGTTGTAGAAGCAATCAAAGGCGTACGTACAGGTAACCGTGGTTATCACGCTGACGTTCCTTTAGAAAACGTTGTTATCGAATCTGCTAAAATTATTTCTGAATAATTTTAGGATAAAGCTGTGACTTATCTGTTTATTTCAGATTTACACTTGTCACCTGAACACCCTCGACTCGTTCGAGGGTTTTTAGATTTGTTGGTACATTATCAAAATAAACAAACACAGCTTTATATTTTAGGTGATTGGTTTAATGCTTGGATTGGTGATGACTATTCAGCGCCTTGGCTCGACGAAATTGTCGAGGCTTTGAAAGTATTTAACCAAAAAGGGAATCGCGTTTATTTCCAAGTGGGTAACCGAGACTTTGCTTTAAATCAGGTTTTCCTTGATAAGTTTAATGGTGTATTACTTCCTGATATTTATTATCTCAACATTGCAGGTCACCAATACCGTTTGGAACATGGCGATGCGTTATGTACTGATGATATTTCCTATCAAAGATTTAAAAAAATTATCCGAAATCCCTTCCTAGTTGCTTTTTTACGCCGCACCCCCTTGAGTTTCCGTACAAAACTGGTCAATGGTTTTCGCAAAAGAAGTCATTCAGACAAACAGCAAAAAAGTTATGAAATTATGGATGTAAATGAACAAGCTGTTGTCTCTGCCCTCACAGATGTAGATATACTTATTCATGGACACACTCACCGTCCAGCAATTCATCAATTACAACATAAACAGCGGATTGTTCTTGGCGATTGGCGTGAAGATCATGCACAAATTTTAGAAATTGATCCCTCTTCACATCTGCAGCAAATCAAACTAACCGATTGGTATTATTAATTAATATTCAGTTATTTTTTCAAATACTTAGCTTGCTTATTTAAATCAAAATCCCAAATCATACATAGACAGGTAATAAATACAAATTTCCAGTTTATATGTGCATACTTTTGATATTCGATATATAAAATTAAAAGACACAATACAAATGCAAAAATTAGAAAGGCTTTAATAATTCTAATTTCTCGCAGCTTACTTTTTCGATTAATTGGTATTAATTCAAACATTTTCAATAAATTAGTAAAAAATTTATATAAGTATTATATTTCTTTATCACATTAAAATGCAGATGTTTTTCTCTAAAATCGCGTATGATGCCAAAGATTAGAACCCTTCCATTGTAATAAGATTGATATGGAGTAAAGTATGGATTTATTAAATACGGTTAAAAGTCGCTACACTACCAAAGCGTACGATCCCGAGAAAAAAATTCCTCAAGAAAAATTCAATAAGTTATTAGAAATTTTACGCTTTACCCCTTCTTCAGTGAATATTCAACCTTGGCATTTCTTGGTTGCAGACAATCCTACTGCTAAAGAACGCATTACCAAAGCCTTAACAGGACGATATGCCTACAATGCACCCAAGGTTCTTGAGTCATCACATACCCTTGTATTTTGTACAAGAACAGATATTTCACCCGAATATTTAAACCAGTTACTTGAACAAGATGATTTAAGTGGTCGTTTTAAAGATGAGAAAGCCAAACTTGGTCAAAAGGATACTCGTCATGGCTATGTTGAGTTTTACCGTAATGAGCAAAAGAACTTATTCGGCTGGATGGAAAATCAAACTTTTATCGCTTTAGGACAACTACTGTTTGCAGCTGGTCTTGAAGGTATAGATGCAACTCCAATGGGTGGCTTTGACGAAGATGTTTTAAATGAAGAATTTGGCTTAAAAGAAAAAGGTTTGCGTAGCTCTGTAATTGTTTCACTGGGTTATAGAAGCGAAAATGACTTCAATGCGAAATTGCCAAAATCTCGTCTGCCGGATGAAGTGATTTTTACACATTTATAAGAATTTAGTGGAGTTCAAAAGAACAGTCTTTTGAACTCCTATTTCATAGCTAAGGCTAAACAAACCAATCCACTTATTCCCAAAATCGTTCCTAAAATCGTTGGGAGTTTTAATTTTTCTTTATATAAAACTACGCCACAAACTATTCCAAGTAACACAACCAAAATATTCATACTCGCAAAGACAATGGCCGGAGAATCTTTGAGTAAAATATGCGCTTTAACGTATAGGGCAATGTTTGAAAAATTTAGTACACCTAGCATTAACCCAGCAAAAGTATTTTTAAAATGCCATGCTGAATTTTTTTGAAATATTAAATAAATAATCGATAAAACAAAGGCCGTTATAAAAATTAGATTTAAAGTCAAAGTAAACTGTAGGCCTAAGCTACTCGTATATTTTAACAAGATATCTACAGCGGCATATCCAAACCAAACACTCATCAAAGCAAAAATTGCTTTTTTTGATTGAGATCCGGAAGACTCGTTGAAATGACCTAATAAAATTAAGAGAACAGCAAAAATTCCCAAACCTATCCCTAATAATTTAAGAGAATTAAACTGCTCTTGGAAAAAGAAATAAGCCGCCAATAAAGAAAGTACCACGGACAGCCGCTGAGCAATTTCGGTTTTGACAATACCTGCGTACTCTAAAGATTTAGCAAGGCATAAAAAGATACTCGGTAGAATGACGCCTAACGCCACAATTAGCCACCAAGGTGTATGTTGTATAGAAATATGCTGAATATCTGGCTTAAACCACAGATAACATAGCAAGCTGGCACTTGCGTAATTCCATGCAATCATTTGCATGGGTTGATATCCCTTTTTCTTTAAATTTTTAAGTAGTACAGAAACCAGAACACTGCACAATGCTGCAGCAAATATTAATACCATTTGCAAAGAACCTATTAATCTAAATTTTAAGAAACAGAGATGGACCGCAGGTAGCTTTAATATGCTTTTTTATATTTTTAAAGCCATAAAAAAACCAGTCATCACTGACTGGTTTTTTTCAAGCTAATCAATTAACGATTGTTTTCGTCGTCTTGACCATCTTCAAATTTAGAATCGTTATCAAAACCGCCTTGATGTCCGCCGAAGCCGCCTTGACCACCGAAGCCGCCTTGACCACCGAAGCCACCTTGACCACCGAAGCCACCTTGACCACCGAAGCCACCTTGACCACCGAAGCCACCTTGACCACCGAAGCCAGCACCTTGAGCACCACCAAAGCCAGCACCTTGACCACCGAAGCCACCTTGACTACCACCCTGAGCTGGGAAACCTGCACCTTGTGCACCTGCTGGACGTGGGTTACGAGCTGGAACAACTGTAGAAATTGCGTGTTTGTAAACCATTTGACTTACAGTATTTTTTAATAAAACAACATATTGGTCAAAAGATTCAATATGACCTTGTAATTTAATACCGTTAACAAGGAAAATAGAAACTGGGATGCGTTCTTTACGGAGAGAATTTAAGAACGGATCTTGTAAAGTTTGACCTTTAGACATTTTTAACTCCAAAAAAAAATTTTTAAATCAGCGCAAAAAAACTATCTTTATTTTTCAACTAAAAATTATAAAAAGACAGTGTGCAAATTTTGCTTTATCCATAAGAGTTTCGCAAGTCTTCTTTCGCCTGCTTTATCGTCAAGTAAGTTTTAAAATCGTGTATTTCTTGCAAAGAACGTAACCACGTATATTGACGTTTGGCAAGTTGTCGTGTTGCAAATAAGGCTTTATCCTCCATTTCCTGCTTTTTTTTGAGACTCATATCACTTTTTAATAGAAATTCTAGAGCTTGTCGATAACCAACAGAACGCATAGAGGGTAAATTTTCATCTAAATCGTATTTTTCAATTAGAGACTCGACTTCACTCAAAAAACCGATATCCCACATTTTGCTTAATCTTTGCTCAATGCGTTGATGTAATTCTAACCGATCTGGAAGTAAAGCGTAGTTATGAAATGTGTATCGATATGGTACATTTTTTGGTTGTTCTGCCTGCAATTTGGTAATTGGTTGACCTGTAATACGGTAAACTTCCAACGCCCGAATAATTCTTTGTTTATCAGAAACCTTAAACTTCACTCCAGCCGCCGGATCTACTGCCACCAGCTCATCATAAACAGCTTGCCACCCTTCATTTGCTGCTTTTTCTTCAATTGCTGCGCGAACATTTGCATCTGCACTTGGCAAGTTACTTGATAATCCTTCTAAGAGAGCTTTGAAATACAGCATGGTTCCTCCTACCAAAATAGGAGTTTTGCCACGTGAATGCATCTCATCAATTAAAGCGCAAGCATCTTCAACAAACTGAGCAGCCGAATAGACCTCAAGTGGAGTAATAATATCAATTAAATGATGCGGATATAGCTCCTGCTCTTCACGCGTTGGCTTAGCCGTACCAATATCCATATCTTTATATACAAGTGCAGAATCAACTGAAATTAATTCAAAATTTCCACGTTCATAGAGTTCACATGCCAAAGCGGTTTTTCCGCTTGCAGTCGGTCCCATTAAATTGATGACGGGCAATTGATTTGACATGTAAAACTACTCTCCTCGAGCAAATAATTTATCTAGTTGAGATAATGGAAATGCACGCCAAGTTGGGCGACCATGGTTACATTGGCTCGCAAATTCGGTTTGTTCCATTTGGCGAAGTAAAGCATTCATTTCTGAGAGACTAAGTTGTCGATGAGCACGTACTGCACCATGACACGCCATACCTGCTAACAGTTCATCACGCTTTTGCAATAAACCTTGTGCTTCATCATTTGGATCTAAGTCATTGAGAAGTTCGGGAATAAGATTTTCAAAATCCGCTTTTTGCAAAATAGCCGGCACACCACGCACAATGACTTGCTCATCGCCATATAAATCAATCTCTAACCCTAAGCGTTCAAGCTGAGGTTTTAAATCCTCAACACGAACAGCTTGCATACGACTAATTGAGATCACTTTAGGGATAAGCAACTGTTGAGATGTCCAGAACTCAGGTTTATCCCAAGCATTTTTCATTTGTTGCAGCAAAATACGCTCATGTGCTGCATGCATATCAACAATAATCAGGCCTTCAGTATTTTGCGCCAAAATATAAATTCCATGAAGCTGGGCAATTGCGATACCTAATGGAAATTCATCTACCTTAGCGACAGGCTCAATATTTTCATCAACTGAAAAATTAGCAGGTTGATCACGTAATGGAGCCAAGTAAGTCTTTAATGCATTATTTAACTGCGCAGAACCATTATATTTTGGAGTTTGTTCCGCATAATGAACAGCTTGGGGACGACTATTATTAAAATCAGTTAAAAGCTCAGTAGAAGGCTGATAACCATTTGGTTTGTCTACTGCTGTATCAGCGGCTTGCGCTGTACGGTGCAATGTAAATTGTTCTTGGTATTTAGGCTGAGGTTGTACCGAAAGATTTTGAATATCATCCACTTTCATGGCTTGTGCTAAATCAGCACTAGCTGTCTGAAATTGTGCTAATGTTTCTTTAGCATAATGTCTTACAAACTCATGTACTTCACGTTGATTTAGAAAACGAATCTCATGTTTTGTCGGGTGAACGTTAACATCAATATTTTCAGGATCAACTTCTAAGAAAAGTAAATAAGATGAATGCTGATGGCCATGTAAAATACCGTCATATGCCATTCTTAAAGCATGTGAAATGGTTTTATCTTTCACAATTCGGCCATTTACATACACATATTGTAAGTCTGCTTGGGCACGTGCATCTGAAGGATGCCCTAGCCAACCTGACAAACGCATGTTAATACTTTCGGCATCGATCCAGTAAGCATTTTGAACAAACTGTTGACCCAATAATTGCTGTACACGCTGAAATCTTAATTCACCACTATCTGCTATTGGTAAATTAATTCGAATATTATCGTTATGCTCAAGTACAAAACGTATATCAAAATGCGTTAAAGCCAAACGGCGTACAATTTCTTCAATATGCCCAAATTCAGTGGTTGGCTTTTTTAAAAATTTACGGCGAGCAGGTACATTAAAAAACAAGTCCTGAACTCGAATATGAGTGCCCTTTTGTGCAGCAACAGCTTGGACTTGTTGATGATCAAAGGCGGTACCATTCACCTCAACCTGATGACCAATTCCGCTTTCATCTTGGCTACTGGTTAAAGTCAATCGTGAAACTGCTGCAATAGAAGCAAGTGCTTCACCACGGAAACCTAAGCTAACAATCGCGTGTAAATCTTCTGCTGTTTTAATTTTACTGGTTGCATGGCGCATCACTGCCAATGGTAAATCATCAGGATGAATCCCATGTCCATTGTCAATAATCTCGATTAATGTTGAGCCGCCTTGTGCAATCCGCACAATTAATTCGGTTGCACCTGCATCAATTGAGTTTTCTAATAATTCTTTTACGACCGATGAAGGACGTTCAATCACCTCACCGGCAGCAATCTGGTTGGCTAACGCGGCGTCTAATGTATGAATACGACGTTGTGTTAGCTTTTCATCAGTCATGAAGCTGTTCCTGCAAAGTCTGGTATAAATGCTCTGTTGGTAAAGTTAAGGTGACGAAACGATTGAGTTCATCATCTGATTTTTGAATATCAATGACGATATCTGCTTCAGGGATTTCGTCTCCACCTTTCGATGGCCACTCAAATAAAAATAGTGCATCCTGAATATCTAGATAATCACGGATTCCCATTAATTCAAGTTCGTACGGGTCATTGAGACGATATAAGTCAAAATGAAAAATTTCTTTATTATTGATTTTATATGGTTCAACCAACGTATACGTCGGACTTTTAACCGAGCCTTTATGCCCTAGAGCTTGCAAAAAATAACGGGTCAATGTCGTTTTACCGGCGCCCAAATCTCCAATCAGATAAATCACGCCAGCTTGAACATGCTGCGCTAATGCCTGAGCTAAACGCTGAGTATCTTCTTCATGATTTAAGACCATTTTCAATGAATACGACATAACACACATAACATGATTCAAAATAATCGATATGATACCATTGCCCTGCTTTAAAGCCTACTTAAGTGCTTAAAGTTGGCTTTTTTTACATCACATTTATTAAATATTGACACACTTTTATGTCTAGCCCGATTGAATTTTTCCCACCTATGATTGATGGCGTAAGCGCAAGCCAAGTCTATCTTCCTCCACAAACGACAGCACAAACCATCTATCAATTTCTTTGCGAAAATTTTCCACATATAAAAGCAACAGAGTGGCAGCAGCGTTTTCAAGATGGGCTTATTTACGCGGCAAATGGCGAAAAATTAACATTAAACAGCCCTTATATAGCAAACACGCATATTTTTTATTACCGATTCCTTGCTAACGAAGTACATGTTCCCTTTGAGCATCAGATTTTATTTGAAAATGATGACTTGCTTGTTGTAGATAAACCCCATTTTTTAACGATTAGCCCAACAGGGCAATATGTACAAGAAACATTATTAGTCCGACTAAAAAAGCAAACTGGCAATGAGTTTTTAACCCCGATCCACCGATTAGATCGTGAAACTGCCGGTGTCGTTTTATTTTGCAAACGACCGCAGTCACGTGGAATTTACCAACAGTTATTTGCAGATCGTCAAGTCAATAAGATTTACCATGCAATCGCTCCATATAAAGCTGAATTAAAATTTCCTCAGAGTTTAAAACTGTATTTAGATAAAGGTACACCCTTTTATACAATGCAGGTGATTGCACATACAAAAACCAATACCGAAACTAAAATTGAGCTGATTGAACATAATCACTCATGGGCTAAATATTGTTTAACGCCAACCACCGGAAAACAGCATCAACTCCGCGTCCATTTAAATCATTTGGGAATTCCGATTAAAAATGATCCGTTTTATCCAATAGTTCAACATAAAGCCGATGATGATTTTTCTCAGCCCTTACAGCTTCTAGCTAAGCAAATTTCTTTTATAGACCCGCTAACAAAACAGGAAATGGTTTTCAATTCTCAGCTTGAATTGACACTGTAATCTCATCGTAATGACAAAAAGATTATTTTTTATGCTGAAAGACATTGAAATTACATTCCGATGGTTTAAAATAAATCCCTAAAAATTAAAAATCATTTGGTTTTGTTATTCATGCGAAAAACAGAAGTTTATCAGGTTCGACTTGACTCCCAAGAGAAAAAACAGGCTTTTGCTGTTTTTAAACAATTGGGGATTACCCCTGCCCAAGCAGTACGACTGTTCTTTAAACAAGTCGTCTTAACCAAATCTATTCCTTTTGCGATCGAAAACCAGAATATTAATATGGAACAATTATTAAAACTGAGAAAAGCAAAAGCATCTTCATTAAATCAAAACGCTTCAACTTTAAATGAAGATGATGACCACGAAGATTTATTTGAAGAGTTAAATGCACTATTAGGTGAAAGTGACAAAACTTAACGGTGTTGCATTTTTAAACAACTTTTAACGTCAATTCGCTTCTTTTTTAGTTATGCTCTCTTTGTAAAAATATAAACATAAATACAAGGAGCACCTAATGATTGTAAGACGAGCGACCTATGAAGACCTAAGCCAACTCGCTGTCCTATTTGATGAATACCGTCAATTTTATGGTGCATCTTCTAATCTAGAAGAATCTCATCATTTTTTAAAACAACGTTTTGAGAATAAAGAGAGCGTATTTTTTATCCATATTAAGGACGAAAAAATTACTGGGTTCGTATTGCTTTATTTAGGTTTTTCTTCAGTTGCTTGTTCAACTTACTACATCTTAGATGATGTATATGTTACCCCCCTATTCCGTCGTCAAGGCTCGGCAAAACAACTCATTGATACAGCGATTTTATTTGCAAAACAAGAAAATGCTTTACGTATTAGCCTAGAAACCCAATCGAGTAATCATGAATCTCACCGCCTCTATGAAAAAATGGGGTTCATCCGAGACAGTGAGTTTCAGACATTTCATTGTTTTCTTAAATAATATTTTGAGCGAGTTGTTTTTCCTGCTCCGACAAATATACCCAGCCCCCTTCCTCAATTTCAGGTAAAACCAATTGACCAATTTGATGTCGATGTAACTTCTCGACTTTATTGCCTACGGCTGCAATCATTCTTTTAACTTGATGATAAACACCTTGATGAATAGTCATCGTTAATTGATGAGTTCCTAGTAGTGCTACATCTGTGGCAGCAAATACCCCCTTTTCTTGGTGTAAATTAACACCTTGAGTAAGCATTTCAATTTGCTCAGGGGTTACGGGGTCGTAAGTTGTAACGTGATAAACCTTTGGTACATGTTTACGAGGATGAGTTAAAGCTTGTAGATATTTACCATCATCAGTAAGTAAAAGCAGACCCGTTGTGTCTTGATCCAAGCGTCCAACCGCCTGCACACCACGATGAATCATGGTCTCAGGCACTAGGCTAAAAACACTTTGATGATGCTGAGGATGATGAGAACACTCAAAACCTTGAGGTTTTCTTAGAGCAATATAAATTTTTTCTCTATATTGATAATTTTGACCAAAAACGGAAAACTCAAAATTTTCTGGGGAGAACTGCTTTTTGAGATCACTCACAACCTCCCCATCAATACTTACTGAACCATTTTTTATTAACTGCTGACAATATTTACGTGAACCAAACCCTTGTGATTGTAAAATTTTTTCCAGCAGCATAAAGCTTTCTCTTTAAAACGAAACCATTATTTTAACGTAATTTTAGTGTTTTATTACCTTCTGCTTTATCATCTTCGCATTTAACTTCATTAACTTCGAATTATTCTTCAATGACACGATAAATTTTTTCGTTTTGTTCACTTTCAAATAGCAATTCTGTAGTGGGTAAGATCACCTCATTATCTACAATAATATGTTCGATACGCTGACTTAGCTTTAAAGGCTCATTTTCATGTTCAACTAAATTCTTCTTTAATTGAGCTTTCGCATCATGAATTTGATCAAATTGGTCTTTGATCTTGATATCTATAATATCCATAAGATTAATCCTGTACTCATGAGTAGTGATTATTTTTATATCACACTATCTCAAAAGAATACTTTTTAAGTTGTTAATTTATATAACATTGTTTCCAAGCGTAACCACAGATAAAACTCTTTATCATTGAGTCATATACAAGAAAATCTCCACTAAAAAATCTTTGTTTGATCTTTTTCAACCTTAAAAGCTCTCACATTTTGGCTCTCAATTATTATACAATTCAAATTATTTGCTTTTCTTGCCGCTTCTCATGCTTGCCCAATTCGATGTTAATTTAGTTGTTTTATTAGTTTTACTTATCTGCGGTTTACTAAGTCAAAATGCAGCTGTAACCATCGCAGCAGGCGTTTTAATCATCATAAAAATCACGCCATTAAATCAATTTTTTCCTTATATTCAGGCCCATGGTTTAAACTTAGGCATACTTATTCTAACAATTGGCGTACTCACCCCTATTGCAAGTGGCAAGCTTAGTGGAGAGAGTATTTTAAAATCCTTTATTAGTTTTAAATCTTTAGTCGCTATTGCAATTGGTCTGCTCGTCGCGTGGCTAGGTGGTCGTGGTGTAAAACTTATGTCGAGCCAACCTGATGTTGTGGCAGGCTTACTTATTGGTACGGTTGCAGGTGTAGCGTTACTCCGTGGTGTACCTGTTGGCCCGCTGATTGCAGCAGGTCTATTATCTTTGTTTATAGGTAAATAAAAGGCACCCGAAGGTACCTTTTAATAAATGCTTAGGCTAAATAAGTACTTTTAGCCTGAATAGTAAGAAGTGCGTTTTAAAGAAAACTTTTCTAGCTGCTTTAAGAAACCTTCAAAGTAGCTCTTCTCTTTTTCTTCAGTTCGATAACCTGCATACAATGTACGTCTTAAACCTGCTGGAGAAACACAATCTAGACGACGGCTAGTCACCCAACCCTTTTGTTCGTATTCATTGACTACCCAATCTGGCAAAGCAGCAATACCTCGGCCACTCGCAACGAGTTGAATAAGCATTTGCGTTAAGTCTGTTGTTCGGATTTGTTTTGGTTGAATATTTGCAGGTATAAACAGTTTCGACATGATATCTAAACGGTGCTTATCAACCGGGTAAGTAATAAGAACCTCTTCTGCGAGATCCTGAACAGTAATATTTTCAGCACGAACCAATCGATGAGTATTTGATAAAACCAAACGCGACTCATATTCAAAAATCGGGAAGTATTCGATTCCTTTTAGCGCGATCGGATCGGCTGTAATAAGTAAATCAAACTCAGCATTTTGTAAAAGTTCATGTGGATTCGCTTCAAACCCCGAAGCAAAGTCTAAATCGACGTCTGGATATTGCTGACGATACTGATTGAGCAAAGGCATTAGCCAGTCAAAACAGCTATGACATTCAGATGAAAAAATAATTCTGCCCGTTTGTCCATGCACAATACGTGTAATATCACTCTGAGTAATCTGAATTTGCGGCAATACATCATCAGCTAACTTAAGTAGGCGCTGTCCTACATTAGAAAAACTAACAGGTCGACTGCGGCGGTTAACTACCTCTACCCCATACCAATGATCTAATTCTTTTAATTGATGAGAAATAGCCGAGGGCGTTAAGCATAGGTCATTAGCTGCAGCGACCAGTGAACCATGTTCACGTAAAGCAACTAAAGTTTTAAGGTGTCGAATTTCTAACATGGGCACAAGCCTGAATACATAAATTTATCTATAAATTTTTAAGTTATCTCTTGTTTATTACTAAACAGAGTTACGGAGATAAATCATCACTAATGAATACCATTCATCTTATCACAAAATTAATTAATTTGTCTCAACATAAGTTTTTGTTAATTAGATATGGACTTTGCTAACAAATAAAAAATAGACCCATTCAGATCTATTTTTTATAAAATGAGAATATTCTTACTCGGTCACTTGTAAGCTAACAATCGTATAATTTTGATTTTTAGGCTTTAACTTTAAATCCACTGGAGCTGTGACTTCCATTAAATATTCTCCAGCTTTTGGAAATTTAAGTTCAACTTGTCCTTTATCATCAGCTTTAAAATGTAGTACTTGTTTATCAGTTGCACCTTTTTCTCTTAAATTAATTTCAGCATAAGGTAGGTTCTGGCCTTTTTCACTTATGGTTAGCTGAACTGCTTGAGTAACTTTAAGCTGGTTAGGATGAACAGAAAAATTAACTTTAACTGGTGTATTTGGAAGTTGAATATCTGAAACTTTACCTTTTGAAAGATAACTTTGTAATACCCATTCTCTTGTTACTTCCTCTGTTTTAATCTTTTTAGTTTTAAGATCAGCAGGAATTAGATAGTCACGCTCTTTTTTTGGCGGAGCTTTATCTGCTGGTAAATCAAAAAATAAATGCCACTCCTTTTGATCATATACATATTTTAAAGGGTAACTCGCCTGAGTTTGCAGAATATATGTACCGTCTTCCGGTAAAGCAACATCGAAAACAGTTACAGATTTATGTAGAGCTTCAGCATTAATAACTTTAGGATCGTGTTTAGGGGTAATGACGGTAAGCTTGGCATCTTTTAAAGCGTATTCACTATTTAGTGCTTCTTCAGCATAACCAGCTACTACCGGTACTTGTGTCTGCTCAGTTTTATACGCTAATGGCGCAACATAAGGTTCATGAGCAAGGCTGTAACTACATACAAAAACAAGTGATGTTACTAATAATCTATTCATTATTTCTCAATCCTAATTAGGAAAATTTAAATTTTTACAGACAAATCATAAGCAAATGTATTATACACAAATAAAAATAATTCTTATTATCATTAATAAATTTAAGTTAAAGATTTTTATATAAAAAGAAAAAGGCCAAGTGGCCTCTTTCATTACCTCATTGTTCTTTTACTTTTGGAAAAGCTTGATTAAAGTCAATGAGCTTATAACTTTTTACTAAATCATCTTCGCCATAAGTCACTTCATAAGTTGTTTCTTTACCATTAAAGTATGCTTCAGCTGGAGTTCCAAATACTTCCCATAAACCTATTGAGGCAACATCTGCAACCCCATGCCCAAATGCACGACCTACTTTCACCCACTTTGAATAGCCTTGCTGGAATGTATAGATTTCAACTCTTGTCCCATCACGGTACTCAGACAATACAGGTGCCCCAAACTCTGCAATAACATAATTACGAGAGCTACCCGGATTTAAAACATTTAAATTTTTTTTACTTGGTTGATTGCCAGCCATAAATACGGCACAACCAGACATAGATAACATAGCCATACCAATAAGGCAGGCAATACATAATTTTCTCACGATTTAACTTCTCTATTTCTTAAGTATTTATACAAATTATTGTAATGCTTAAAGTATTACGCGCTCATCATATCCAATTTGATAAAAGAATTCGATAAATTATTCAATATAAAGATAAAATGTTCCGGTTTTAAATGTGCAAACTTCCTCTCGAGATTCTAGTTTTTTATTATTTTGGTCTCTTTTCCCTTATACTTTCTTTTTTGAGTTTCCTTTTATTAATTTATTATGGCGTCACCCCAATCCCCTTCTTCTTCCCCTCGACATTACTCACTCTTCTTGGCAATTTTTTCTCTTGCAGTAGGCGGTTTCTGTATTGGCACTACAGAATTTGTCGCAATGGGTCTTATTCAGGAAATTGCACACAATTTAAAAATTACAGTACCTGAAGCTGGGCATTTTATTAGTGCTTATGCATTAGGTGTTGTTATTGGTGCCCCTATTATTGCCATTTTGGGTGCCAAAGTACCTAGAAAGACCCTATTGCTTTGCCTCATGCTGTTTTATGGTATTGCCAATGCATGCACAGCTTTAGCACATACCCCAGAAACCGTTTTAGTCTCCCGTTTTATTGCAGGTTTACCTCATGGCGCATATTTTGGTGTCGGCGCTTTAGTCGCGGCTGAACTAGCAGGCCCTTCACGAAGAGCTTCAGCAGTTGCGCAAATGATGATGGGGCTGACCGTTGCTACCGTTATTGGCGTACCCTTAGCAACATGGTTAGGTCAACATTTTGGCTGGAGAGCAGGTTTTGAATTTTCAGCAACGATCGCATTCTTTACTTTAATTGCTGTAGCTTGCTTTGTACCGAATATTCCAGTTCAAGCTACTGCCAGCATAAAAACAGAATTAGCTGGGCTTAAAAATATAAATATGTGGTTAACCCTTGCAGTCGGCGCAATTGGCTTCGGGGGCATGTTCTCGGTATATAGCTATGTCTCACCAATTCTCACTGAATACACTAAAGTTAATATCCAGATTGTTCCTATTGCATTAGCGCTGTGGGGCATCGGGATGGTGATTGGTGGTTTAGCTGCGGGTTGGCTTGCAGATAAAAACCTCAATAAAACTATTGTGGGCGTACTCATTAGCTCAGCGATCGCATTTGTAGTCGCAAGCTTTCTAATGAGTAATATCTATAGCGCAATTGGCTCTTTATTCTTAATTGGCCTAACCGTTATGGGTTTAGGTGGGGCTTTACAGACACGCCTCATGGATGTTGCAGGTGATGCACAAACGCTAGCAGCTTCACTTAACCACTCCGCCTTTAATCTTGCTAATGCATTAGGCGCTTTTTTAGGTGGTTGGGTACTGAGCCATCAGATGGGTTGGATTGCACCAATCTGGGTAGGTTTTGTACTGAGCCTTGGTGGCCTTATTATCTTACTCATTGCATTTGCTGTAGAAAAAGCAACTCAAAAAGCCTGAGTATGATCAGGCTTTCGTTGAGTCTCTAATCTGTTAACTTTTCACCACAGTGCGGGCAATAACATTTCTTCTCTCTAACAGCTTCTTTCTCTTCTAATACTTTTTCGCGCATAATTTGAATAATCAGATTATGCGCTTGTTCTTTTGGTAGCCCTACTTTTTGTCGAATACGTTCTATTTCAACTTCATCATGCATGATATCAATACCACGCACTTGAAGTAACTCTCGGAACTCTTGTTCAAGGCGCTGATTACGCTGGTTAAGTTCATTGGCCAAACCAGAAGCTAAAATACCAGCCGGTAAAGCAGCAATCCCTACCCCTAGAATTGTAATTAAGGCTCCCAATAATTTTCCTAGACTAGTTACTGGTGTGACATCGCCGTATCCGACTGTAGTTAAAGTCACAACCGCCCACCACATTGCTTTAGGAATAGAGCTAAAAGCTTCCGGTTGCGCTTTATTCTCAACAACATAAATACCAGAGGCAGTCATAATAATCATAATGATTAAAATAAAAATCACTGCCTGAAAGGAACCTTTTTCTCGCTTAATCACACATAGCAATATTTGTAGTGAGATGAAATAACGAGTTAATTTTAATAATCGAAGTAACCGTAAAATTCTTAACATACGAAGATCTATTCGTACAAAGAAATTTAGATACGCAGGCAAAATTGCCATGAGGTCAATCAGTGCTTCACCACTTTTCATCCATGCTAAACGTTGCTTCCATGCAGCTTGTGTCGGATCACGCTCGACTATACTCCAGAGCCGTAAGAGATATTCAATACTGAAAATTGCAATTGAGACATTTTCAAAGTAGTCAAACCATATACGGTAGCTGTAATACAGATCATTTACTGTTTCTAGTAATACAGCAACTACATTCCCAATAATTAAGAAAACTAAAAAGTAGTTAATACATCTACTTACTGTCGTTTCGTAATCATGATTATGAAGGTTGTTATAGAAGAACCGACGTACTGTCTTCCATGCTAAAATTCGCATACGGATCTGAACCACGTTATATTGAACATATATTAAGCTCACATACGTAAATTCACCACTATAGCAGCCAATAAAATATTTTATTAATTGTATTAGCTAAACAATCATAAATAATATTTCATATTTACTAATTATATTTTAATGCGCTGCAACATATCTAAACTCATTTTCCTCCCACCATTGCACATCATATATACCGGCATGGGACTTCAAAATGACATTAATATAATTTTGTAGCAACATAATATGGTGAGTAATATCTAACTTTCTAAAAAGAAATCTTCTTAAAATTGGTGTATTTGGTGAAATGAATATTGCAAAACCATTACTGTATTCTTCATAAACGCTAATACCGATATACATCGTAATCTCAGGTAATGGCACTTCTATTTCCCAGCCCCAACGCTCAGCATTTAACTCAATATTTAAGTGATATCTATTTTTTAATATACTATAAATATATTGTGCAATATCTTCAGTTTTCTGTACTAAAGTATTCCCGTCTTCTGCTGATAAATTTTGATCATATAGCTGATAATCATCAAATTTAAATTCAACAATTGTCTTTAGCATTTTTAAATTCCATATATAAAATACCCATGTTCTTTTTAATTATTTTTAAGTTCATACAAATATTTTAAAACAAAATCTTCTTTAATATCTAGCGTTATATTTATTTTTACATTTTATTAGAATAAAACATGATTAATTTATTATTTTAATAATTAAAATATGTACCAATTCTCATTAAAATAAAAAGGAGCTGAATAATCAGCTCCTTTTTTGTACTAAATCGACCTATTAAGTCAACTGAGCAGCGGCAATTTTCTTAGTATCTACTTTATCAGCAGCATTTGTATATTCGCCCATTTGGTCGAAATTCAAATATTTGTAGATGTCAGCAGACATACTGTCAATTTGAGCTGCATATTGTTGGTATTCTTCCGGAGTTGGTAATTTACCAAGTACAGCAGCAACAGATGCAAGCTCAGCAGACGCTAAGTAAACGTTAGAACCTTGGCCTAAACGGTTAGGGAAGTTACGTGTAGAAGTCGAAACAACAGTTGTGTTCGGCGCAACACGTGCTTGGTTACCCATACATAATGAACAACCAGGCATTTCTGTACGCGCACCAGCACGGCCATAAGTGTTATAGAAGCCTTCTTCCATTAACTGATGTTCGTCCATACGTGTTGGTGGAGCCAACCATAAACGAGTTGTTAATGAACCGCTTGGTACTTTCTCAAGTAACTGACCAGCAGCACGGAAGTGACCAATGTTAGTCATACAAGAACCGATGAATACTTCATCAATTTTGTCGCCTTGAACGTCAGAAAGAAGTTTCGCATCATCTGGATCGTTCGGGCAGCAAAGGATAGGTTCTTTGATTTCTGACAAGTCAATTTCATACACTTTAGTGTATTCAGCATCAGCATCAGCTTTAAGTAAGCTTGGGTTTGCTAACCATTTTTCCATGTTTTCAACACGGCGAGCCATCGTACGTGCATCACCATAACCTTGTGAAATCATCCACTTAAGCATTGTGATGTTAGAACGTAAGTACTCAGCAACTTTCTCTTCAGAAAGTGTGATTGCACAACCAGCAGCTGAACGTTCAGCAGAAGCATCAGAAAGTTCGAATGCTTGCTCAACTGTTAAGTCAGTTTCCATTTCTGTTAAGTCGATTTCTAAGATACGACCAGAGAAGATGTTTTTCTTACCTTTTTTCTCAACAGTAAGATCGCCTTCTTTGATTGCATAGTAAGGAATCGCATGTACAAGGTCACGTAAAGTGATACCAGGCTGCATTTTACCTTTAAACTTAACAAGAACTGATTCAGGCATATCAAGTGGCATTACACCAGTTGCAGCAGCGAAAGCTACAAGACCAGAACCTGCTGGGAATGAAATACCTATTGGGAAACGAGTATGCGAGTCACCACCAGTACCTACTGTATCTGGAAGAAGCATACGGTTTAACCAAGAGTGGATAATACCGTCACCTGGACGTAAAGATACACCACCACGATTCATGATGAAGTCTGGAAGTGTATGTTGCATTTGTACGTCAACTGGCTTTGGATAAGCAGCAGTATGACAGAAAGACTGCATTACTAAGTCAGCAGAGAAGCCCAAGCAAGCCAAGTCTTTTAACTCATCACGAGTCATAGGACCAGTTGTATCTTGAGAACCAACTGTAGTCATCTTAGGTTCACAGTAAGTACCTGGACGGATACCTTGACCTTCTGGTAGACCACATGCACGACCAACCATCTTCTGAGCTAAAGTGAAACCTTTACCAGTGTCAGCCGGTTGTACTGGAGTACGGAATAATGTAGATGGAGCTAAACCTAAAGCTTCACGTGCTTTAGCAGTTAAGCCACGACCAATGATCAAGTTAATACGACCACCAGCACGTACTTCATCTAAAAGTACTGGAGTTTTAAGTTCAGACTCAGCGATTTGTTCGCCATTTTTGAACGCAGTGACTTTTGCAGCAGCATGATCGATTTTAAGAGTAACTTCGTCACCCATGTTCATGTTAGAAACATCGATCTCTACTGGTAATGCACCTGCATCTTCCATTGTGTTAAAGAAGATCGGAGCGATTTTACCGCCTAAGCACACACCACCGTCTTTTTTGTTTGGAATGTGAGCGATTTCATCACCAAAGAACCAAAGAACAGAGTTTGTTGCAGATTTACGAGATGAACCTGTACCAACAACGTCACCAACATAAGCAACTTGATTGCCTTTAGCAATGAGTTCTTTAATTTGGCTTAATGGACCAACTTCACCTGGTTTTTCAGGGTTGATACCATCACGCTCATTTTTCAACATTGCATTTGCATGCAATGGAATGTCTGGACGGCTCCATGCGTCTTGAGCTGGAGACAAGTCATCAGTGTTTGTTTCACCTGTTACTTTGAACACAGTGATTTTGATTTCTTCTGGTACATCTTTACGACTAGTGAACCATTCAGCATCAGCCCAAGATTGTAAAACAGCTTTTGCATTTGCATTGCCAGCTTTAGCTTTATCAGCTACGTCATGGAACGCATCAAATACAAGTAATGTTTTTTTCAAAGCTTCAGCAGCCAAGCTACCTAATTCAGCATCATCCAGAAGCTCAACTAAAGGCGCTACGTTATAGCCACCAAGCATCGTACCTAGTAAATAAACTGCACGTTCTTTAGAAACTAGCGGAGATGTCGCTTCGCCTTTTGCAATCGCTGCCAAGAAAGCTGCTTTTACGTAAGCTGCTTGGTCAACACCTGCAGGAACACGGTTTTCAAGCAAATCAACCAAGAATGCTTCTTCACCTGCCGGTGGGTTTTTTAATAACTCAACAAGTTGAGCAGTTTGAGCATCATCAAGTGGCTTCGGTGGGACTCCGAGTGCGGCACGTTCAGCAACGTGTTGGCGGTAAGCTTCTAGCACGGTGTTCATTCCTCTTTTTTTAAAAAATTACTTGTAAATTCCAGCTTTCACAAAGCTTCACAAGTAATATGGACTACAAAATTTTACTAGAGTTCAAGCCAAAAGTTAATGAGCGCGGGGTGTTTCTCCGTGATGCCCATTATTTTGTAACTAAATACCCGTGTATAAATAATGATCTTAATAATGGATTTATCATGCGGTATTTTAAGTTAAAAGAACACTCCACCTTAGTGGAGTGTTTGACGATGTCTTATACACTTAGAATTTTTTGTAGTTTGGCATTTTGTCATGTGGGGTAACCAAACACTCATCTGTCATTTGTTTTCTAATCTTTTCTTGCAAGGCTTCTGGATTCGTTTTTAATTCGTCTTGTGGAATGGCGTAAACTTTTTCAATAATATTAAAGATGAATTTTTTCGTAATTTCGTCTTCAATTTTATTAGCATGCTCAATGGCTTGAGACTTTTCAATTGCTTGCTGACGATCAAACAGAATACTTCTTGCTGCATTCCCCACACTTGTACAATAGCCATGCCATTGCTCTTCAGGTGTTAAAGGCTTTTTTTCTGTACAGCCGACTATTAACATGCCCATTAAAACAAATAAAACTTTTTTCATCATTACTCTACACAGACTATGCTGCCCACATCATACTGAATCTGGCAGACTTTGCAAAAATTCTACTTATATGTCTTTATTTTTGCCCAACTTCGATAAAAAACCGAGATGATTGCATCTCGGTTTTTAGTGTTCTTCAAACCTTTAGAAGCGCCAATTGTAGAATAAATCTATTGCTCGTTCTAAAGATTGACTTGCTTCCAAATACAAACGACGGTTCATTTGATAACGCAACGTCAGTTTATTGACTGGAGTAAACACACCGACACCATAACGAATAAATAAATCAGGTGTAATGTACCCAGTTAAACTTACTTGAGTATCATCTCCTGTACCTTGAGCATCTAATGCAAGACCACTCAAACCAAAAGTACGTCCAATTTGATTCGTTAAAGCACGAGTACCACCCAAGCCCATACTAATACCGGCAGCAGCAATTGTATTGTTCACATCAGATTTAAAGCCTTCTGCATTACTTAAACCACTTGCACCTTCATTAATACGCCCTGTCACGAGTGCATTTAATGCCTCTTGTTCAGAAAGGCCTGCATCATTATAAACTTGAATGTTTGGTGACGAAGCAGTACCAGTGACACGAACCCCCACCATACTACCCTGAACATTTTTATTCGCATCAATATCTAACGTCGGGTTTGCTAATGGGCCATTAAAACGGGCAATTGCACGGTTTAAATCCAGGCTTTGACCATAGGCCTCAATTTTCACTTTTTGACTTACACCAATAGCACCCATTGCTCGCATTGCCGTTTCATAACCGCGTTGGGTTAAATTCAAACGCCCCACTAAAGGAATATTACTGTTAAAGCCTTGGAAGATGACTTGATTGCCAATATTTACCGAGATATCTGCACGGATATCCCACGGTTTTGCCGCACGTAAAATTGCAAGTGGGTCCTGACCTTGGCGAACAATACGAACATCTGAAGATGTGTTAACCACTGGTGCAGTTGTTTCAGGCATTGAAATACGTGCACGAGGAACATCTACTGATCCTTTCAAGCTTAAACGCTTATCAAAAGGATACATATCAAGTGTCAAATTCGGATTTGCAATAGCCGTAATTAATGGAGCTTGACGTACAAGTAAGTTATCGCCTTTTAAGTTTAACTGTAGACGCGGTGCATTTTTCCAGTCAAAACTACCTTTAAGTAACCCTACACCTTGTCCACTATTGAATGCACCATCAATTGTTGCCATGTCCTGACGAATAGATGAATACACCTGTACATTGGTTAAATTAACTGGCAGGGAAATCATACTGATCGCCCCGTTTTTCAAACGCATTTCGCCCGTAAACTGTGGCTGGGTCAAAGTACCATTCACTTTGCCAGCTAAGGCTAAGGTACCACTCATTGAACGTACATCTTGAATGAATGGTTTTAACACTTTTAACTGTACATCGTTAAAAGCTACCTCACCATGCATTGGCATAGATGATTGGTATGGATTAATAATAACATTCGCATATCCTGTACCAATATCAGGTGTTTTTACATCGACACGGAACAATAAGCCTTCTGAAATACTTTTTGCAATTACACTCAGTTCATCATAAGCCAAAGTAGTCGGTGGATCTTGCGGGTCTTCCGCTGCTAGGCCCAGTTCACCTTTTCTGGTCACTAAGCGTGCATCAAGCTTAGGATGCCCACCATTTACCCAAGAAGCTTTAGCATAACCATTAAGTTGGCCTGTCATAGCCAAACCTTCCGGCATGAACGCAGCAAAATCACCTAAATCTAGATTTTGAGTAACAAATGAAATATTACCTTGTGCTTTACTCACACGCACAGGCTGGTCAAGACACAACTGGCTATTTGTACTTTGCCAGCAATGTTGCCCAACATATAATTCAGAACGTGCCGATGAGAAAACAACTGGTGCATTTTGATTTTGTGCTAGACGAATTCGGCGTGAATCAAAACTTCCTTTTTGAATTTGCCCTAACCAATCATTCTTCGCATTAAATCCACCGGCTAACTGAACATAGAATTTAGAAACATTATTATTTCCTTGCACTTTTAATAAATGGGCTTTTCTTGTTCCTGTTAAATTCACTTCAGCAGACTGAATTTGACGGCTACCACTACGTAAATTGTCTAATTTTGCTGTTAACTGAGTTGGTGTTGTTTCGGAAGTAGGCAATTCACCCTGGATACGAAGTTTTTTAATACTGACTAATGTATTAAATGCAAAATTATCAACCGCAATATTCGCCGTAGCTTTCAAACGCGGTTGAGATTGGACACTCAAGTCTCCATATGCACGCCCACTTAAACCCGGATACAACTCATAAAGCGCAGGTGCATTCAGCTTAATTTTTAAATTCTGTGCATTACCAGTCGCCTGCAACTGGTTTTGCGCATAAACTAAAAATAGATTATTTGCTTCAAATTGCTGAGGTAAAAAGCCTTTTTGGTTCGAATCCATAAGTATGGATAAGTTACCTTTACCTCTGACTGGCTTATTATTCAAATAACCCGCAAGGTTCAATTGTTGAATATCAATACGCTTTAACTTGTCAGACCAGATGCCTTGTGTTTTTACATTTCCTGAAATTTCACCTTTTACACTGGAGGCAAAATATTGAGGTTTAAAGCGTACTAACGAGCTATTAATATCCCAAGCAATACGGTCTTTTAAATTTAATGCCCCAGTCGCATAGATTTTCCCAGCAACACCATCATGTTGTAACTGACTAATTCGGATAAATTCTGGAGTACCTGCAATAGAAAACTTTAATAGTCCATTGGCTTGATTAAGTGCTTTTAAAGATCCGTCATAATTGACCGCAAAGCCTTTAAAACCACCACCTGCTTTAACATCATTAAATAATAAAGCTGCTGTACTTTTTCCAGCTAGCGCAACCATTTCTTGACCTGCTTGAGCCAAGCGACCTTTTAAATCAATTTTTTCAAGCTGAATAATTTGTTGATTTGGCTTTGCAAAACCGCTGGCTTTAATTGATCCGTTGAGCAAGTTAACAGGCGCCGCTGTATGTATACTTTGTGGATTAAAGTCTTTTGCATTTAATAATGCATTCCATGCCAGCTGACGTTTTTCACTTGGTAATAAGACTTTGGCCTGACCTGTGAGGCTACCCTTTTGAGCCGCAAAACTAAAACTAGGAACATTAAGAATATTATCTTTAACATTCAAAGTTGCTAAATATTGTCCAGCCGGTAATAAGGTCTGTTCATGCTGATATACTTTTGTCGAAACTTTAATATCTTGCTGACCATCTCGCAAAGTCAAATCAACTTGACCACTATCACTACTTAACCAACCTATATATGGCATAGCACGATCTATATTTGCCCAAGCCACATTCATAAACATAGGTTGTGGCTTCTTATTCTTTTCAGGTGCTTGGTTTAGTTTAAGTTTCCAAGATTCATAGCGGTCAAAGTCTACATTGGCAAATACTTCCGTACCTTTTTCCAAAGAGCCAGTTGAAGAAACGGCTGCATCTAGACTTGGCGGCAAGAAATCCTGAACGACCTGTGGAATAGCTTTGTCTTTAGGATTAACATGATCTAGGCGACCTTTGATGTCCCAAGTGACATGATCTTTCCAGTTCACTAATCCTTTAAGATTAACTGCACCCTTCATGACCTGCCCGTTAAAATCAGTAATATTCAACTGATGAACCAGATCAGTATTCATTAAGGCGTTGTACTGGCCTTCAGGTAAATTCTCCCCTTTTAAATCTGTCTCAAGTGCTAAGTTGAGTTGCTTAATATCACCCTGAAATTTAATTACACCGTTTTTAGCAAATAATTTTTGCTCAACCAGTAAAGGCAAGTGATAATTTTTGAGTAACAATGCACCTTGCATAGGCACTTCATGACGAACAGGATGTAAAACAACCCAACCTGTTAATAAATCTGGTGTTGTCGTTGCTACACCGGCTTGCAAAGTATCTAAACTACCCCGCGCTGCCACCTTAATATTTTGGATGTTTAAACTTTTTAAAGAAGGAATTCTTAAATCTGCAGTCGCATTCAGTGGGTATTTGCCGCTAAAGTCCATATTTCCTGTTGCGTTATGAACAGAAAGATACCCCATATCCATACTTGAATTTTCAAATTTCAGTTTTGTCTCTGACCACAAAGCATCATTTAGATGAACATCATGGAAATTTACGACAGAACCTGAATTTTTAATTTCTAAATGATCAACATCTCCAACATCTACACGAAGCACAAATGGTAATTTAATGGGTTTAAACTCAAATGGCTTATCCGATGGCGGAGCTTTGTTAATAATAACTAGGTTACGGACATCTGCATTGCTCAAATGCACTTCTTTTTCTAATATTAAAGAACGCCACCCTAAACGGACATCAGCTCTATCTAAAGTAACGTCAACTTCTTTTAACTGAACAATAATATTTTTAAGAATAATTCCCCTGAGTAAATTACCCCCCTCATACTCGTATTTAATGACTTGCTGAGCTTGTAAAACACGATCTAATAAAAAACGACTTCCACGGTCAGTCGACATCATAATAATGATGGAAGCAACAAGTAATAAAAGTATGATCAAGATTGTCAGCAAGAAGCTACGCAAAATACGTCGCTTCTTAGGAGAGCTAGGTGCCGAAGTGGGCTGCTGTTCTACTTCCGCCATAAAATAAACCTAATAAAATTTTATTTTTAAAGTTGTGGACCAATAAAGAAATGCAAACGAATCGGATGGTTATCATCAGAAATACCAGAAGCCACGTCTAAACGAATTGGTCCAATTGGGGACTTCCAACGAATACCAACACCCACACTATAGGCCGTCGGATTACTAAAACTCTTATCGTAAGCATTACCAAAATCAGAAAAAACAGCTGCTCGCCAACCCTCTTTGAATTGATAGTTATATTCTAAAGAGCCTACTGCTAGAGCCTGTCCACCAATCTTATATCCATTATCTTCTGGTGAAAGACTTTTATAATCAAAACCACGAATTGTCTGGTCACCACCAGTAAAGAATCTTAAATTGTATGGAACTTTATCAAACTCATCGGTAAAAATATAACTAAAATCGGACCGCCCAACAAACTGATGGTCATCATTTTCACCTAAAGAATAAATAAATCTCCAGCCCGCTGTTGCAATTGCCATATTGGCATCTGAAAGTAAACTTTCGCTACCTAATTCTAATTTATAAGTTTGCTTAAAAGCTTTGGTCGGGTTTAAGCGTGTATTACTTGAGGTTTTAGAGGTCTCATAACTAAATAATAATGCTTCTTGCTCTGATGCAGCAGTTTTAAATGCGTCTGGTAGCTCAGAGATATCCACATTCCCCTTTTGAGTTAGGCGGTCGAGACGATAACGTACCCCAATGGTATGTTGCCAGTTTCCGAGCGGTTTTTTAATAACTCGTTCTCCACCTAAAACTGCCGATTCTGTAAGTAAACTTACATCCGGACCAATATCATCCCTCGTCTCACGCTCGTAACCACCCACAATATTAAAGTAATCATTTAACGGATGTTTATAAGGAATACTATAGCGCCCATCTATAGATTGACGAATTTCAGAAACTTCTAAGTTAGCATCAAATGAATGACCGTATTTATTTACAATCGAACGTCTATATTGGCTACGTAAACGGGCACCAGTATCGGTACCATAACCAATACCTGTTTCCAGACTATTTAGTTTATCGGCATTTAACGTCACAATCACTGGTATACGTTTTTCTTCCCGGGCTTGAGCCTGTAAACGGTCTTGTTCAGACTCTTGTTCTTCATGCTGTACAGTTGCAGCTTTTAAAGATGCGGGTGCGGCTTGTACACTTTCAGTTCCGGCAAATTGTTTTTCATCTACCACATTTTGTGTCACTTCTTTACTTGAGGAAGCCAACTGGCGTGCTTTGGCAAGTTGTTGTTGCTCTAAAGGAAGCAGCTTCGATTCATCAATATCAACATTCTGCTGATCGACCAACGCTTGTAAATCGGGTGGTAACTCAAGTGGTTTTTCAATTGGGTCGGGTTTAATTGAATCGACCAAGGTATAGTTAAAATAACGTGAGTTAGTCAGGTTATTTGCTAAAACATTTACACGCCAAAAAGCATAGTCATCACCCTCTTTCCACGGTGCCATGCTTTCAAGAATATTCATATTTAAAGGTAATGGTTTTGATGGATCGCTCATGCGAAACTCAACCTTACCAAGCTTATAACGCTCCCCCGTCTCATACTTGAGGTTAATATCCGCTTTATTTTCAGGTTGGCTCACTTTTACGTCATGTAAACGCCAATACGCATCAAAATAACCATTATCCGATGCAGCATCGACAATTCGGCTTTTTGTGGTTTCGTAAAGACCATGATTAAAAATATCACCTACATCTTGGTCAGGAACTAAACGAATGACCTGAAATTGTGGCTGTTTTGCACCAGCACCAGTAAATTCAATGTTTTGTTCATTAATCCGTACTGGTTCATTTGGCGTTACATTAACGCGTACGCGACTGGCACTTAACTTTTCAAAACGAAACTCAGCATTGTAATAGCCTACAGCTTGAGCAGCCTGATTACTTAAGCTCCTAAGTTGCGGTAGCGCTGCATTAAAATCTTCAAATGATTCTTGGGTAAATGTAGATAATTTACCTTTGATATTTTTAGCTAAATCATCTGGCGCACCCGTAACCTCAGCAGTAATACGGGGTATCTGCTCCATTGGAATTACCCGAGGTGGACGGATTTTATTGAATATACGTCTAAAGAAACCTTTTTCTTCGGGTGGCTCTTCAACGGCAGCAGTAAGCTCAGGTAAAGTTTTTCCTGTTTCATTGGCTTCAACCACAATCTTACTATCAGATTGAATCTCATGCATGAGCTGGTCAATATTTACAGGGGCCTGATTAATTTCATGTAATTCTGCTTGTGATGCGTCATTCACCACCATTTCTGGTTGTTTTTGCGTACCATTTTGGAAGTTTTGAGCCTCGTTTTTTGCCTCTTCTGCTACCCGATAAATTTCATTTGCCATATTCTGGTCAACAGGCATAACCGGTAAGTCTTCAAGATTATCAAGCGTAATTGGCTTAAATTCTTCAATCTGATTCGGAAATTGTTCTTGTTGTTGCAATATAGCCAAGCTATCTTGTTGTTGCTGTGCTTGAGTTACAAGAGTAGCGACATCGGTAATTGGAACATCACTTGGGTTATTTGTATTAGTTTGTTGTACCAATGAATCTGTTACCGTCTGGTTTGCTTCTGGTGTAACGGTCTCAGCCGAACTTTGAGCATAACAAGGAGTAACACATAAACTTAATAATAAGCTGCTACAAATAAGTTTAGGTATACTCTGCATTTTTAAGATTAAATGCATAGAGTGAGAAAGAGTTGACTGTTTAAACTTAATTTTAGAAGGCATGAAAAACTCTAAACTTATTTTTTAATAAACGCACCAATATGAGGACAAAACTCACTCAAAACCATTGATTTTTCATTTAATCAAGCGTTAAAAATATCATACATGGTTTTAGATGCAAATTAACACTCCGTCACATTTTTTTATAAAACTCAATGAAGCTTGCACATGATGAAACAAGATGAATCCCTGATGACATCACGTCGGTTTGTACCGATGTTTTTTACCCAGTTTTTTGGCGCATTAAATGACAATGTTTATAAGCAAGCTTTATTGTTAGTCATTACTTATGGTTGGATTCAGCAACAATCTGCACCAGTAAGCACACTCAATAATTTAGCAGCATTGTTGTTTATTTTGCCATATTTCTTTTTTTCAGCAACTGCCGGACAAATTGCTGATAAGTATGAACGCTCACAACTTGTCCGTGGCATAAAAATTTTAGAAATCATTATTATGCTCATCGGTTCTGCCGGTTTTTTATTGGGGCATTTATGGTTGCTTCTTTTAGCCCTATTTTTGATGGGCACACATTCGACTTTCTTTGGTCCTATTAAATATGCCATTTTGCCAGAAATCTTAAAACCACATGAACTCATGTCTGGCAATGCCCTGTTTCAGTCTGGTACATCCATGGCTATCTTATTCGGAATGATCTTGGGTGGTGCCGTAATTGCGTCATCAGATGGAAACTTATTGTGGATTAGTATTACTGTAGTAGCGATTGCTTGCATAGGTTATTTATTCAGCCGTTTCATCTTGCCACAAAAAGTTGCCGCACCTGATTTAGATATTGACTGGAACTTTATTCGTACAAGCTTTCAAACTATCAAATATGCCAAAAGCTTACCGTTAGTGTTTACAATTTTGTTAGGTAACTCATGGTACTGGTTTTATGGAGCGACTTATTTAACCCAAATTCCGCAGTTGACTCAGCAAAACCTTCATGCATCGGAAAATGTGGTTAGCCTATTACTTACTTTCTTTTCAGTCGGTATTGGTGTGGGTTCTCTTCTTTGCCGCAAAATTGGTGGTTCAGAAATTAATATTAAAATGGTGCCAATCGGTGCAGTTGGCCTTACTGTTTTTGCGCTCTACCTTGCAGCCAGTCTGGCTTTTGTACCTGAAAGAACTGGAGCATTACTGACATTAAAAGATGTTTTTACCCAAGGCTGGGTTTACTACCATGTCATGATTGCTGTGACTTTATTGGGTATTAGTGGCGGTTTTTATATTGTTCCCCTATATGCCATGATGCAGGCTTACTCACCACGCTCACATCGTGCCCGAGTGGTTGCAGCAAATAACATCTTAAATGCCGTTTTTATGGTTTCTTCTGCAATTTTCTCAATCTTAATCTTAAGTGTTTTAAAAATTGATATTAAAATACTATTTATTATTACAGCTGTACTTAGTGCAATCTTTAGTATATGGCTTCTTGCCCGACTAAAACCAATGCTTGCCACAGCACATCTTTCTTTGGAGGACTAATTTATGCGCCACTATACTGGAATTGATCAACTTATTAACTCTTTTGATCAAGCATTACGTAGTCTTGTTCCGGGTGCAACAGCAGCACAGCGCCAAAATCCAGCTGAAACAGTAGAAGCAAAACTTGGTGTAGAAGATGCTCGCCATGTTGCAGGTTTAATGCGTGTTAACCATAGTGGTGAAGTGTGTGCTCAAGCACTTTATCATGGGCAAGCATTGACAGCGAAATTGCCAAATGTACGCCGCGAAATGCAACAGGCAGCGATTGAAGAACAAGACCATTTAGCTTGGTGTGAAGACCGTTTAAAAGAGCTAAATAGTCATACAAGCTTATTGAACCCGATTTGGTATGGCCTTTCATATGGTATGGGTGCTCTTGCCGGTATTGCAGGTGATAAATATAGCTTAGGTTTTGTTGCTGAAACTGAACGTCAAGTTAGTCTACATTTGCAAGATCACTTAAACCAGTTACCAGCTCAAGATGAACGCTCGCGCAAAATTCTAGAGCAAATGAATGAAGATGAATTGCATCACCGTCATACTGCACTTGAAGCAGGTGGTGTTGAATTACCATATGCAGTAAAAATCACAATGACTGCTATTTCAAAGTTAATGACAAAAACGAGTTATTATCTTTGAAAAAACAAAGGATTGATCCCATTCGGATCAATCCTTTTTTAAAATATTATTTTAAACCATGATCATATTTAAAACGCTCAATATCTCGAATTGAGTTCCAATAGTTTCTATTAATACGGTCACGATCAATTTGTAATTCTCTTAAAAGTTTACGATAGCGTTCGCGTTCTTCTGGCTTTAATTTTTCGTTGTAAGCGCTATCAGAATATTGCTTAAATTTTTTGTCATAACGATCATATTCAGCTTTTGCATTGTAGTAATCGGAAGCTGCACGATAATAAGGTCTTAAACGATTACGCTGCTCAACTGGGCATACATTAATATTGCCGTTACCCTCTAAGGCGTTATAAAAAATATTTGATGGCTGGCAATAATATCCTAAGCCCTCTTTATATCCACGTTCATATGACTTTTGATCTGGAACAATATTAGCTTTCCCACACGCTTTATAATATTGATCTAAACGCGGCGAAGACCCCTTTGAACCATCTTTCTCACCTACTAATGACCAATTCGCAGTCTTACATTCTTCTACGCTCATTGCAGCACAACCTGAAAGGCTGATTGCTAAAATGGCTAAACCGATATTTTTCATATTAAGAGAACTCAAAAATAAAAATTAAAAAACGCAAAAAATAAAATTCCAGTACATGTGCTATATAAGCCTTGCTCTATTCAAGATTTATACATAAATATTTAACTGGATAAGATTTTAAGTTTAAAGCAGTTTGACCATCTCACCAAATTTAAGGATCACAATTCCTAATTATGTTTAATTTTAAAAGCGAAATCATGAACGATCAGACAACTCTTTAATGGTCCTTATACGTTAATTTTACTTTAAAACCTTACCACAAAAACAAAAATTAACCTATTGATTATTAATATAAAAAAATAAATTCACTTATAAATAAACTATTTATTATTTTACTGTTTTTTTACGGGATTAACGTCAAAGGCTACGGTAGGATTTGAGCTAAATAACCACCAAGGTTTTTTATAATGAGTACGCTTATTTACCCAAATTTAAACTTAAAAGATCCTCACTTTAAGGCATTTAAAATATCAGATGATTTTATTCCACAGACACAAAGTCATACGTTCAACTCAGAGCTTTTTTTAAAAGAAGTTGATGAATATTTAAGTTTATACCCTCACACTCAGCACATCGATATTTGTCTACATGACTTAAACGGGCATATTCGTGGCAAACGTATTGACGTTAAGAGTCTGAAAAATCTATCGAATGGATGTTATTTTCCACTTTCTGTTTATGCCATGAGCCTTGATGGAAAAGTGATTGAAGAAACAGGCCTGGGAAAATATATTGGTGAACCAGATAGACTTTGCCTGCCCATTTTAGGCAGCTTGCAACCCAGTGCCTTAGCCCCAGAATTAAATGCTCAGCTTTACCTATCCATGCAAGAAGAAGATGGTTCTGACTGTCGCTATGAACCACGTAATATATTAAAAAAATTATTAAATCAGTTACATGCTAATAATTATTTCCCTGTCATGGCTGCCGAGCTTGAGTTTTATCTTTTCTCACCTCAGCATCAATTCGAGATATGTTCAGAAAACCAATGTTTTGATATAGATGCGCCAAATAATTATCAGCAAGTTCTGGATGAAGTTGAAAAAGCAGCCCTACTACAATCAATTGAAATTACCGCTATTGTTGCAGAGTCATCCCCTGGACAATATGAATTAAACCTTCAACACAGCCATGACATTTTAAAACTCTGCGATCAAATTAATGCCTTAAAAAGAATTGTTAAACAAGTTGCAAGAAAGCATGACTTAACCGCTTGTTTCATGGCGAAACCAAACTTGGCAAAGGCTGGTAGTGGTATGCATTTTCATATGAGTATGCTGAATCAATACCATCAAAATATATTTAGTTCAGAAGTAGAAAAAGATGAGCTTTCAGCCAAATTATTGAGCGCGATTAGTGGCCTAATTGAGTTAATGCCTGCATCTATGGCGATTTTAGCGCCTAATATTAATTCTTATAGACGTTTTAAAATTGGTCATCACGTGCCATTAGAAGCCAATTGGGATACTAATAACCGAAATGTTGCAATCCGAATTCCATGCTCAGATGTACAAAATCAACGCTTAGAATATCGTGTTGCTGGAGCTGACTGTAACCCCTATCTGGTGACAGCGACTATTTTAGCGGGCGCGTCTTATGGCTTATCTCATAAGTTACCGCTACCAAAACCTGCACATCTTTTAAAATTTCCAGACGAGCACATTTTATTAGCCAACAATCAGCCGGAAGCCTTAAAAATATTTAAAGGAAGTCTTATTTTAAAAGGGTATTTAGGGGCAGACTTTGTAGAACATTGGTACACGGTTAAACAGGCTGAATATCAAAACATTTATAGTCAGATGACTGAAGCAGAACAACATTGGGATATATAAATAAAAAAAGCAAAAAAACTATAAACCACTTTGCAAACCCTTAGGGAGAAATACCCTAAGGTTTTTTTATATCTAGTGATTTTTCTGTTTAGCTAAAAAACGTAACCCAACACCTGGTTCAGTAGCAATATAACGTGGCTGAATCGCGTTATCCCTCAGTTTACTACGTAACTTGCCCACTAAAATACGTAAATAGTGCGTATCTTCCTGATGGGTTGGACCCCATAGTTCTTTTAAAAGCTGTGGCTGTGTTAAAAGTTGCCCTTGATAGCGCATTAATAAGGTCAAAAGTTGAAACTCTTTTCGAGTTAAAGTAATTGGTTGTTGCTCGATCCAAACCAAACGTTGCATGACATCGACTTTGAGATAACCATCGTCATACACATGAGCTTCTTGCTGAATCGGTTGATTTCTTAGAATGACACGTATGCGTGCCAAAAGCTCTTGCACACTAAACGGCTTGGTCATGTAATCATTTGCGCCAGCATCGAGCAAAGCAACTTTTTCATATTCATCAGCACGTACAGATAACACAATAACGGGAACATTCGACCAGCTACGTAATTCTTGAAGCACTTCTCTTCCATCTAAATCGGGTAAGCCTAAGTCTAGAATCACCAAATCAGCCCCTTGGGTTGCCAAAGTCTCTAGGCCTTTGTAACCCGTTTCACAGAGTGTGGTTTTGTATTTTTGAGTTCTTAAAGCAATGTCTAAAAATTTACGGATTTGAGGCTCATCATCAATAATCACAATACGTGTTTCTACAGGTGATGTTTCTGGACTTATCATTAATTTACAACTTATTCTTTTACTGGATGAATGGGTAATCTGATTTGAATTAAAGTACCTTTATTTTGGCGCCCTGAAAATGCTTCTATTGTACCCATATGAGCACCAATAATCGCTTTTACAATTGTTAGCCCTAAACCTGTACCGAATTTTCCACGGTCTCCACGCTCCATAGTATAAAACATATCGAAAATGCGGTGTCTTTCGTCTTCAGGGATTCCTGCACCTTTATCTTCAATTTCTATTTTTACTTCATCTTCTGACAAAAGATGAGTACGGATCATGACTGGCTCATCTGGAGGTGAAAAGTTTGCCGCATTTTCTAAAACATTAAAAATAGCTTGCTCTACCAGTGCTGGGTGAACATACAAACTAATCGGTTGCTCAGGTAACTGAACGACCACTTGCGTATCTGGTTTATAACGCTTTAAACGGCGGGTTGCCGAACCAATTAATTCATCTACGCCAACCCAGTCTCTTTTTAAAGTTAGACCTTCGTGCCCCAAACGGGTCATATCAAGCAAGTTTTGAATATAACGGTCTAAGCGCTCACCTTCTAAATGAATTGTTTCAAGCAGATCTTGTTGGTCTTGTTCTGTCATTTCAGCTTTAAAATTGGCAAGTGTGTCTGCTGCCCCAATAATAGAAGCGAGTGGCGAGCGTAAATCATGCGATACCGAAGATAATAAAGCAGAACGTAAGCGCTCTGTTTCACTGGTGACTTTTGCTTGTTCAAGTTCATTGACCAATTGGGTTCGAAGTGCTGCCTGTGCAATGTACTCAATTACACTTTCAGTCAATTTTTTTTGCTCAAAATTTAAGGAAACCACTTCATCCTTAAAGTAAATTCCCACTATACCTAGGCTATTTTTCTGCTCTAAAAGAGGTAAAAACCACCAGTTTGATTGACTAAGTGTATCGGTAAAACGCCCGCACGGTTGTTGATGTTTTAAACACCATTCTGCGGCTACTTTTTCTTTATCGTTTAGCTCAATATCAGATGAAATTATTTTATCTCGAATAGAAATCCACACTTTAGTTTGAAGTTGTGTTTCTAAAGTCATACGTCCTGTTTGCATGACTTCTTCAAGATTCACTGCACTAGAAAGCTTACGTGCCAAGTCTTGCATTACCGTAGTATAAGCATTCGCAGCTTTTAAAGACAAAACTTGCTGGCGTAACTGAGAAGCCAAACGCCCAGCAATTAAAGCTGCTGCAAAAAAAGCAACAACGGTGACTACCCCTTGGTGTGCTGAAATCTGAAAGGTATAACGCGGGGCAATAAAGAAAAAATTATAGGCCAAGAAACATATTAAGGCTGCCACTACGGCAGCTAACATTCGGGTTTTAGTTGCAACAATTAAAACAGAAATAATAAAAATGACAGAGAAGTCTTCAATACCAAATAGAACTTCGGCGAAGTGAGCTATAAAAATGCTACCGCACGTCACAGCTAAAACAAAAATGCTTTCTTTTAATGATAAAAATGATGGCTTTTCAAGTTGAGTTGTCTTTTTAGTGCCTTGTTCTGGATGCAATATTGTTAAAGCAATCGAGTTTTCTTGATTTAATAATTGCTGAGCTAAATTTTTCTTAAATAACTTTAACCACCACGGTGAAATACTTTTGCCAATAACCAGATTTGAAATACCTCGATCAACGGCGGCATCCATTAACACTGATGCAACTCGCGGCCCATATAAAACTTCAGTTCGACCACCTAGTTGTCGAGCCAACTCAAACGCACGGTCAATCTCAATATATTCTTTTTTATAAGAACTCACTGAACTCTGTCCAAAGTCCAAACTTTTAGCAACATTTACTACAGTCCATGTAGCACCATTACGTTCTGCTAAACGACAGCCTGCTCGCACTAAATATTCAGAAGAGCCTTGCCCATCTATCGCAATCATCAATTCATTTTGCAACGAGATAGACTTCAAACCTTTAGAGGCATAGCTCTCTTTTAAATCTGAATCGACATGTTCAGCAACGCATTGCATTGCCAGTTCACGTAATGCCGTTAAATTTGAAATGCTAAAAAAGCCTTGTAATGCCAGATTTGCTTGCTCTGGCACATAGACTTTTCCTTGGTGGAGCCTTTCAATGAGCTCACTGACTGGTAAATCAATTAAACGAATGTCTCGAATACGATCAAATACCCGATCTGGTACCGTTTCATTTACTCGAATGCCCGTAATCTGGTACACCACATCATTCAGGCTTTCTAAATGTTGAATATTTATAGTGGTAAATACATCAATACCTGCGTCTAGCAATTCATTGACGTCTTGCCAACGTCGTTCATGGCGACTATTTGGGACGTTGCGATGAGCCAGTTCATCAACTAAAACGATTTGCGGATGCCTAAGTAAAATAGCATCCAAGTCCATTTCTTCTAAAGTATGCCCCTGATATTGCATTTCCTTTCTAGCAATTTGAGGCAACCCTTCCAAAATTTTTAGAGTTTCTATTCGTCCATGAGTTTCAACAATACCAACAACGACATCTGTGCCCTGTTGAAATAATTCTTTGGCGCGGGCGAGCATGGCATAGGTTTTTCCTACACCCGGTGCCGCACCAAGAAAGACCGTTAGTCGACCGGCTTGATATCTGTTGACATGATTTAATAAGGCCTCAGCCTGATTTTCGCGATTGCTTTGCACTTGATATCATCCGGTAAACTAACAACTTTATTTTTAAGTTAATGTGTAGATTGTAATTGATCTAAAGCAATATTGAGCTGTAATACATTAACACGGGCTTGCCCCAATACATCAAACTGCTTCGGTTCAACATACTTTTGCAAAAGCTCTTCCACAATCTTAGGGTCTAAATGACGAGCTTGAGCCACTCTGGCAACCTGTAACTGAGCAGATTCAGGACTAATATGCGGATCAATACCACTACCAGATTTAGTCACCAAATCACTTGGTATAGGTGTATTGCCCGTGTGGTCTTGTTTTTTTACCGCAAGAATCTGAGCATCAATTTGTTGCTGTAGTTCAGGATTAGTACGAGCTAAGTTTGTACCTGCCATCGCCATCGGGTCATAAGCGACTGCTGAAGGACGTGGATGAAAATAAGCCTCTCCAACAAATGGCTGAGCAACTAATTTTGACCCTAAAACTTTATGTTCTATTTCAATCAAACTACCATTTGCTTGATTATTAAATAACACCTGTCCCGCACCTGTAGCAATCGCACTATAAGCAGCGCCACAGCCAACTAAGGTAAAAATTAGAAGTCCGAAAGATGCTCTTAAGGTCTGACCCAAATTTGCTTCTGAATTTTGTACATAAGTTTTCATTTCAAACTCCAGATTACAAACCAAATAATTGAACAATCACTACATCAATCGCTTTAATGGCAAGGAATGGCAGAACCACACCGCCCACACCATAAATCAACATATTTCGACGTAATAACTGAGTTGCAGTTGAAGGTTTAAATTTGACGCCTCGGAGTGCGATTGGAATTAATAGTGGGATAATAATCGCGTTAAAAATTAATGCAGATAAAATCGCGCTGTTTGGACTTGCTAAATGCATTACATTCAATACTTGCATTTGTGGAATCGCAGCAGCGAACAATGCAGGCAAGATGGCAAAGTATTTAGAGACGTCGTTTGCTAACGAAAATGTTGTTAAAGCGCCACGGGTAATCAGCTGCTGTTTCCCAATCTCGACCACAGCAAGTAATTTGGTTGGGTCTGAGTCTAAATCAACCATATTGCCAGCTTCTTTTGCAGCTTGTGTACCCGAGTTCATGGCTAAACCAATATCTGCTTGTGCTAATGCTGGCGCGTCATTGGTTCCGTCACCGACCATTGCAACTAAACGACCTTGTTGTTGTTCGGTGCGAATACAAGCCAATTTGTCTTCTGGTTTTGCTTCGGCAATATAATCATCTACACCAGCTTCAGCAGCAATCGCGGCCGCAGTTAATGGGTTATCACCTGTAACCATAACGGTTTTGATGCCCATTTCTCTTAAACGAGAAAAACGTTCTTTAATGCCGTGTTTAATCACATCTGAAAGCTCAATCACGCCCAATACATGATGTTGATTAGCGACGACTAAAGGCGTTGCTCCTTTTTTGGCAACTTGTTCAACACGCGCTTTTAATTCTAAATCTTGAGAATAATCCTCATCTACAAATTTCAAGATTGCATCTAAAGCACCTTTACGAATTTGGTCGCCATTCGGTAAATTCACGCCAGAAATTCGAGTCGAAGCACTAAAAGAGATAAATTCGGCTTGCTCAGGTTCTTGCTGTTTTAAACCTTGTTCTTTTGCTAACTTAACAATCGATTTCCCTTCTGGTGTTGGATCGGCAAGTGAACTCACCCAAGCAGCAGCTCTCAACTCAGACTCGGTTACCGAAGTTAAAGGATAAAAAGAAGTCGCTTGACGGTCACCATAAGTAATGGTTCCTGTTTTATCGAGTAAAAGCACATCAATGTCACCCGCAACTTCTACCGCTTTACCTGATTTTGCCAAAACATTGGCTTTGAGTGCACGGTTCATCCCCGCAATACCAATCGCAGGTAACAAGCCCCCAATGGTTGTAGGAATCAAGCAGACCAATAACGCCACGAGCACAACTGGATCAAGTTCAATATGCAAATACTTGGCAATAAATGGCAAGCTAATCACGACAATTAAAAACGTAATTGTCATCACCATTAACAAGAAGCCAAGCGCAATCTCATTCGGAGTTTTCTGGCGATTTGAGCCTTCAACCAAAGCAATCATACGGTCTAAGAAACTTTGACCAGATTCAGCAGTCACTTGCACAACAATACAATCTGTAAGTACTTTGGTTCCACCAATAACACCTGAACGGTCTGTTCCAGCTTCACGTAGCACAGGTGCTGACTCACCTGTAACAGCCGATTCATTAATAGTTGCAAAGCCTTCTACAATCTCACCGTCGGCTGGAACAAGCTCACCTGCATGTACTTCAATAAAATCATTTAAATGAAGTTCGGTCGCTGCAACTTGAGTCGCTTGACGGTCTGTCAAAGAGTTGAGTCTTCGAGCCGTTAAATTTTCTCTTGCTGCACGTAATGAAGATGCCTGCCCACGGCCTCTGGCCTCTGCAACTGCTTCAGCATAGTTAGCAAATAAAATGGTAATAAACAGAATTGCTGTAACCGCGAAACCAAATAACAGCGTGGTGTAACCCAAGACTGTACTAATTGCAGTAACCACTGTTCCAAGCCATACAATTGCCATCACAGGGTTTTTAATTGCATGCTGCGGTAGCAGTTTCACAAATGCATTTTTCCAAACTTCAAAATTTGGCACTGCCATGGTTTGTTTATGGCTATTTACATGAGTTTGTGTATTCATTTTCACTCGCCTCCTTAGCCTTTAACCAATAAAAGTTGATCGGCAATAGGCCCAAGGACAAGAACTGGCATAAATTGTAATAAGGTAAGCAACACAACGATCGTAATCAGCATTAAAGCAAAGGTTGGCGTTTCAACTTGAAGACTACCTGCTGTTTCGGGTGCTTTTCTTTTTGCTGCTAAACGTGTCGCAATCATTAATGGCAAAATTAAGGTCGGAAAACGTCCTAACAGTAGAGCGATACTACAAGTGACATTCCACCATACAGTGTTGTCTCCAAGACCTTCAAAACCTGAACCGTTATTAGCAAACGCAGAAACATATTCATAGAACACTTGGCTAATACCGTGTGGTCCTGGATTACTAATTCCAGATATGCTTGGAATGCTGAGGCTTAATGCAGTAAACGCAAGAATGACTAAAGGTTGAATCAAGATAATAATCGCGAGCAACTTAATTTCTGCCGCTTCAATCTTGCGCCCAAACAATTCAGGAGTACGACCTGTCATTAAACCTGCAATAAATACGGCGAGTAACAGATAAATCATAAACTGTTGCAGGCCACAGCCCACACCACCCCAAATGGCATTAATCAGCATGTTAATGAGTTCAACCAGCCCAGTAAGCGGCGCAGAAGAATCATGCATCATATTGACCGAGCCGTTATTTACCTGTGTAGTAAGCGCTGCCCAAACTGCTGATGCTACTGGTCCAAATCGTTGTTCTTTACCTTCCATTACGGCAAATTGAGATGCTGTCGATGACATACTCTCAGACCAGACAGCCGCTGCACCTGAAATAATCGACATGAAAAGCATGCTACCAAACACAAAGTAAGCAAACTTTTTACGCTGAGTAAAATGCCCTACCATAAAAATGACTGTGATTGGAATAAGTAAGATCGCAATCATTTCTAGTAAATTAGAAAGTGGTGTTGGATTTTCTAAAGGCACAGAACTATTTGGACCGTACCAACCACCACCGTTACTACCTAATTGCTTAATCGCCACCATTGGCGCAACTGGCCCTAAAGGAATTTTTTGAGTTTCAACGCTATTGGCTTTATCAATAAGCTGTACTTCTGGCCCGCCTTGGAAAGTTGCTGGCACGCCTTGGCTGTTAAGCAATAATGACCAGACAAAACAGAGTGGAAGCAAAAAGCGAACTGTAGGACGAATTACATCTGCCCAATAATTACCAATTAAAATTTGATCTGGCTGCTCGGCAACATCGGCCGCAATATGACTTGGACGCTGATAAAAGAAAGCTCTTAATGTTGCAACAACCAAAGCCAGCCCCATCATGGGCGTAATGACTTGTAAACCCACAACACCTGTCATTTGAGACAAATAAGACAATTGAGCTTGCCCAGAATAATGCTGTTGATTGGTATTAGTTAAAAATGAAATAACCGTGTGTAACGCTAAATCCCAACTCATATTTGGTGCATGGTTAGGGTTTAATGGTAGCCATGCTTGCGTCATAAAAATAGCAAAAACGGCTACAGCTAAAAAAATACAGCTAACAACAAATGCTAAAGAATATTGTTTCCAGTTCATTTGTTGTTGGGGAGATACACCTAATAAGCGGTATACAGGATTTTCAATCCAGCGAAATAATCCATCACCCCACTTCGGCTGATTTTTCATCACTTTGGATAGATATTTACCGAGGCACCATGCTAGAAAAATAGCAATAAATAAAACAAGTATAAGTTCTAACATGGCTATTCTCCTCTATACCCCTTGGCTTGATTTGCCAAGCTGGAAATAAGGAGAGATGAAGAAATATCATTTGTTTTAAGTCCGCATAAGACAATGCCAGACTGATGCAAGATGCGCATTTGAGAATTTATAAGCATCTTTATTGTCCTGAAATAACACTAATTTAGTGAATTTCAGTATCGATAAAATGCCCGTAAATTCTCTATTGAAGAAGTCAAAACCCGCGTAAAGTTTGCGTAAAATTTAGTTTGAAAGGCATTAAACTTTAAAATTAACGACTGGATAAAGTGTGCTATCAGCCTTTAAGGTTTCACAATCCCAAAGTTCATATAAAGGAATTTTTACATCGAGTGCTAACGGCAATTTTTTAGAATTAAATTGCATATGGTCCAGATCACTTCCCCATGCAATCAAATCTACATCTAAAGAAATATGATGTGATGGTCGAACACGCCCAGAATCTGACTCAAGTTTCTTTAAAAAAGATTCAATTTGTTCAGATGATAAGGTGCTTTTTAATAGACACGCTGAGTTCCAGTAATCATCTCCAATACCATCTCGGCATGGAATTTGATAAACAGATGAAAACTGCACTTTCCCCAAAGTTGCTAATTGCGTATAAGCAAAAGTAAAGTGTTGTGCTGCGTCTAAATTACTCGCTAGAGCGAGCGCAAAAATTGTTTCTGGTGCGTTCAAGACGAATTCCTACAGCATTTGCTTCTGCAATGATGGCTGGCTTACGGATGGTTATGGTAATTTTTTCAATTGTTGGAAAGGTTTCAAACAGACATTGCAGAACGAGATGTGCTGCATGCTCAATTAATTCAGGCTTGGCTTTCTGAATGGTTTGAGCCGATAACTCACAAATCTGGGCATAGTTGAGTGTGTCCTCAAGCTTGTCAGACGCTGCAGCTCGGCTCAAATCATTATGGATGGTTAAATCCAACATTAAAGGTTGAATGATTTGTCTTTCCCAGTTGAAACAGCCAATCACTGTCTCAACCTTCAAGCCTTCAATAATAATGGCATCCATAAATTTAAACTGACCTTAGTGCTTTAACAACGAAGCAGGTTCCATATTTTGAACCATTTTCAAACGTTGGTCTGCATAAATATCAGTATAAGGTGCGAGTACGCGCATAAAACGATCGAAATAAAGCATTTGCTTAAATAATAAGGCAAAATCTCGAGGGAATTTAATACCATGACGCTCACCAACAGCTACCATATCCATCATGATGTCATTTAAATCGGCTGGATTAGAAGCCAAAATCTGCTGTGGATCAGCCATTAACACACCATTAAATAAACGCTCTAGATCTTGTGCTAAAACCTGAACGTCAATTTTATTATGGGTCATACCCATTTTGAGCATATTTTCAGCCATTGCCTGATAATCGGTCTTTTGTAAGGCATCCATAAATGCAATACATGCTGTCCAAACTTCCGGCTTTAACTGCCCTACAATACCGAAATCAATAAAACCAACACGGCCATCTTCAAGCAGCATTAGATTTCCAGCATGTAAGTCCGCATGGAAGCTCTTGCATAGCATTAAGCTACCAAACCATGTGTTCATGGCAGTAATGAGTACTTGCGATGGATCTTTAGCATATTGTTTAACCACGCTAAAGTCTGTCAAAGGTACCCCATATAAACGCTGCATGGTCAAAACACGGCGCGTAGAAAACTGATGATAAACTTTAGGTGCAGTAGCAGCTTGGTTTTGGGAAATATTTAGATATTCCACAAAGTCATCTAAATTTTGTGCTTCTTCAATGAAATCGACTTCACGCACCATACGGGTTTTAATTTCATCAACAATGTCAGAAAGAGCGGCAAATTTAATTTTAGGTACCGCACGTTCAAGCAATTTAGCAGCCCAATGCACCACATTTAGGTCAGTGTACAAAATGGTTTCAACGCCCGGTTTTTGTACTTTAATAACGACATCTTCACCAGTAGTTAGTTTAGCCGCATGAACCTGAGCAATTGAGGCAGAAGCTAGTGGTGTTTCATCGATATAACTAAAAATCTGGCTTAAATCACGCCCTTCAAACTCAGACGCAAGTACACCTTGAATATAGCTAAAAGGTAAAGTTGGGGTCTGGTCTAAACAGCCTTGGAATTCTTCTACATACTCACGTGGGAATAGCGATGGGGTACTCGCGATAAACTGACCAAGTTTAATATATGTTGAACCAAGCGACTCAAAAGTCTCACGCATGAGTTTGGCATTACTTGGCTTATCAGTTGCATACTTAATACCGGCTTTAGCCGCAACTACTGCGGTTTCACCGATGCGGGCAACGGAGCGCAATCCATCAAATAAAATATTTTTTTTCATATTTCTTTAAAACCAGAATATTCAAATCAAGTGTAGCAAATTTTGGTTTATTTGCTGATTAGCTTGCCTGACAAAGTGGACAATTTATGTCTTTATCAAAACTAACAATGCGTTGCGTCATATTTAACCCATCCCAAAGTAACAGTTTTTGTTTTAGCGGCGTTCTGTTTAGTCCTAAATACAATAAAGTGTGATGTGCTTGTAATGACGCGATCATTACAGGTGTGGTCGCAAGCACACCAGATTCCGCACATCGCAGCCCTTCATTGGCATGTTGTTCTTTTGGGAACAAACATTCATAACAAGCTGAATCACCTTCAACCATAAACATTTGCGCCTGAAAACCAATTGCAGAAGCGCTAATTAATGCGACTTGATGCTTTTTACAAGCTGCATTCACTAAATAACGCGTTGTAAAGTTATCACAGCCATCTAAAACGACGTCTTGATGTTCAACTAGTTTATCAATGTTATGTTCGTCTAAACGTTCATTAAAGTATTCAACACAGATATAAGGGTTAATTTTCTGTAACCGTTTAGCTAAAACTTCAGCTTTATAACGTCCAATATCTTCATGACCAAATGCGATTTGTCGTTGTAAATTACTTATCTCAATGGTATCTGCATCAATGAGGGTAATTTTCCCAACCCCTGCTCGTGCAAGTAGTTCCGCGCTACTACAGCCTATTCCGCCAGCACCGACAATTAGCACATTAGCAAGTTTGAGTTTTTCCTGAGCTTCAATATCCCATCCATCAAGTAAAATCTGACGGCTATAGAGATGCATTTCTTCATCACTTAACTCTACAAAATCGATATCTTGAAGCTCGGTCACACGTTAATCCTTTCACTTAGAAGCCAAGTGATTTTATGACTAAGTTCGTCATTAGGAAAGCTATAAAATGCAAACAACTTTTTTATTCAGTTAATCCCCTATTACATTACTTCTCACATGCTTTCTGCAACAATAGAGCTATCCCTTTTCTGTATTACTTAGGCTAAATATGTCCCAATCATATATTGCACCAGTAGAGTTAGAAAAAGCTTATCGTTTGTTAAATCATGGTCCAACTGTACTAGTCTCTGCTCAGCATGGTGATGACCGTAACGTGATGGCTGCCGCATGGGCATGTGCCTTAGAGTTTAAGCCTGCTAAAGTGACTGTCGTTTTAGATAAAAGTACTAAAACCCGACATCTGGTTGAGCAAAGTGGTTATTTCACACTACAAGTTCCTTGCTATGCACAGCTCAATATGACCAAGCAACTTGGTACCATTAGCAAATTAGATGACCCACAAAAACTTGAACACTGCGGGGTTGAGCTGTTTTATCAAAAAGATCTGACCAGTCCGCTTGTATCAGGTTGTATCGCATGGCTGGTATGTAAACTTATTCCTGAACCACATAATCAGTCAGCTCATGACCTATTTATTGGTTCTGTTGTAGGTGCATGGGCAGATAGCCGCGTTTTTAGAGATGGGCACTGGCATTTTCAAGATGCACCAAAAGAACTTCGTAGCCTGCACTATATTGCTGGTGGAACATTTTATTTAATTGGTGAGGAAGTGAAAGCCGATCTTTAATATAAAGAATAAAGGGAAATTCTAAATATTTCCCTTTGTTCAAATTAGCTTGCGTAGGCTTGCTGCATTTTTGCAATTTCTTGCTGCTTCAACAGTCCTCTTTGAATTTTTCCGCTCGTGGTTTTCGGTAGACTGTCCACAAACTCAATTTCTTTTGGATAAGCATGACGAGATAAACGGTTACGAACATATTGCTGTAACTTATCTTTTAATGTTTCACACGCTTGATAAGCAGGCTTAAGTACCACAAAAGCTTTGACTATTTCGGTTCGTTCCGGATCTGGCTTACCAATTACTGCTGACTCTAATACGGCCTCACACTCTAATAAAGTACTTTCAACATCAAATGGTCCAACTCTATAGCCCGAAGTTGTAATGACATCGTCAGCACGACCCACAAAATCAATGCCCCCATGTTCGTTTAAAGTGACCGTGTCACCAGTTAAATAGTATTTGCCAACAAAGGCTTTGCGATTATTGCCACCATAACCTTTAAACCACATCAATGGAGATTGCTCCGAGTCCATTGCCAAAATACCAACACCACCAGTTGGCAATTCTTGATAATTTTGGTCTAACACCGCAAAACGATGTCCAGGAATTGCGAAACCAGCTGAACCTACTTTTAATGGATGCTCAAGAGCATGATGATTTGCAATCACCATCCCTAGTTCAGTTTGGCCATATTGATCAAAAATATTGACCTCTAAATCCTGCTTAAACCAGTTCACAACCTCAGGAGTTAATGGCTCACCTGCACTACTCACTACGCGTAAATGTTGTTTAATTGAAGGGTCAAATTTTTCCTTAAAACCAAACAACATGCGAAATGCTGTAGGCGATCCTGTTAAATTACTTACTTTATATTTTTTAATTAATTCTATTGCCTGATCTACATTAAATGAACGCTCATCCATAATAATGCTATGCCCCAAGCTTAAAGGCCCGGTAATGCCATAATACAAACCATATGCCCAGCCCGGATCTGCCAGATTCCAGAACATATCCTCTTCACGCAAATCGACGGCATGGGTCATATAACCTTTAAATGCCAAAATTGCTTTTAGTGGAACAGGTACAGACTTCGCAAGTCCAGTTGTGCCAGAGGTAAACATCATTAAAAAGTCATCATCAAAGCTACGATTTACTGGCTCACATTGCTCAGAATAGCGTTGTAAAGATTGCCAAAAATCGAAGTCATGCTCAGATAAAAGACCTGTTTGATGAACAGTGACAATAACCGGAACATTCAAGGTATTCAGTTTAGGGCGCTGTTCATCATTGGTCACAATCAATTTAGTTTGAACGGTCGTAATTCGGTGATCAATCGATTTTGCTTCAAAGGCAGTAAATAAAGGCTGATAAATAGCGCCTATACGCCATGCTGCCAAAATTGTAATTAATAACTCAGGCGTTCTTGGTAGAAGTCCTGCAATACAATCTCCAGCTTGAATTCCTTGTGCTTTAAAGAAGTTAGCAAGTTTTCCAGAAAGTTCAGCAAGTTGTTCGAACGTATAGTGCTCTGCCTGCCCGTTTTTTCCTTCCCAGATAAGCGCTGTTTTATTTTTTCCTACATAACGCTCACAGCACTCAACATAAGCATTTATTGCTTGGGGATGCCCAACAAGTTGCTCTTCGATGAGCCTTGTAAGATCAAATTGCTGATAAGCTTCTGCCAAAGTTTTCATGATGCTCACCTTCATTCCGTTTGATGATTGATTTTGTGTAAGGCCACAAAATCTGTCCTGACTGTTATTGTTTTAGCTAAAGCTTGAAGAATATTTCTTCAACTTTTCCATCTATTTCAAACAAAACTAATAGCAAAAATGCATCATTTCAATTGCAAGAAACCGCACATAGTGTGCGGCTTCTTGCAGTTTTAAGTTTAAAAACTCAATACCTTATGATCTAAACTTGAGCCACTTCACGAGCAATCACCAAGCGCTGAATATCAGAAGCACCTTCATAAATCTGGCTTACACGAACATCCCGATAAATTCTCTCAACAGGGAAATCACTGACGTATCCATAACCGCCATGAATCTGGATTGCATCCGAACATACTCGCTCAGCCATAGTTGATGCAAAGAGTTTCGCCATTGAGGCCTCTTTTAAACAAGGTAGTCCCGCATCTTTTAAAGTTGCAGCATGCAAAACTAGCTGATGCGCCGCTTCAATCTGAGTTGCCATATCGGCTAAGCGAAAACCAACCGCCTGATGCTGAACCAGCTCTACACCAAAGGCCTTACGTTCATTTGCGTATTGCACGGCTGCATCAAAAGCCGCTCTTGCCATACCGACAGATTGAGCCGCAATACCAATACGTCCAGCCGCTAAATTAGATAACGCAATTTTATAACCTTCACCTTCTTGTCCCACCAAATTTTCTAAAGGAATCCGGCAGTCCTCTAACGTAATGGTTGCGGTGTCCGAAGCATGTTGACCCATTTTGTCTTCAATACGAGTCACCAAATAGCCTTGTGTATTCGTGGGTACAAGAAAACACGAAATTCCTTTTTTGCCAGCCTGTTTATCTGTAACCGCAAATACCAAAGCCACTTGAGCATTTTTACCACTGGTAATAAATTGCTTTACGCCATTGAGTACCCAATGGTCGCCATCTCGCTCAGCTTTGCATAAAATCGCGCTCGCATCGGAACCGACATGTGGCTCAGTTAAACAAAAGCATCCTAGCCATTCACCAGAAGCAAATTTTGGCAAATAGGTTTGTTTTTGCTGCTCTGAACCGTATGCCAGTGTAATACCGCAAATCAAAGAGTTTTGTACGCTTACGATTGTCGAAATAGCACCATCGCCTGCGGCAATTTCCTCAATTGCGAGTACCAAAGATACATAATCCATTCCGGCACCGCCCCATTCATCGGGCACAGTCATCCCCATAGCGCCTAGGGCGCCTAAGTCTTTTAATTCCTGAGCCGGAAATTCATGGGTCTTATCGCGATGTGCAGCAGTTGGTTTTAACTGATTTTGCGCATAGTTACGCATCATCTCCTGAACCATACTTTGTTCAGCATTTAGAATCATTTCAACATCCTTATTTTATTATTTTGCTGCCATGCGAATTGCACCATCTAAACGGATGACTTCACCATTTAAGTAAGAGTTTTCAGCAATATGGGCAACCAAACGAGCAAACTCTTCTGGTTTTCCTAAACGAGATGGGTACGGCACCATTTGCCCCAAAGCATCTTGTACATTTTGTGGCATACCCTTAAGCATTGGAGTTTCCATAATTCCCGGTGCAATGGTCATAATACGAATGGCATGTCGTGCTAACTCACGAGCGATCGGTAAAGTCATCGCAACAATAGCGCCTTTTGATGCAGAATAAGCTGCCTGTCCAATTTGACCGTCAAATGCTGCAACAGAAGCAGTGTTAACAATGACGCCACGGTCCTCTTCACCTTCTTCAACCGTGTTTTTGCTCATTGCATCTGCTGCAAAACGCAACATGTTAAATGTACCTGTGACATTAATATTTAAAGTCTTTGCAAATAATCCCAAGTCATGAACGCCCTCACGACCAACTACTTTTGCAGAAGGGCCAATACCGGCACAGTTCACCAAACCATGCAAATGACCATGTTTAACCAACACATCTTTAAAGAACTGCTCAGCAGCTGCTTCATCGGTTACATCAAGTTTTACAAAGTCAGCTTTTGGCCCTAACTGTTTCGCCTGCTGCTCACCTGCTTCTATATTCATGTCTACTAATGTGACTGAGGCACCCTGCTTTACCAAATACTCAGCAGTTGCAGCCCCTAAACCAGAGCCACCACCTGTAATCACAAAATGTTTTCCTTGAATTTTCATTATGTAATGTCCTATAGAAATGTTCTTTACGCTTAGTAGTGAGAGTAAAAGTTGTTTTTTTCCGATACAATTTCAAAAAACCTCAAAATGCTTGCAGCTTTTGATCAATCCAAATTTTGAATATGAAATATCTCACTTGAAATACGTAAAAAAATGAGTCTTTGACATGGTTGTCCAATCTTCTTTAAGTAAAGGAACAATTTCGATTGCACTGGTACATGAAGCATTAAGTGCGGCTTATGCCAAAGGGCTCAATACTCAAATTATTTTGAATAAAGCTGGCATTCCTGCTGAATTACTTATGACACCTAAAGCACGTGTTCCGGTAGCAACGTATGCACAATTATGGATAGAACTTGCCAATGCCATGGATGACGAGTTTTTTGGCATGGATAGTCACCCTATGCGCCGTGGTAGTTATAAATTACTTACAAAACTCGTCAGTACGGCTGAAACTTTAGAAAAAGCGCTCTACGATATTTTGAAGTTTTTTAATTTTGTGCTTGACGATATACGAGGAGAACTCATTCGAGAACAAAAAAAAGCTTATTTGGTGATTCATGATCAAGAACAACCCAAACGTATGTTTACCTACGCAACCTTTTTAATGTTGGTACATGGGCTTATGTGTTGGTTAGTCGATCAAAGAATTGGCTTAAACCGTATTGCTGTACGTTGTCCAAAACCGAACGATATTCAAGATTATTTGGTACGCTTTTGTGAAGATATACAATTTAATGCCGAGACAAATCAGATTGAATTTGATGCCCACTATTTAGATATTAAAATTAAAAAAGATAAAAAAGCGCTTTATGATTTTTTAGAGCAAACTCCACAAAATCTTTTAGTTCGTTTTAAAAATGAAAATGCATTGAGTGTTGTTATTCGGCGTCATTTATTAAAACTTCACCCAGCCGAATGGCCTGAACTCAAAGATGTCGCACAGCAGCTCAATATTTCAGAAGCTACCGTTCAACGCCGACTTAAACATGAAGGAGTGAGTTATCAGCAAATCAAAAATGAAATTCGCTGTGATATTGCAATTGAACGTTTAAGCAAAAGCAATGATTCAATACAAGACATTAGTGAAGACTTAAATTTCCATGACCCGAGCGCATTTCACCGTGCTTTTAAAAAATGGACGGGTGTCAGCCCCGGCGCTTATCGGGAAGCAACCCTTAACTCTACAGCTTAAGTTATGCTTATTTTATTAATAATGATGCCAAAGTGACTCGATCATTTCGGCCATAGTCTTGTATAGTTCTAATCTCACTAAAACCATGCTCTGCGAAAATGCCTCGAACAGCTTGCCCCTGATCGTAACCATGTTCCAGTGCAATCCAGCCTTGTGGTTTTAACCAGTTTTTGCCTTGGGCAATAATAATTTCAATATCGGCTAACCCATGATAGTCTGCAACCAATGCACGGCGCGGCTCTGTTGCCAAAGCTTGCATGTGTTCATCTTCAGGGTCAATGTACGGCGGATTAGAAACAATTAAATCAAATTGTTGGGGTTCCAGTGCTTCAAACCAAGCGCCACAAGCAAATTTCACATGATGCAAGCCGTGTGTTTGTGCATTTTCTTTTGCAACATCTAAAGTAGGTGCGTAAATATCAGTTGCTGTGACGAACCAATCTGGACGTTCACTTGCCAATGCAAGCGCAATTGCACCTGTTCCCGTTCCCAAATCCACGATATTTGCATTCTTTGGCAAATTTAGATTTAAAACAGTTTCGACCAAAACTTCAGTATCTGGTCGTGGCACTAAAGTATCCGACGTTACTTTTAAATCGAGCGTCCAAAATGGTTGTGAACCTGTCACGTAAGCTAAAGGTTCACCATTTTGGATACGTTCAAGACTAGCCAAGTAATCTTGCTCTTGTTGGGCTGTTAACTCTTGCTCAAGTCTGAACTTTAATTCGAGTGAATTGATTTTTAGAAAATGCTCAAGTAACCAAGCATTTTCCTGTCGTTCATAACTGTCAGGCTCACCACGAATTGCAAGCGCTTGAGCAATATTCATTAGCCGCCATTTTCCTGTGCAAGCATCGCAAGCTGATCTGCCTGATATTCACGATGTAAACTATCGAGCAATTCCGTTAGATCACCTTCCATAATGGCATCTAACTTATATAAAGTTAGGTTAATACGGTGATCCGTCATACGTCCTTGCGGGTAGTTATAAGTACGGATACGTTCAGAACGGTCACCAGAACCGACCAAATCACGGCGCATTTCAGAAGTTGCTGCATCGGCTGCTGCACGTTTAGCATTTTCTAGACGTGATACTAACAATGCCATCGCCTTAGCTTTGTTTTTATGCTGTGAACGTTCTTCTTGGCACTCAACCACTGTACCCGTTGGAATGTGAGTAATACGTACTGCCGAATCGGTTTTGTTAATGTGCTGACCACCCGCACCTGACGCACGGTAAGTATCAATACGCAAATCTGCCGGGTTAATTTCAACGTTAGTATCAACGTCAATTTCAGGCAAGATTGCTACTGTACAAGCTGACGTATGCACACGACCTTGTGATTCAGTTGCTGGAACACGTTGTACACGATGCGCGCCACTTTCGAACTTTAAGCGGCCATACACACCATCACCATCTACACGGCAAATGACTTCTTTAAAACCACCATGCTCGCCTTCATTTTCAGAAAGGACTTCAATACGCCAACCTTGCGATTCGGCATATTTGCTATACATACGGAATAAATCGCCTGAGAAAATTGCAGCTTCATCACCGCCCGTCCCGGCACGAATTTCTAAATATGCAGCATTAGAGTCATTTGGATCTTTTGGAATCATCAAAATATTAAGCTGGCTTTCTAATTCTTCAAGCAATGCTTTATTTGCTTGAATTTCTTCTTCTGCCATATCTTTAAAGTCAGGGTCCGACTTCATCATTTCAGCAGTTTCAATATCTTCTTCTGCTTGACGGTATTTGCCCCAAACTTCGGTAATTTCAGTTAAATCACTATGTTCACGAGACAGTTTACGGAAACGTTTGTTATCGGAAATCACTTCTGCATCTGCAAGCAATGCAGTAAGTTCTTCATGACGATCACAGAGTTGATCAAGACGTAAACGGAGTGACGCTTTCATAAGAGGAAATATCTCAAAAGTCCAAAAAACTTATCTAGATAAATATAAGAAGATAAGCCAAATCATAAAAATAGCGCATAGTTTACAGTTTATGCCGATTAAATAACATATGTAATCCTTTAAAACGTTAACTTTCCAAATCCATATAATAAAAGAGACTTTATTTATAAAGCCTCTTTAACCGCTATAGTTATTTTAATTTTTCTAATAAAGATTTACCGACAAGAACAGCCGAAGCTGGATTTTGTCCAGTAATAAGTTCACGATCCACCACTACATTTGGCGACCAAGCTTTCGTATTACTTTGATATTTTGCTCCAAGTGACTCTAATGCAGTTTGTGGATAGAACTTCATCTCACCGCCTTTTAACAAGCTCTTCGCTTGCTCTTCTTCTTGATTGCTAATTACTGTCATCTGATAATTTTTATAAATCCATTCTCCAGTTTTAACTTTTTTACCTTGTTCAAGTTGCTTAACGGCTTCCGCAGCATGAGGTAAAGTTGACATCAGGGCTATAGGACCATGACAAACCAATGCAATAGGTTTTCCAGCTTTATGGAAAGCTGTAAGTACTTTTCCAAGCTGTTTATCTTTTAATAGGTCTTGCATAGGCGCATGTCCGCCCGGAATATAAATAGCATCAAATTGATCTATACCAATTTGCTCAATACGCGCCAGACTTACAACAGGAGAATCTTGAGCAGAAGTTAACTTTAGATCATGTAATAAACCAGCATACTGCTTTAATGCTTTTTCATCTTGATTAAAATACATTGCATTATTTGATGACTCATCTAACGTTGAGCTTTCCCCTTTGGAGTGGCAAACGTTACGGTATGCCCTGCATCTAAAAGCATCTTTGTAGGCTGCATCAACTCATTAAGATAAAAACCCGTTTTAAAAACCTGCTTATTCTTTAGCTCTAACTGTCCTTCATCAGACAATACAACCAATACATGAGCGGCATTTGCACTTAATGCTGCCGAAGCTGCAATCATTGCAAACATTATTTGATTTAACTTCTTCATTATTCGACCTTCATTCCAAGCATTTGCTGGATTTATAACTGGGATGGATATATTCTATTTTTACGCCAGAGGTAGAAAAACAACTCATTTCACAAATCTTTTTTGCGTTTGAGGACAAAATGTCTCGCCAATTTGATCATCTTGCCGATGTTGAAGTGTTTTTAATTGTGGCCGAAAAGCTTTCTATTAGTGCAGCTGCTATTGATTTATCTACAACGCCTTCGGTCATTAGTAGAACAATTACAAGACTCGAGAAAAAATTAGGTATCCAGTTTTTTAGAAGAACTACTCGCCATTTAAGTCTGACCGAAGCAGGCCAGCTTTACTATGAAAAAATGCAACATGCTTTTCAGTTAATTGACCATGCTGAACGCGTGGTTCAAGGTGAACAACTACAAATTTCTGGAAAAATTAAATTAAGTGTACCTACGACTTATGGGCACTATCGTCTCCCCCCCTTATTAGAAAAATTTCTTTTGAAATATCCGGACATTCAAATTGAAATTAGTATTTCTAATCGAAACGTTGACTTAATTGCTGAGGGTTTTGATTTAGCCATCCGTCAAGGACAACTTCCTAACAGCACCCTTATTGCTAGACCTTTAGAGCAAGCACCTTTAAAACTTGTTGCCTCACCTGCTTATTTGAAACGCATGGGTATTCCAAAAAATTTGGAAGAATTAAAACATCATCAATGTATTGCCTTTGAATTGCCCAGTAACGGCAAAATAACCCCATGGTTTTTAAAAAATGATAATGAGGAAATTCAATGGATACCAACAAATCGAATTTTAGTAAAAGAAGATATTGTGGGTGTGGTAACTCTTGCTGAAAGCGGGCTAGGTATATGTCAAAGTTACGACTTTATTGTTAATGAAAAAATTCAACAAGGAAAACTACAACCTATACTTACTACATATGCAGGCCATACACGTCTTTTTTCTTTGTTATATGCGCAGCATAAACACATGTCCTCTGCTACCCGAGCTTTAATTGATTTCTTATGTTCAAATGATGACTAGCTAAACTGAATATATGTAAATGGTATTTAATTTTTCTAGGTGAATAGTAAATATTCTATTTTAATAGAAAGCATACAAAGAAGACACTAAACTCCAATAATCGAGTGAAGGTTCTCCACATTTAAAGAGAAGTGTTTTGTTACATTTGCCGTAACGAAAGATATTAAGGTCCTGTAACTTGGGACACGGAGTAAATGATGAAATTAAATGCTTTATTATGTAGTGCTGTTTTAGCTACTTCTATGGTAACTGTAGCACATGCTGACAACACAACTCATGTAGCAGCAGCTTCTGCTTTAGGTAGTGTTGCTGGTACTGCAATTGGTAAAAGCATGGGTGGTACATCTGGCGCAACAATTGGTGCTGCTTTAGGCGGTGCTGGTGGTGCAGCAGTTGCAAGTGACCGTCGTCACCGTACAGAATCTGCAATTGGCGGTGGTTTAGGTGGCGGTGCAGGTTATACTGTTGGTAAAAGCATGGGTGGTACAAACGGTGGTTACATCGGTGCTGCTTTAGGTGCAGCAGGTGGTTCTGCTTTAGGTAATAAAATTTCTAAAGACCGTGATGCAGATCGTTCTTCTAAGTATTGGAAGAAAAAACACCGTCATCATCGTCACTAATTACTGTGATGAAATCGGCTTAAAAACACCTTCGGGTGTTTTTTTATAACTAAAAATTTTGGTTTCTAAGATAGTTGCTCATAGTTTATCCATATATTAATAGAAACAATACAAAGCAGACACAAAACTATCGTATCAGCATGTGCCTTCTTCATAATTTTCTCGAAATTTTTAATTACATTTAGCTCAAGACATAAAGATTGCTCGTTATTGAAAAGAGCATGGAGTTCCACAATGAAAATGAATGTTTGGTTAGCAAGTGCATTAATCGCAACAACATCTATGGTTACAGTTGCTCATGCAGATAATGGTACCCGTGTAGCGGCAACTTCTGCTCTAGGTAGTGTAGTAGGAACAGCAATCGGTAAAAGTATCGGTGGTACATCAGGTGCAACAATTGGTGCAGCTTTAGGTGGTGCTGGTGGTGCAGCAGCAGCAAGTGACCGTCGTAATCGTACAGAAGCGGCTATTGGTGGTGCTTTAGGCGGTGGCGCAGGTTACACCGTTGGTAAAAACATGGGCGGTACAAATGGCGGATATATCGGTGCAGCAGTTGGTGCCGCTGGTGGTTCTGCTCTAGGTCGTAAAGTTGCCCAAGATCGTAACTATGATGACCGTTATGACCGTCGTTATGATCGTGATGACCGTAGATATTATGATGGTGATCGCCGTTATTACAGAGGTGGTAACTACCGTCATGACAACGGTTTACACCGTGGTTGGTACAAACATCGTTAATTTATATATCAATCTAAAAAAGCACCCTAGTGGTGCTTTTTTATTTTAGGAAGAAAGCCATATCGAAAAAAAACGATATACATTGGCTTCTTTATATCGTATTATTTCGATATAACGTTTTCCGAGAATATCGCATGCGATCACTTCAAGATACTAAATTTTCAATTTTGGAGCTTGCCCCTATACGTGATGATAAAACTATTGAGTTTTCATTACGTCATGCACTTGAGCTTGCCCAACATGCAGAAAAGTTAGGTTATGACCGTTTTTGGCTTGCAGAACATCATAATATGGATGGAATTGCGAGTTCGGCAACAGCTGTTTTACTTGGTTTTATCGCGGCTCATACCCAGCGCATTCGTTTAGGTTCAGGCGGGATCATGCTGCCAAACCATGCTCCCTTAGTGGTTGCAGAACAATTCGGTACATTAGCTACTTTATATCCAGACCGTATTGAGTTAGGTTTAGGTCGCGCTCCAGGTACAGATCAGGTCACCATGCGTGCCTTACGCCGCGGACATCAGGAAACAGAAGATCAGTTCCCGAGAGATGTTGTAGAAATCTTGCAATATTTCAAAGCACCTCAAGTGGGCCAAAAGATTATTGCGACACCTGGACAAAATACTCATGTACCTGTCTGGTTGTTAGGTTCAAGCTTATTTAGTGCTCAGTTGGCTGCAAAACTTGGCTTACCCTACTCATTTGCATCACATTTTGCACCACGTATGCTTGGTCAAGCCATTGAACTTTATCGTGAGAATTTCGAGCCTTCTGAATATCTAGATAAACCTTACGTTTCAATGGGTGTTCCAGTTGTCGTTGCAAGCACAGATGAAGAAGCACAATTCTTGGCAACAAGTGCTTATCAACGTGTATTAGGATTAATTCGTGGGGAAAGCCTCAAACTTAAGCCACCAGTTACATCTATGCAGGGATTATGGAACACGGCAGAACAACTGTCTGTTGAAAACTTCTATACGATGGCACAAATCGGTTCAGTTGAAACAGTACGTTCAGGTCTGCAAAAACTTCTGGACACTTATGAAGTCGATGAGTTTATTTTTACTTGTGATGTATACGACACAGCTAAACGCTTAGATAGTTTTACCCAATTAATGCAAGTAAAATCAGGCAATTAATATATATGCAACATCTCATGTTTGAATCTATATCAAGCATGAGATAACCACCTATCTGAAAATACTTTACCCAGACTCCTTGCTTGGTTATTTATATTAAAACGATAAAAATCATCATAAATGAAAACCAAAAGGACTTTTGGAAAATGAGTATTGACCTTAAAAATAATGTCGCTAAATCAGCTATTTTTCAAAATACAGTTGAGGATTTTGAAGCCTTCACTGGTCAAATTCTGTCATCAAATCAACTTAAAGAATTTGATTTTTCTCATTTAAATGTAGCCATTATTGGAACGGATCAGGAGACCGTAACGCATTTAGAAAAAATCTGCCAACAGGCAAAATTTGTAACTGTATTTCAAATTACGCCTCACTTTATTTTACCTCACAGTCAAATCGGTATACATCGATTAATTACCCATCCACTTATTGCCAAGAACCGGAGGTTATTTAACAATCGTGTTAAAAGCATCTTAGCTTTACGTTTTCTTGAAACCCAAGTAAATGAAACATGGCTTAAACGACTTTTGACGCCCAATACCGCACGGGCAAATAAAACATTTTTTAAATCGGATAGCTACTATACTGCATTGCAAAGAGCAAATTGCAAACTACAAACTTGGCCGATTGTAAAAGTTACCGATACAGCCATTTATAGTATGGATGGCACTCAACGACCCGTTGATATCATTATCAGAACTACACCTTAAAAATAAAAAAGCATGGTTGATAGACCATGCTTTTTTTACTCATTTCAAATCATATCGAGTTAAATACCCCTGCTCATCATAATGTAAGATGATGCGCTGAGACTTTTGTAATTCTGATAATGATTCGGTACTGACCATAAATTGTGAGGCCAGCAACTCAACAGAGCTATTCGGAGCTTTGCTGCGGCGATCATCCCCATGAAATCTAAGCCAGTTATAACTTGCCCATAAAATTAAAATGAGCGCGCTTAAACCTATTAATAGAAGTAAATGCAATAAAGTTTTCACTTCTGAAACATGATCTACCCACACATAGTCATAGATGAGATGCCCTTCAAAAATCCATAAAAATAATGAAACGAGTGGAAAAAGCAGCCACATTAAACAAAACCAACCTATTGTTTGTAACGTATAGTTTGCAGTTTTATTTTTCACATATTCAGGCTGATCAATATATTCAGGTATATCTAAAACTTCTACGTCGATATTTGTATCATTTTTCATGAGTGATCTCCACGGAAGCCTCGATCAGGGCTTACCCAACGAGCACGTTTTTTGGTGTTAAATATAGTTTTGGGTACTGCAACAACACTGGTAAATAACGTCAGTAACCAGAAAAATAATGGATACCAAATTACCCAAAAATAATTTCTAAAAAGCCGACCACGATCATAACGATGGTCTATCCATAAACTTACTAGAAATTGGACAAGACATGTTCCACCTAATATCACGCCATACCACTGCGGCATGAGTGAATTAATTTGAAATTGTTGCGGTAAATCCACAAACAATCCCACAAAAAATAGAATAAAAATCATAATCATCACATATGACCAAATAATGCTGACTAAAGCTTCGAGCATTACCGGCCACATACGGCGCAAGCGCAGTTTGAACATTTTCGGAATATATTCTAATAATACCTCTACCCCACCTTGTGCCCAGCGTAAACGCTGTTTCCAAAGGCCTTTAAAGGTTTCCGGCATATAGATATAACAAAGTGCTTGAGGAATATATTGAATGTCCCAATGGTCCATTTGGAGCTTCCAAGAGATATCAATATCTTCCGTAATTTTGTCATCAGACCAAAAGCCCACGCGAACCAAAGCGGTCTTTCTAAAAGCTGCAATTACGCCTGATACTGTAAAAATACGGCCATATGTTCTTTGTGCGCGCTTAATCAAGCCAATAATTGAAGAGAACTCGCCAACTTGTAATTTACCTAAAATACTTGAGCGATTTAAAATCCTAGGATTACCAGTTACAGCACCAATTCTTGGAAAATTTAAAAAAGGCTGCATAAGCCAAAGTACTGCATGAGGATGTAATAAAGCATCTCCGTCAATACAAACTAGATATTCGTATTTACTTACTAACACTCCCGATCTTAAAGCTACGGCCTTACCTTGGTTTTCTGCCAGGTGCACAACTCTTAATCGGACATCTTGAGCTGCCAGTTCATCAAGAATTTCTGCAGTGCTGTCACTACTTCCGTCATTTACAGCAATGACTTCAAAATTCGGATATTTTGTCTGTAAGGCATAACGAATCGTTTGTCGGACCTGAGCTTCTTCATTAAAGCAAGGAATAATAATACTGCACCCTTCACTTGATGGCTCAGGCAGTTGCTGCTCATGATATTCCCTTTTAAAGAAAAACCAGAGACCTCCTACCATCCATGTCCAAGCCATCAACAACGGATATAAAAAGGCAAAAGCAAATAAAATATCGAGTAATACTTTCATTACTTTTTCCCCTCAGTCGCGAGACCTGCAAAGGGCTGATACATGACCGAACTCGAATTTAAACTAATCGGGTTATATAAATATTCATGAATATTTTTTGAGTTTTCATTGGTATAGCCATCAACCCCAAATTTCTGAATACCTATGCGCTGAATATTGAAAAGACCTTGTTTCACTTCTTGCCAGGCATTTTGCTGACTATTTTCGGGTAATGATAAAGTCAGCATAATGCGCTGTTTATATTTCGAATCAAGCGTATTTAAAATTGCTAATACGTGATTAAACTGTTTTTGCTTACCCACTATATTGAACTTAAGATTTACTAAATCATGTTGGGATAACAGCGTTTTTAAAAGCGTTGGTAAATTTTCAATATGTTCAAAATCAGGTGTAAGCAATAAACTAAACTGAGCCTGATTACTCATGTTTAAATAATGCTTCACAGCCTTTTGAGTAAGCTGGCTCACATATGTAAGCTGTTTTAATTGGTTAGCACAGGCATTTTCTTTTATTGTTGTGCTTTGCATAGCACAATTTAAAGTGGTTCCAGCATTAAGTTGAATACCACTTAAATTACTATTGAAACGTGCGATATCCTTCGCTAAATCTGCCACCAAAAACGGTTTATTTTTTTGAGGATATACAGGCAACTCTAAAATAACCGACTGTCCGGCACGAGTTTGTGCCTGCCATAAAGTTCGGTTCAAAATATCTTGCTGAACGCTTAGTTGAGTTGTTGGGAAATAAGCAATGTCATACTGCCCATCGCCATCTTGATCATCTAAAGGTTTCAATATCAATGTGTTATTTTTTAAGCTATAAAGCTTAGATAACAATAACCCTAGTTTCTCATCTGACTGAGTATTAGTTGAAGCAGTTAATTGTTTTAAGTCCATACTCACAAAGTGGCGAGGTTGCTTAAATAAATCTAATTCTTCAAAGTTGAGAATATTGATCATACCCTCTGTTAACTGCTCAGCTGTAGGATTATTAGTGACTAAACTACGTTTAAAAGTCGAGTCACTCACTCTATTCATTCCATCACGCCCTAAACTGAAAGAAAAAATAAAGCCTGCTTCTTGAGACAATTTTTCTAATTGCTCATTCACAGCACCATAAGGCCAAATAATTGCTTTAGGTTCAACACCCACTTCTTTCTTTAAAACGGCGTATGATTTTTTTAAGTCCTGCAAAATACGTTGTTGATATTCCACATCCGTTTCATAACGCTTTTGTGATTTTAAATACGCGTAAGAAGTCGCAGCAGGCTGTTCATTCCCTTGGGGATTAGCCAATACTCCATGGTGCAAATCATCACTATGACTTGCAAACTCGGCTAAGCCCGAAGCTTGCATTTCTCGCACTTGCTTCCAATTGACTAGATTTCCTTGTCCATAAGCTTCATAGCCAGCTTGTGTATTCCCATTTAGCCAACTGGTCGGAAGTGCAAATACTGCCGGAATCTGATATTGCTTAAGTAATGGAAATACACGGCTATAACTACTTAAAGCGCCATCATCGAAAGTTAATAGAATAGAATTATGAGGTAATTCCTTACCTTGTTTACGCGCTTCTTCAATATCTTTTAAGCGAATTGGTTTCCAGTCAGATTGACTTAACCAGTCAAAGAACTGTGCTAAATTTTTCGTTTGGATTGCATAAATATCCCGATCCCCTTCTTTTAAGACATCATCCCTGACATCATGAAAGGTTAAAGAAACCGTATGATTTTTTGGTAAATCTTTTTCTATCTGGGCATATGCAAATTGCAGAGGCAACAATGTTGAGACCAAGGCACAGCCCAACATTTTCGACAATAAATTATTCATTAAAAACGCCCTTCAAATCCAAAAATACCGTAGGTATGTTGTTCATCATGTCCATCGTAAGGATGGTATTGCCAACCAATTCCATAATTGAGCTGCCATGTCCGTGATAGCTGCCATTGATGTTGATATTGCAAAGAGTAAGTAGGTTTAGCAGAGTAATCGGCCTGTTTATAAAGGCCTACACCCGCTTCAAAATGCTGCTTAAATGAACGCTCATATTCACGCCAAGTCACCCAGTCATGACTTAAGTTCAACTCAGCGCTGTAATGTGAACTTGGACTAAAATAAGCTGTTTGATCTTGGCTGTTAGTACCGTAGAAACCTCGAACAGTGCCATAAGTAATATGATGAGGTGCGTCGAATAGCCTTTCACGCCAAAATGTTGAAAATTCTTGTTGTTTGTTACCATCACTAATATCAGTTAAACCGTAACTCGCGCCAATCTGGCGAGATTCATCTTTTTGCCATGTAACAGCAGCTCGGTAAGATTGACCATCTTCCCCTGCATCAAGGGCTTGTAAAGGAATGTCAGCCTGACTGTTATATTGCAATTGATACTGCCAATGGTCATTTAGCCATTGGGACCAATCAAGACGGACTCCTGCTTGCCCACCATCCGTACTTTGCGACACAATTGCCGCCAACGCCTTACGGTTCGCCTGCCATTCTGCTCCGATCCCATAACGCTGGTCATGCACATCGCCAAAACGGTACTCCCCATAACGATCTTGATGCCAAGCGAATAAACGATAATTATCCTTAATCCAAGGGCTATTAAGACGCGTTTCCATTTCACGGTCTTTTAAACCATTCTGCCCACTTACAGTATCGTGACTGTCGGCTTTACTTTGGCCCCAAGTAGTTGAGTGTGAAATTGTGGCTTTATTACGATCTTCTAATTCTTTTCGACTTTTAATGACCCCACTATCATCAGGGTAATATTGCACTAAGTTTTGTGTGGTTTTTCGCCATGTCGGAATATCACCTAAAGCTTGAGCATTTTGCATTTCATTAATGCGGGTGTCTTTAGCAATCGGATCTATACCATTTAACCGAGAAATTGTTTTTTTTGCCTCTAGCGGTTTTTCTCTCCAACGTTCTACACGCGCAAGATTATTAATCAGGCTCTCATTCGCAGGCGCCTGCTCTACTTTTTTTTGAAAATGCTTTTCAGCTTGATCCAGATGATTAGCGTAGGCTAAATGCATTCCTTGTAAAGCAATATAATCATCACGATCAGGATGACTGGTTTTATCTACACCCTTAGCCTGACTATATTTATAAGTCGGAATAAGCTGATCAACTTCAGCGAGAAGTTGTTCAGCTTCCTTATATTTTTCTTGTTCAATATAAGAATAATACAGTCCCGTATAAACGGTCATATCCGGATAATTCTTTTCACTTAAAAGCGTTTTATAAGCAAACTCGGCCTGTTTCGGTTTTTGCTCCGCCAAATAACTATCCGCAATTGCATGACGTACATATGCCGGTAATTTTTCGAGTGGAATATTCAACTGGGTGAAACTCTCTATAACCGCTTTTGAACGCCCTCTAAAATCTAATCCATATAAATAATCGTAATAAAACCGTAAGTAATTAGGATCGGAAGGATTCATTTGCTGATGCATTTTTTGTCCTTGCTCCAGCACTTTATCTAATTCAGCAAAGCTTTCGGCATCGGATAGACCTTCGCGATTTAAATATTTATATCGAGCAATTGCATTGTTGATATGTTGAGAAAACTCACTAACTTGTAAAGTCTGCAGCATTTGCACTGTTTTTTCAGTTTTTTCGCTCGCTTGCAGCAATTGCTGTGCCTTCTTATATGAGCCAATAGCAATTAGATCGTAAACATATTCTTGTAAAACGGATGAGGATTTTGGTTGTTGTTGATAAGCATGCTCAACTGTAGCTAAAGCATCTACTGGTAAATTTATTAAACGATAAGCATATGCAACCCGTACCAACTGATCAGCAGTTAAACCTTTAATATCGATCTTCGACAACTGATCTTTAGCATTCGCCACATCTTGAGCTTCAGCATACAAAACCGATAATAAAATACACCCATCAACTGACTTTTGAATATTGAACTTATTTGACCATTCAATTGCAGTTTTAAAATGCTTAAAATCACGGAAATTTTGAATTAAAGGTAACTTTGCATATTCTGGAAAGTCTACATAATTAATATTTACCAAAAACCGTGAAAAATTCGTAAGATCCCTTTTTTCACTTGACATAATAAACAGATAATCAGCAAGCAGCTTTTGATCATGCGGGTATTTATTTAGCAATTGATCTAGTTGGGATACAGCTTGTTGAGTTTGTCCTGCTCTATAATTTTGAATAGCTTGCTCACGCAATACATCAACCTGAGCAGCGTATAAATGAATTGGCAAGAGATAGACCAATGAAAAAACACATTTCTTTAGCATTTTGAGAATCGAATAGTCCCATATCGAGATGGGAAAGTATAGTTAAAAATGTGACATACATCACAATAATCAAATAACTAGCAACTTTAATCACAAATAATAAATATGGAGAAAAAAAGTATTTGTTTTTTTAAAAGCCACCTAAAAACAAACATTTATAAAAATATAGATTATTCTTTTATATACATTTCTTTTCAAAATTATTCTTTTTGAATATATTTAATTTGCACAAAACATACCTAACATTAACCAATCAAAAACATTTTTATATAAACAGTTTTATATTTAAAACTTTTATTTTTAATTTGTTTTATATTTAAAACCATTCAATTTAATCATATTAATAAATTTTAAATTGAATGGTTAAAATAAATAATTGACTTAATTAACCAATACGACGTTTTAAACCTGTCATTTGTAAAATACGAGTAGAAATTTCTTCAATCGACATTTCGGTAACATTTAAGTATTTAATTCCCTCAGAAATATAAATACCTTCAATAGCTCGCAACTCCATCTGACACTGGCTAAAACTTGCATATCGGCTATTCGCTTTACGTTCACTTCGAATGGCAACCAAGCGCTCTGCATCAATCATCAAACCAAATAATTTACTGCGGTGCTCTCTTAAGACTGCCGGTAAACGATTATCGTCTAAATCTTCTTCGGTTAAAGGATAGTTAGCAACACGGATACCAAATTGCAAAGATAGATAAATAGAAGTCGGTGTTTTACCGGAACGAGACACGCCAATTAAAATTAAATCAGCTTTGTCATAATGGCGGGTACGTGCTCCATCATCATTATCAAGCGCAAAATGAACAGCATCAATCCGGGCTTTGTAATACTCCGAATCGGTCACGGCATGAGTCTGCCCTACTAAAGTTGTAGGCGGGGTTCCAAGCTCCTGTTCCAGCTTACTAATTAACCCTTCAAACACATCCAGATTAACCGCTTTAGCCGTATTAATAATTTCTCGCACATGCGGATCGACCAAAGTATCAAATACTAATGGCAGGCAACCATCTCTGGTCTGACACTTATTAATCTCGACCACCACTGCCATTGCGGCCTCTTCAGTGGTGATGTAAGGCATGATGTGAATATCAAAATCTACGTTAGGAAATTGAGCTAATAACGAATGTCCAAGGGTCTCGGCAGTAATCGCAGTTCCATCAGAAATAAAAAAAACACTCCGCTTAAATTGTTTACTTTCTGACATTAAAATTCTCCTTAAACATTTGTCTTAGTGCTATATAATCTTTATAGTAAACTGATCTTACATGACTGTCGCTTAGTAAAATTCTCAACTAAGCACTTTATTTTTTAATTTCATGCCAAGATAGACATTAATACTGCAAAAGTGGAGTGAAAACTTTGGAAGCGCGCGTAATCGGTCTAGAAAAATTAGGGAAACACGATGTCGAACTCGTAGGTGGGAAAAACTCATCTTTGGGTGAAATGATCAGCCATTTATCAAATGCTGGTGTATCGGTACCTGGTGGTTTTGCAACAACTGCTGATGCCTATCGTGAGTTCTTAGACCAAAGCGGTCTTAACGCTCGAATTCAAGCAGAACTTGCAGAGCTTAACGTTGACGATGTAAATGCCTTAGCAGAAACTGGTGCTAAAATTCGTCAATGGATTGTAGAGACTCCACTTACACCTGGCTTAGAACAAGAAATTCGTGAAGCATTTGCTGCACTTTCAAATGGTAACCCAGATATTGCTGTTGCTGTTCGTTCGTCTGCTACTGCAGAAGACTTACCGGATGCTTCTTTCGCCGGTCAGCAAGAAACTTTCTTGAATATTCGCGGCATTGATAACGTATTAATTGCTGTAAAAGAAGTATTTGCATCATTATTTAATGACCGTGCTATTGCATATCGCGTTCACCAAGGTTTTGAACACAGTCTAGTTGCGCTTTCTGCTGGTGTTCAACGTATGGTTCGCTCTGAAACTGGCGCTGCAGGCGTAATGTTTACCCTTGATACTGAGTCTGGCTTCCGTGATGTTGTATTTATTACTGCATCTTACGGTTTAGGTGAAATGGTTGTACAAGGTGCCGTTAACCCGGATGAATTCTATCTTTCTAAACCATTATTAAATGCAGGTAAACACGCGGTATTACGCCGTAACCTTGGTTCTAAGCACCAGAAAATGATTTATGGTGAAGAAGGTTCAGCGGGTAAATCTGTTGTAGTTGTAGACGTTGAAAAACAAGAACGTCAACAATTCGCGTTAAATGATCACGAGTTACAAGAGTTAGCGAAACAAGCGCTTATTATCGAAAAGCACTATGGCGCTCCAATGGATATCGAGTGGGCAAAAGATGGTGACGATGGTCAAATCTATATTGTTCAAGCTCGTCCTGAAACTGTAAAGAGCCGTCAAAATGTCGGCACAATGGAACGCTACCTACTCAAGCAAAAAGGTACTGTACTTTGTGAAGGTCGTTCAATCGGTCAACGTATTGGTTCCGGTAAAGTCCGTATTGTTAACTCAATTAAAGAAATGGACAAAGTACAAGACGGTGACGTACTTGTATCAGACATGACTGACCCAGATTGGGAACCAGTAATGAAACGTGCTGCTGCCATCATTACTAACCGTGGTGGCCGTACTTGTCACGCTGCAATTATTGCCCGTGAACTTGGCGTACCAGCAATCGTAGGTTGTGGTAACGCAACTGAAGTATTGACTGACGGTCAAGAAGTTACTGTTTCTTGTGCTGAAGGCGACACTGGTTTCATCTACGAAGGCGCGTTAGATTTTGAAGTTCAACGTAACTCTATCGAATCTATGCCTAAACTTTCATTCAAAATCATGATGAACGTAGGTAACCCTGACCGTGCCTTTGACTTTGCTCAAATTCCAAACGAAGGTATTGGACTTGCTCGTCTAGAGTTCATTATTAACCGTATGATCGGTGTTCACCCTAAAGCTCTTCTGAACATTGAAAGCTTGCCTCGCGAAACTCGTGCTGCGGTAATGACCCGTACAGCTGGTTATGCATCACCTGTAGAATTCTATGTTGAAAAACTAGTTGAAGGTATTGCTACACTTGCAGCAGCATTTGCTGACAAACCAGTTATTGTTCGTATGTCTGACTTTAAGTCAAATGAATATGCGAATCTTATTGGCGGTAAGTTATACGAGCCAGAAGAAGAAAACCCAATGCTTGGCTTCCGTGGCGCAAGCCGTTATGTTTCGGATAATTTCCGTGACTGTTTCGAGCTTGAATGCCGCGCACTTAAAAAAGTTCGTGATGAAATGGGTTTAACTAACATCCAAATCATGATCCCATTCGTACGTACAGTGTCTGAAGCGAAACGCGTTATTGAGTTATTAGCTCAAAATGGCTTGAAGCGTGGTGAGAATGGCTTAAAAGTCATCATGATGTGTGAATTACCAACTAATGCATTGTTAGCTGAACAATTCCTTGAACACTTCGATGGCTTCTCTATCGGTTCTAACGACTTAACTCAGTTAACACTTGGTCTTGACCGTGACTCTGGTATTGTTTCTCACTTGTTCGATGAGCGTGATGCTGCTGTAAAAGCTCTCCTTTCTATGGCAATTCATGCTTGTCGTAAAGCGGGTAAATATGTCGGTATCTGTGGTCAAGGACCATCAGACCACCCTGACCTTGCAAAATGGTTAATGGAGCAAGGCATTGAATCAGTATCTCTTAACCCTGACTCGGTTTTAGACACATGGTTCTTCCTTGCTGAAGAAAAAATCAAGCAAATCTAATTTGTTATAAAAAAAGACCCATCCGTGGGTCTTTTTTCATCTTTAGAATAGAGAATTTTTACTTATGCAAATTTACTTGGCACGTAATAATCAACAAGCTGGGCCTTATACCTTAGAACAACTAAATCAAATGTTGGCAAGTCAACAAGTTTTGCTTACTGATTTAGCTTGGCATGAAGGCATGACAGAATGGAAAGCTTTAGGAGAATTAACCCAAGGTAAACTTGTATATCAACCTACTGGTTATTCTGCTTTTTCAGCAAATACAAATACGCCTTATAATGAGACCATTCAGCACATTCGTGTAGAAACTAAAACACACGAGCTTGCTTCAATTTCGTCTCGTGCTCTTGCGAAAATTATTGACTTATTACTTTGGCTACCTATTGCAGCTATTCCGTCTTTTTTCTTTAATGAAGCTCAATATAAACAACTTTTTGAGTTACAAAAACAGATGCAATCTGCAGAAGTTGCATCAACTAAAGCAGCTGAACTTCAACAGCAGCTTTTTACCCTTATTCCTATAGAAGCTTGGCACACAATGCTACTTTATGTCGTGATAATGCTCGCTATTCAAGCATTTTTATTGACCAAGTTTGGGCAAAGTATTGGTAAAAAAATTGTCGGAATTAGAATTGTCGATGCCGAAACCAATGGTAAAGTTAATTTAACGCGTATCTTCCTTCTAAGAAGTGTCGTTTTCATTATATTAAACTTACTATTTATGCCTATTAGTACAATTATTGACTATGCTTTTGCATTAGGACAAAAGCGACAAGCTCTACATGACAAAATTGCAAGAACAAAAGTGATCAAATGATAGTAAATGACTCATTCATTTAATGTCTAAAAAAAAGGAGGCACCTCGCCTCCTTTTTTTCCATAGAGAGTTGATATTTAAATAAAAGCTCTGTTGAAATTAGATACCCTACAAAAAAAATCGGGTTTTAAAACAATTATTTCAGACGACTTTATGTGTAGCTTAGTTTGTCGATATGAGGCATAATGCCCTACAACGTAGCGGTGTCACATCATTGAGAAGTCTAATTTTTAAGACTAGCGTTCTCAATCATGCGACACTTTAATCGCTATCCCATATTTAATTAGGGAATGGGACTCTTCACCGAGGTTGTAAAATGAGACAAACGATTTTAGCTGTATTGTCTTTATCAACGCTTGCCGCACTTTTGACTGGGTGTGGTGGTGATATGGTACTTCTAAACTCTAAAGGTCCAGTTGGTCAAGGTCAAAGTGACCTTATGATGACTGCGATCTATTTAATGTTACTTGTGGTGATTCCTTCAATCATCATGGCATTATGGTTTGGTTGGAAATATCGTGCGTCAAATAAAGATGCAGACTATAAACCTACATGGGCACACTCAACTGCAATTGAAGTTGTAGTATGGGGTATTCCTGTCATTATTATTGGTATTTTAGCTTGGTTAACTTGGTGGGGTTCCCACAAGTATGACCCATACCGTCCTTTAGAATCAGATAAAGCACCTTTAACTATTCAGGTTATTGCTGAACAGTTCAAGTGGATTTTTATTTATCCTGAACAAAACATTGCGACTGTTAACGAAGTACGTTTCCCAGAGAAAACTCCGTTAAGTTTCAAAATCACTTCTAACTTCACGATGAACTCATTCTTCATTCCACAGTTAGGCGGTCAGATTTATGCAATGGCAGGTATGCAAACTCACCTTCATTTGTTAGCAAATGAAACTGGTGTATATCGTGGTTTCTCTTCTAACTACTCAGGCTATGGTTTCTCTCAAATGCGTTTCAAAGCGCATAGCGTTACAGAGCAACAATTCAACGAATGGGTAGCGGCTGTTAAAGCAGGTAATGGTACAACCATTAACCCAGAAGCAGTTCAAAAAACTACGCTTGACCAAGCTGAATTGGCAACCTTACGTGATGGCGATCGTTCTAAGCACCAAATCGAGCATTTAGTAAATCGTGCTAAAGCTGCTGGTGACCAAGAAGCGCTTGCTAAAGCAGAAGCGATGAAACCGTTCCCGACTAAGCCACACCCTGTGACTTATTACTCTTCAGTTGAACCAAAATTGTTTGAAACAATTATCAACCACTATATGAGTAACTATCATGGTGCTGACCACTCTGCTGCACATACAACAGCAGAAACTCATGTTGCAGCTGAACACGCTGCTCAAGGGGAATAAGACATGGATATGATTTTTGGTAAATTGGGTTGGGACTCTATCCCGACAGAGCCAATCGTACTTGTCACCATGGTCTTTATGGCACTTGGTGCAATTGCTGTGCTTGGCGGTATCACCTATTTCAAAAAATGGGGATATTTGTGGAAAGAATGGTTTACAACTGTAGACCATAAAAAGATTGGTATCATGTATATCATCGTATCTGTTGTCATGCTTTTGCGTGGTTTCGCCGATGCGATCATGATGCGTTTACAACTTTTCCTCGCTAAAGGCGGTGGTGAAGGTTATTTACATCCTGACCATTACGACCAGATCTTCACCGCACACGGTGTAATCATGATCTTCTTCGTAGCAATGGGTCTAGTTGTAGGTATGATGAACATCTCTGTACCTTTACAGATCGGTGCTCGTGACGTTGCTTTCCCATTATTAAACTCTTTAAGCTTCTGGTTATTCGCTGGTGCTGCTGGTTTAATGATGCTTTCACTTGTATTAGGTGAATTTGCTGCGACTGGTTGGATGGCTTACCCTCCTCTGTCTGGTATTCAATATTCTCCTGGTGTAGGTGTTGACTACTATATCTGGGCACTTCAGGTTTCTGGTCTAGGTACGCTTTTATCTGGTGTTAACTTCTTCGTTACCATCATCAAAATGCGTGCGCCTGGCATGAAATTGATGGATATGCCTATTTTCACATGGACTTCACTTTGTACGGCTGTATTAATCATTGCATCTTTCCCTGTATTAACAGGTACTCTTGCGATGCTTACATTAGACCGTTACTTCGGTTTCCATTTCTTCACAAATGAGCTTGGCGGTAGCCCAATGCTTTATGTGAACTTGATCTGGACATGGGGTCACCCTGAAGTATATATCTTGGTATTACCAGCATTTGGTTTATACTCAGAAATCGTTGCAACCTTCTCTCGTAAAGCGTTGTTCGGTTACAAGTCTATGGTATATGCGACAATTGCAATTACTGTATTAGCATTTGTTGTATGGCTTCACCACTTCTTCACCATGGGTGCTGGTGCGAACGTTAACGCGTTCTTCGGTATCATGACCATGGTTATTGCGATTCCTACTGGTGTGAAAATCTTCTCTTGGTTATTCACCATGTATAAAGGTCGCATCACCTTTACTACTCCAATGTTATGGACGCTTGGCTTCCTTGTAACATTCGGTATCGGTGGTTTAACTGGTGTACTTATGGCTGTTCCACCTGCGGACTTCCTTGTACACAACTCATTATTCTTGATCGCTCACTTCCATAACGTAATTATCGGTGGTGTGGTGTTTGGTATGTTTGCCGGCATCATTTACTACTGGCCAAAAATGTTTGGTTGGAAGCTCAATGAAGCATGGGGTAAAGCTGCATTCTGGTTCTGGTTCTTCGGTTTCTATTTTGCATTCATGCCACTTTATATCCTTGGTTTCATGGGTATGACTCGTCGTTTGAATACATATGACAACCCTGAATGGGACCCATACCTTGCGATTGCATTATTCGGTGCTGTTCTTGTTGCGATTGGTATTGCATGTTTCTTAATGCAAATCATCGTTGGTTTCTTACAACGTCACCAAAACATGGACTACACAGGCGATCCATGGGATGCTCGTACACTTGAATGGGCTACTTCTTCCCCTGCTCCATTCTATAACTTTGCTCATGAACCAGATGCAAGCGGTATTGACCGTTTCTGGACTGACAAAGAGAACGGTGTAGCATACGCACGTAATACTAAATATGAAGACATCCACATGCCGACTGATCGTGCTGCTGGTTTTGTCATTGCAATGTTCATTACTCTTCTTGGCTTTGCACTCATCTGGCATATTTGGTGGCTCGTTGTTGTTTCATTCGTTGCAGCTGTTGTTAGCTTGATCGTAAGCTCATTCACTAAGAATGTTGATTACTATGTTCCAGCTGCAGAAGTTGAGCGTATTGAAAACGAACGCTATGCTTTACTTGAAAAACACTTGAAGAAGGACTAAGGAAATGGCTGAAGTACTTCATCACGACAACCACGGCCATGATGGTCATCATGAACATGATGATACTGACTTAACGGTCTTTGGTTTCTGGACATACTTGATGAGTGACTTGATTCTTTTCGGATCACTCTTCATTGCGTTCGCTGTATTAAGCAGTCATGTTCCACCAGGAACTCCAAGTGCATATGACCTGTTCCATGAATCATTAGGCTACGTGTTAACTGAAACATTTGCCTTATTGATTTCATCGGTGACTTTCGGTTTTGCGGTACTTGCATCTTATAAAAAGAATGTAAATCAAGTGATCACTTGGTTATTTATTACATTCCTTTTTGGTGCAACCTTCATCGGGATGGAACTCTATGAATTCCATCACCTTGTAGAAGAAGGTCATGGTCCAACTCACAGTGCTTTCTTATCATCGTTCTTTACTTTGGTAGGTACGCACGGTATCCACGTAACTTCTGGTTTAGTGTGGATGTTGGTACTGATGTATCAAATCAAAACTAAAGGTTTGACTTTACCGAATACACGTCGTCTTGCTTGCTTAAGCTTGTTCTGGCACTTCCTTGACATCGTTTGGATCTGTGTATTCAGCGTCGTTTACTTACTGGGAGTTCTCTAATGAGTAGTCATGAGCATAATGCTGCTGGTGCGTCACACGGTAACTTTAAGCAATACACTGTTGGCTTTATTCTTTCTGTCATCCTTACCATCATCCCATTCGGGATGGTGATGGCGGGTGGTTTCAGCCGCGGTCTTTTGGTTACAGTGATTGCAATCACTGCCGTTGCTCAGGTTCTTGTACAACTTGTGTACTTCTTACACATGAATACATCATCTGAACAACGTTGGAATATGATTGCATTTATCTACACAATCCTATGTATCGCTGTACTTTTAATCGGTTCTGTGTGGATTATGAATTACCTTCACTACAATATGATGATCTAAACTGATTGTCATGTTGAAAAAGTATTTATTCCTGACTAAACCAGGAATTCTCTTCGGTAATTTTATTACCACCTTGGGCGGCTTCTTCTTAGCCGCCCAAGGCTCTATAGACATCTTATTATTATTGCTCACTCTCATTGGAACAACATTAGTTGTTGCTTCAGGTTGTGTGGTTAATAATGTTATAGATCAAGATATTGATACAAAGATGCAGCGCACTCAAAACCGTGCACTTGTTAAAAAAACCATCTCTCCTACTGTTGCGCTTGTATATGCTTTCGTACTCGGAGTAATGGGTTTTAGCATTTTGTGGTTTGGTGTAAATGGTTACGCATTTTTGTTTGCAATGATTGGTTTTATTGTCTATGTCGGTTTTTATAGTTTGTGGACTAAACGTACCTCAATCCACCAAACCGTCATTGGTAGTATCTCCGGAGCGAGCCCTCCTGTTATTGGTTATACAGCAGTAACTCATCAATTTGATGTGGCAGCCTTGCTTTTGTTTTTAGCATACGCTTTATGGCAAATGCCTCACTCTTGGGCAATTGCAATTTATCGTTTTGATGATTACAAAAATGCGGGAATTCCTATCTTGCCTGTAGCACGTTCCATTTATCGCACGAAAATTGAATGTGTAATCTATATCCTGTTATTTGCAGCTGTTTTGAATGGGTTATATTGTTTTGGCTACACCAATGTATTTTTCTTGATTACCTTTAATGCTTTGACCGCATACTGGTTTTATTTATCAATTATTGGATTTAAAGCTGAAAACGACCAACTTTGGGCTAAACGCTTTTTCCTTTACTCAGTAATCTTAATTACTTTGCTAAGTTTAAGTTTTAGCTTTACCTATCAATCCTCTGCTCCAAATCTTCCTCTCTTTTAATTAAGGGAGGATTTCCTCCTCTCTCAAATAACTTTTATATTTCTCATCAAAAGATTTGTTTTTAGTCTAATTTTTACCTATAATTCAGCCTTCGCATTTTTTGCGACGTAGCTATTTATATTTTTAGCTATGACTCCTTGCTTCTAATTTTATTAGGGGCTGTTTAAACCGTAAGGAGCTGACAATGCGTCATTACGAAATCGTACTTTTGGTACACCCAGACCAAAGCGATCAAGTTGTAGGTATGGTTGAACGCTATATCTCTCAGATCAAAGAAGCTGATGGTCAAATTCACCGTTTAGAAGATTGGGGCCGTCGTCAATTGGCTTACCCAATTAACAAAATTCACAAAGCGCACTACATTCTTATGAATGTTGAATGTGGTCAATCTACGCTTGATGAGTTAGAAGAATTATTCCGTTATAACGACGCGATCATTCGTAACCTTATCATCCGTCGTGAACACGCAATCACTGAAGAGTCATTGCTTGCTAAGAGTGCTGAAGAAAAGCGTGCGCGTAAAGCTCAACGTGAAGAAGCACAGCAAGTTGCTCAAGAAGCTGAATAAGGAGAACATCAATGGCACGTTTTTACCGTCGTCGCAAGTTCTGCCGCTTTACAGCTGAGAATGTTGCGTACATCGACTACAAAGATATCGATACTTTAAAACAGTACATCACTGAAAACGGCAAGATTGTTCCTAGCCGTATCACTGGTACTAAAGCTCGTTATCAACGTCAATTAGCGCTTGCTATCAAACAAGCTCGCTACTTGTCTTTGATTCCGTACACTGACAACCATAAGTGAGGTGATCTGTGGACGTTATCTTATTACAACGCATTAAGAACCTTGGTAAATTAGGCGATAAAGTATCAGTTAAAGCTGGTTACGGCCGTAACTTCCTTATCCCTCAAGGTAAAGCAGTTGCAGCTACTGAAGCTAACACTGCTGCTTTCGAAGCTCGTCGTGCTGAACTTGAGAAGCAAGAAGCTGAAGTATTAGCTGCTGCTCAAGCACGTGCTGAACAATTGAACGAAGTTAACATCGTTATCACTGCTAAAGCTGGTGACGAAGGTAAACTCTTCGGTTCTATCGGTACTCGTGACATCGCTGACGCGTTAACGAATGCTGGTCTTACAGTTGACCGTGCAGAAGTTCGTTTACCAAACGGTGCGCTTCGTCACACTGGTGAATTCAACATCGCAATTCAATTGCACCATGATGTTGTTGCAGAAGTTCTCGTTACTATCGTATCTGAGTAATTTCTCATCAAAAAAAGAGCATGCTTACGCATGCTCTTTTTTTATCTCTTAAATTTAAGCAATAAAATTAGATATATTAATTCCTGATCAGTTCTTCAGTTTAATTGGTTTTTTAATTAGGTAGTTTATTTAGTTTTGTTTTAAGATAGTTCTCGGCTTAAAACCCTTTTTGTGTACACATTTTATCATCAGGTCTAATTATGTCTCAGGCGAATGCCACTTCTTTAACCCTTTCATCTCCAACAGAAAATAAGACGAGTGAATCAGGCCAACTTAAAGAGTTTCGCACTCCCCCACACAATTTAGCCATTGAGCAAGCTGTACTTGCTGCGCTGATGACCGTTGCTGAATCTTTTGAACAAGTCAGTGACTTACTCAAAGAAAATGATTTTTATGCCACTCGCCATAAATATATTTATCGTGCAATTGAAAAATTAGCACAGGAAAACTCACCGTATGATGCGGTTTTGGTCAACGACTGGCTTTTAAAACAAAACTTACTCGATGCGATTGGCGGTGAAGAATATTTGATGCAGCTTATGGCTGACTCACCTTCGAGTTTCTATAATCTTGAAACTTATGCGACTAAAATTAAAGAATTTTCTACACTACGCAGTATGATTAAGGTAAGTACTGAAATTTTACAAAATGCTTACGACACAAAAGGTCGAGGTGTAAGTGAAATTTTAGATTTAGCCGAAACGAGTATTTTCTCTTTAGCAGAACAACATAACAACAATAAAAAAGATTCTGGACCTAAAGCAATTAGTTCTGTAACTGCCGATGTAATTAGTAAACTTGATGAACTTTCAAAATTAGACGGAAATATTACTGGTTTAACGACTGGCTTCTTAGAGCTCGATAATAAAACCTCTGGTATGCAACCGGGTGATTTGATTATTGTCGCAGCACGTCCGTCTATGGGTAAAACTACTTTTGCCATGAACTTGGTTGAAAGTGTTTTGCAATACAATAAACTCCCAGCTCTCGTCTTCTCTATGGAGATGCCAGCAGACTCAATTGCGATGCGTCTAATTTCAGCTATGGGTAAAGTGCATCAAGGGCATTTACGTTCAGGTAATTTGGATGCTGATGAATGGACTAAAGTAACGGGTACCATTCTGCAACTTCAACAAATGCATTTGTATATTGATGACTCCTCTGCCCTACCACCTACTGAAGTTCGTGCCCGAGCTAGACGTATCGCAAAAATGCATGATGGTAAAATTGGCTGTATCATGGTCGACTATTTACAGTTGATGAAAGTTCCGGGTATGGGTGACAACCGTGTTGGTGAGATCTCGGAAATTTCACGTAGCTTAAAAGCTTTAGCTAAAGAAATGAACTGTCCTGTGATTGCACTATCTCAGCTTAACCGAAGTCTGGAAAATCGACCGAATAAACGTCCAGTAATGTCTGACTTACGTGAATCTGGTGCGATTGAGCAGGATGCCGACTTAATCATGTTTATTTACCGTGATGAAGTCTATAACAAAGAATCGAAAGAAGCAGGCACCGCAGAAATTATCATCGGTAAACAGCGTAATGGTCCAATTGGTACCGTTCGCCTTGCCTTTGAAGGCCAATATACTCGTTTTAGTAATCTCTCTCCTGAGTATTACAGCCAATATGATGATGAAGAATAAACTCTATCTCTAGCCCAAAGGAGTAAATGAGGGTGCGTCAAGCAACAGTTTATATTGATCGCCAAGCGCTTCAATATAATTTAAACCGTGTCAAACAACTCGCAGCAAATTCAAAAATCGTAAGCATGGTAAAGGCCAATGCATACGGACATGGAGTCAAAGACTGTTTAGCAGCCTTAAATGCCTCAGATGCCTTTGGTGTAGCCTGCCTACAAGAAGGATTAGAAATCCGTGAACTCGGTTTCGAACAACCAGTTACTTTAATTGAAGGGGTATTTTCTGAAGATGAAATGCCCGTCGCAATTGAACAAAAATTTGAATGCGTCATTCACCATCAACAACAGTTTGAATGGTTAATTAAACACAAACAAGCATATATTGCCCAAGGCTTAAAAGTATGGGTTAAATTAAATAGCGGTATGAACCGTTTAGGTTTTAAAGACCCAGAAATTATTGAAGTGATTAAGACATTAAAGTCTGAAGGTTTTACATGTGTACTTGCTATGCATTTTGCAAATGCAGATGTAGATCACCCTTTAAATGAACAACAAAAACAGCAATTTTTGCATATTAAAGAAACTTGCGATCCAATTTTAGCATCATGCTGTAATTCAGCTGCCATCTTTAAATGGCCAGAACTAAATTTTGACTATGTACGTCCTGGTATTATGCTCTACGGCGCTTCACCTTTTGCAGATAAAACAGTGCATGATCTTGATTTGAAACCTGTCATGACTTTTACTGCAGAAATAATAGCGTTAAACCATATTGAAGCTGGTGAACACGTAGGTTATGGCTCTACTTTTTGTGCTCAACAGGCTATGGATATCGCCATTGTTTCTATTGGCTATGGTGATGGTTATCCAAGAGCTTATGTTAAGCAAAATTTTGTCGCTATTGATGGCAAACTTTGCCCAGTTGTGGGCCGTGTAAGTATGGATATGATTGCGATTGATGTCACAAATACTCAAGTAAAACTTGGCACCCAAGTTGAACTTTGGGGAAATCACCGTTTAGTTGATGATGTGGCTGAAGCAAATGGCACAATCGGCTATGAATTACTTTGCCGTCTAAGTTCTCGCCCAGTCCGTCAGGGTACTTAAAGTTCACTAAATAAAAAATCCAAGCACTGCTTGGATTTTTTTTGAATAAATTTTAGCGCCAATAATCATCTGTAGGTTTTGGCATTTCCTGTAAACCACGGCGTAACGTATCTGACCATTGACGACTAATTTGTGAAAAATATGGATCATCTTCAGTAATTCGCTTACCCATAGGGATCACAAAACTATCTTTACTATAAACCAATGCATCTAACGGCAAACCAACAGAGACATTAGAACGCAATGTAGAATCAAATGAAATTAAACTACAACGAAGAGCATCATCTAATGGCATCGCATAATATAAAGCTCGATCTAAAATAGGTTTGCCATATTTACTTTCGCCAATTTGAAAGTAAGGCGTATCTGTGGTGGCACAAATAAAATTGCCTTGCGGATAAACATTATAAAGCTGCATATCTCCGCCTTTGATTTGCCCACCCACTAAAATACTACAGGCATAATTCATTTGTTCTTGGGTATCTGAACTGATATCTTCTAAAACGCTTTTCAAGGTTTTACCGACTAGATCAGCCACCTCAAACATAGTATTAATGCTATATAAATTAGGCTCTTGTTGCAAAATAAGTGCATTTTGCAAATGCCCGATAACCGCTTGTGTAGTTGCTAAATTGCCTGCTGTTTGCAAGGCAATAAACCGCTCTCCCGTTACTCCAAAAGTATGCAGTTTACGGAACACAGAAATATGATCGACCCCGGCATTAGTTCGAGTGTCACTTATAAACACCAAACCCTGTTCCAATCTCAGCGCACAACAATAGGTCATTTCGTTCTCTTTACATTCAACAAGCCAGCACTTGAACCACAGACATCATATTTTCAGTACCACCTTTTTCTCGCACTCCCCTAATGGGCGCAACATCGAGATAGTCCCGACCAACAGCAAGATAAATATGATGCTTTGGTGTAAACAATTGATTGCTCACATCAAAACAATACCACTGATTATCTAAAAATACCTCCGCCCAAGCGTGACTGGCAAGGTGTGGAGAATTTTGATCAAATAGATAACCAGAGACATAACGTGCTGGTAATTGTAACGCACGGCACATAGCGATTAAAACATGTGCATGATCTTGACACACCCCCTGACCTGCCTGAAAGGCTTGCGTAGCCGTTGTATGAACAGATGTACTATCCGGTTGATATGGCATCTTTTGCAGAATATTTTCACTGAGCAAAGCAATATGTTGTCGATCTTTGACAGTTACAATTCTCTGGGCAAAATCCAACATTTCAGCATCATATTTAGTGGCCTCTGTACTTTGGAGAAATAGATTTATTGGTATAGATACATCTACTCCTCCTATTTCTGTATTTAGAAGCTCTACAATACCTTGTGCCATAAAAGTAAGGTGCTGATACTCATAACGCTGGCTAGCCGTTATCCAAATATTATTAAAAATATCTCTTTTGAGCGTCTTGTCACCAGGCACACTGATTGCCCAATTCATAACATGTTGATGCAGCGATGTTTGAGGCATCATCTTGATATACTGAATACTGTTTTTAGCAGTTTCAGTATAGTTATAATGCGTTTGATGATTAACCATCAATTTCATAATTATGCCTCGAACATATATTCCAACTGCTGGGTAAAATTATAATAAGCTTCCCAATTTGGATGATCTTTTAATAATTGCCATGGTTGAGTTAATTTATTCCACCCTAAGTCATTCAGCTGTTGAAGTAATTGTTCTAACTCCTGCAAGAGCTGTGTAAGGTCTTGCTGAAAACGTAGTTGTATATCAAATAATTCTATCTTTTGTCCTAAATGCAGAAATAACGCTATATCTTCATGTTCAGCATCAAGTATTTGATTACATTTCGCTAAAGCCTGCTTTAATGAATCAGGATGAGCTTGGACTCCCTTAATCGCATGATTTAATTCTGCATAGGCATTTGAAGATAATATTCCTCTTAACTCTTGAATATTATCTTTAGCAATAGCGAACTGATTCAGTAACGAATATGTTTGTTTCGTATCCAACATATAGCAATTCAGTAATTCTGCTTGATCAATGACTAGCCCAAATGCTGCTGCAAATTGGGCTGCTTTAGCATTATCTGTAAATGGCAAATGTGATACAGCAAATTGAATTCGCATTAAATAACGACCCAACCAATAAATGTGGTGCGCACTCGAATTGAGTAAAACCATAAATTTCCTCTTTAACCAACCATTAAGAATGTAGCGTTTCAACGACCCATGTATCTTTAATACCTCCTCCCTGTGAGGAATTAACGACTAAAGAACCTGCCTGCATGGCTACTCGTGTTAAACCTCCCGGCACAATTTCGGTCCGATAAGGAGAACTGAGTACAAACGGGCGTAGGTCGATGTGGCGCTCAGCCACCCCTGCTGTAGTTAAAGTCGGTGCAACCGATAAAGCCAATGTTGGCTGGGCAATATATTCATGCGGTGTAGCAAGCAGTTTTTGTCTAAATTCATCAATTTCACATGAGCTTGCTTTAGGACCAATTAACATGCCATATCCACCCGATCCTTGAGCTTCCTTAATGACCAATTGATCTAAATGAGCCAGTACATAGTCCAGATGTTCTTTCTCACGGCACTGGTAAGTAGGTACATTCTTCAAAATTGGTGTTTCACCCAAATAATATTGGATCATCTGATCAACATATGGATAAATCGATTTATCGTCAGCTACTCCAGTGCCGGGTGCATTAGCAATCACTACATTTTTTTGTAAATAAGCAGACATTAAACCTGCCACACCTAAAGCACTATCAGGTCTAAATGCAAGTGGATCTAAAAAATCATCATCTAAACGGCGATAAATCACATCAACCTTTTGACGGCCGCGAATCGTTTTTACAAATACTTGATCATTTTCTACAAATAAATCTCGATTGGTAACCAGTGGCACATCCATTTCACGTGCTAAAAAAGCGTGTTCATAATAAGCACTGTTAAAACGTCCTGGCGTTAAGACCACAATAAAAGGCTGATCAACTTCAGAGTTTTCTTGAAGTATTTCTTTTAATAAGCTTGGATAGTGTTCAATACCTTGCAGATTGTTAGCAGCGCAGAGCTCAGGCATGAGTTGCTGACTAATATTCCTGCATTCAATCATATAAGATACGCCCGATGGTGTTCTTAAATTATCTTCAAGTACAAAAAACTCGCCTTCACTATCACGAATAATATCTATTCCGCTAATTTGAGAATAAATTTTGCCTTTAAGCGTGTGTTTAAGCATATGGGGCTGAAAAGCCTCATGACAAATAATCTGACTTTCCGGAATTAATTGCTCTTTTAAAATATGTTGACCATGATAGATGTCATCTAAAAAATAATTAAGCGCTTTAACTCGCTGTGCGCAGCCAGCTGCGATTTTTTCCCACTGTTTTTTTTCAATAACCCTTGGAATGAGATCAAAAGGTATCGTTCTCTCCACTCCCTCCTTATCACCGTATACGTTAAATGTAATGCCGTGATAGAGAAAATGTTGCTTAGCCTCCGCATTTAATTGTTTCAACTCATCCAAAGTACGAATGCTCAGCCATTGTTCAATTTTTTTAGAGGCCACACCATTAGACGTCGCATCATCCAACATCTCATTAAAAAACTGCGATTTTAGTTGTTCAAATAGGTTCGACTGTACGGAAAGATTTTCTATAAACGAAGTTTGGTTAAGTAATGCGTTGGTCGCCTGTTCCTGTAAAAAATAATCAATATCGGCTTGTAGGTCTTTCTCTTGTTCTGACATAGCAACCTCGTCTTATCATTTATCTATATTTCATTTTTAAATAAGCAATTTCAGTGCCACTTATATATCTATAATGCTTATTGAGTATCATTGTTATAACTTTCTTCTAAATTTTAGCATTGATTGTAAAAGCTGCTATAAACCGAATCTGACAAACTTGCTAAATCTGTAAAGTTTTTTTATTGTGTTGACACCAAAGCAATTGGATATAGATGTATTACGCTTATGTCTGTAACAGAAAAAGAAACTTCAAATAGTTTATATCGCCAATGGCAGATTCTATCTCGCCTTCCTACCGGTAAATGGATCGGAACTCGAGAATTGCAAGAAATGCTTGAGCGTGAAGGTATTGAAATCAGTTTAAGGACTATTCAGCGTGATTTAAACCAAATTGCTCAGCGTTTTCCAATTGAAAGTAATAAAGCTGTACCTCAAGGCTGGCGTTGGCAATCAGATGCACCAATTCAAAGCTTACCGCATATGACAAGCTCTCAAGCTGTAACTTTTATGATGGTTGAGGAACATCTCAAACATTTACTTCCACCCAGTCTACTTGATGAGATGGGGCCTTGGTTCGATTTGGCAAAACGTAGTCTATCTACACAAAATAATGTAAGACAGTGGATTAATCGTGTCCGTATTGTGCCAGCAAGCCAACCTCTTATTCCACCTGTAGTGGACCGTGCCGCTCAGCAGGCAATTTATGAAGGTCTACTACAAGACAAACAGATTGAGTGTGTCTATCGGGCCCGTGTAAATCAAGGTGAAGATAAAACTTATATTTTAAATCCTCTTGCTTTGGTCCAAAAAGGTGCTGTGATTTACTTAATTTGTACTCGCCATGATAAAACTGAAGTACAAACATTTGCCTTGCATCGATTCAAATCCGCTAAAGTTTTAGAAAGTCGGGCTTTACACCCTGTCAATTTCGATATTGACCATTATATTGACTCAGGGGCTTTAGGTTTCAGAGTAGATTACAACCAACCCACTGAATCTATTCAGCTTACTTTAACCATGACCGAGCAAACTGCTAAAACTTTTTATGAAAGTCAGTTAAGTAAAGATCAGACCATTACCCCAATTGAAGAAAATATTGTCGAAGTTACGGCGACCGTTCCATTTACATCCCAACTCGTATGGTGGTTACGGAGTTTTGGTAAAAAACTGCTTCATATTGAGCCAGTTCAAGTACACAATGCTGTGCGAGAAATTGAGCCTGATAGCAAATAATCAGTAGATATAAAAAAGAGAACCATATGGTTCTCTTTAGATTTTGAATTGTAATTTTCTTAATTTTATATTGGCATTTATACTTTTATTTATTTTCAGATCAATGTGTTTTCCCCCACCAAAACTGATCTGCTTCTTCTTTTGCGCTATGTTGAACATGAGCATTGGCATGCCATTTCATATCCATTGTAGCGAATTGATTTCATTGTCATGTTTAAAGCCCTCTTGTTTGAACGTGAATTTAATATAACTTTCGCTTTAAAACTTGTGAAATAAGAAAAAAAGGATGCAAAATCTCTTTTGATGCTTAGGAAAATTCCATATATTTTTTGATCAGAAAATAAAAAAGCCCAGTCTTAACCGGGCTTTTTTACACGCTTAAATAATTAAGCCGTTTTTTTCGTCATATTATTTTTACGAATCGTGATCATTACAAGTTGAACAGCGGCTGGGGTAACACCAGGAATACGGCTCGCTTGAGCTAATGTTTCCGGACGAACTGTTTTCAACTTCTGAGTAATTTCGCGAGATAAGCCTGAAACGACGTCATAATCAAAATCAGCAGGAATTTTAGTTTCTTCAAGACGTTTTAATTGAGCCACATCTTCATGCTGACGGTTGATATAACCTTCGTATTTAACAGCAATTTCAATTTGCTCGCCGACCTGTTGTGAAACTTCAGAACCTGTAAGTTCCGCAATTTGAGCAAAATTAATATTAGGACGTTTAAGCAAATCAATCGCACTACATTCTTTACTTAAGTCAGCACCTGTCATTTCAACAAACTTTTTACCCATTGGGTTGTTAGGTGCCGCCCATAAATGTTGTAAACGAGATGTTTCGCGCTCAACTGCTTCCATTTTTTCGCAATAAGCCGCCCAACGAACATCATCAACCAAACCAAGCTCACGACCAATAGTTGTTAAACGTTGATCGGCATTATCTTCACGTAACATCAAACGATATTCCGCACGTGAAGTGAACATACGGTATGGCTCTTTCGTACCTAGGGTAATCAAGTCGTCAACCAATACACCCATATAAGCTTGGTCACGTTTAGGTGTCCATTCTTCTTGTTCCCATGCACGGCGTGCAGCATTCAAGCCTGCAAGTAAACCTTGGGCACCCGCTTCTTCATAACCGGTAGTACCATTAATTTGCCCTGCAAAATACAAGCCGTTAATTGCTTTGGTTTCTAGGGTAAATTTCAAAGCTTGCGGGTTGAAATAGTCATATTCGATTGCATAACCCGGACGTAAGATATGGGCATTTTCCATACCGCGAATCGAGCGCACAAGTTCAAACTGAACATCAAATGGTAATGAAGTCGAAATACCATTTGGATAAAGTTCATGTGTATCAAGGCCTTCTGGCTCTAAGAATACCTGATGCGAGTCTTTATCAAAGAAACGATGAATCTTATCTTCAATTGAAGGACAGTAACGTGGACCTACCCCTTCAATAACACCGGTATACATTGGTGAACGGTCTAAGCCACCACGAATAATGTCATGAGTTTTTTCGTTAGTATGCGTGATATAGCAGTTCACTTGTTCTGGGTGCATAGCCACATCACCCATGAACGACATTACCGGAGACGGGAAGTCGCCTGGTTGTGGTGTCATAACAGAAAAATCAACTGAACGTGCATCAATACGTGGAGGTGTACCTGTTTTTAAACGGCCTACCGGTAATTTCAACTCACGAAGACGCTGAGCAAGAGCAATAGAAGGAGGATCACCAGCACGACCGCCGCTTGATTTCTCTAAACCAACGTGAATAACACCGCCCAAGAATGTACCAGTAGTTAACACAACAGTTTTTGCATCAAAGCGGATACCCATTTGGGTCACAACACCCTTAACTGTATCGCCTTCAACAATCAGGTCATCAGCCGCTTGTTGGAAAATATCAAGATTTGCTTGATTTTCTAAGGTCTCACGAATCGCAGCTTTATAGCGAACACGGTCAGCCTGAGCACGCGTTGCACGTACTGCTGCACCTTTACGCGAGTTTAAAATACGGAATTGAATACCGCCTTTATCGGCAGCTAAAGCCATTGCACCGCCAAGCGCATCAATTTCACGAACTAAGTGTGACTTACCAATACCACCAATCGCTGGGTTACAGCTCATCTGACCCAAAGTCTCAATGTTATGGGTCAAAAGCAAAGTCTGTCGTCCCATACGCGCAGCAGCAAGCGCCGCTTCCGTACCTGCGTGACCGCCACCGATAACGATAACATCATAAACTTTAGGATAGTGCATGAGTACAAAAACACCAGAAAAAAAAGACGGAACATTATAGCAAAATTATCTGGTTATAGATGTACATAATTACAAAATTGTCGTGACATGATTTACGGTAAGCCACATGTTTTGACATTTTGTTTCATGAATTCAATACAAAGTGAATGTTTTTAAAACTTTTTCATTTTAGAATAAAAAACGTACAGCACTTCTATGACTTTAAAATTAACGCAACTAGAAGGAACACAAAATGAAAACGACCATGTTGAAAATCTTAACAGCATCTCTAATTTGTTTTTCAGGCGTCACTTTTACACACGCTGCTGACACGAGCAAAGCCGAAACTCAAAAACAAATTCGAGTGTGTGCAAAAAAACAGCAAGGTGAATGGGTTTCTTACAATCACAACGGTGTAACCTTTAATGGTACTTGCCAGCCGAACGAAAATGGCAAATTACAATTCAAGGCCCCTGCTCCTTAATACAGTTTTGACTTAAGATATAGAGAAATCGTTTTATATTCTTCTATATCACATCATCATTTTCAAAAAGCGGTCCATTAAAGATGGGCCGTTTTCTTTTTTAAACTACTCTAGTCGGCTACAATATGCCTTTAAATAAAATTTTAGGTCCTTTTCGTGAAGTGGTTACAAATACACATTACCGTTGATCAAGAACAAGTTGAATTCACAGAAACACTTTTAATGTCTCTAGGTGCGGTAAGCGTAACTTTGGATGATGCCGAAGATCAGGCTTTACTGGAACCATTACCAGGTGAAACACCACTCTGGAACAAAGTCATTGTTACTGGTATTTACCAACAAGACGAACAAGACCCAATTGATGTTGATACTTTAGAAGCTTTCTTAAAAGCACAACTTCCAGATGTGCCAATGCGTCATGAAGAACTTGAAGATCAAGTTTGGGAACGCGCATGGATGGATTATTATGAACCAATTCAGATTGGGGAAAAATTCTGGATTGTTCCTGAATGGTTAGAGCCACCAGAAGCAGATGCTACAAATATTAAGCTTGATCCAGGCCTTGCTTTTGGTACAGGTAATCATGCAAGTACTTTCTTATGCTTACAATGGTTAGGTAAAACTGATGTTAAAGATAAGATCGTGATTGATTATGGCTGTGGCTCAGGCATTTTAGGTGTTGCAGCTTTATTATTAGGCGCTAAGAAAGTCTATGCGACAGACATCGACCCACAAGCAGTTTTAGCAACTAAACAAAATGCAGAACTCAATGGTGTATTAGACCGTTTATATGTAGGTCTTCCTGAAGAGTTTGATCAAGAATTCAAACCTCAACAAGCAGATGTTTTAGTCGCAAATATTTTAGCGGGTCCTTTAATGGCACTTGCGCCAGAGTTTGCAAAATTACTTAAATCTGATGGTGACTTCGCACTTGCTGGTGTAATCGAAGAGCAAGTTGCTGATGTTTCAGGTGTTTATTCTGAATTTTTTGATATATTAGATGTCGAAAAGCGCGAAGAAAACTGGTGCCGCATTTCAGGAAAACGTAAAACAACAAATTGAGATGTTTTAACTCATGAATGAAAAACAAACCCGCTGCCCTAAGTGTCTAACAGTTTATAAAGTTTCTCTTACTCAGTTAACTGTTGCTCAGGGTATGGTTTGTTGCCCTAAATGTAATTTAAATTTTAATGCTCTGACTAATTTAGTAAATGTTGAGCAGCCGGAAACGGTAAACTCATCTGCTTTAGCTCATGGCTCTATGCAAACACGATATATGACCCATTCTCATGTGTTAGATATCTTTGATCAAAAAGTTGAAAACTCTAATATTGATCTTTTGACTTATTTGAATAATTTAAATTACTTCCATAATGAACCTATTAATGCTCTTCCTAATCTTAATTTGGCTGAGCAAGCAACCTCTCCTGAACAAGATAACGGTAAAAAGCATAGCTGGTTGTACTATACGCTTTGGAGTTCTGCAAATCTGATTCTGATTTTGGTTTTTACTTTTCAGATTCTTTGGTTTAACCCTAAACTCATGCAACAAAGCCCTGCGATTAGCCATGCCTTTAATTATGTTTGTCAAATATTGCATTGCAACAAGTCAGCTGAACAATATCAACTTCTTTATATAGAAAAGGTAAAGCTACGTAAAATTGGTACAGAGCATACTCAACTTTCAGGTGTTCTCATAAATCAGAATAATAAAAGTATTGAGTTGCCCAACCTAAAACTCAGCTTTGGCAAAGAAACCGATCAAGAAGAAATCATTTTTACCCCTCAACAATACTTGGTCGAAAATTTACGGGGTATTCAACGTATTCCGACCAATACACCTTTTAGATTCCAAGTTGAGCTAAATAAAAGCAAAAAAAGCCTAGTAAATTATCGATTAGAAATTGTCCACCCCTAATTTGTAAAAAAAGTGAAAAAAAATTAAAAAAAAATGCAGTTAATTTGCTCACTTTTTCCTAGACAATGGTATGATACGCGCCACGAAAGCTTTGACTCATATACTCCTCGCTCTCAATTCAAAAAATATACTGTTAAGCATGTGTGCTTTTCTACATTAAGCGCATAGCCTAACTTTTTTTGTTTTTGAGGGGGCTGTAACAAATATTTAATTATTGTTACGCTTATTTTTTACTCAATACGAAGAAATATGGCAAGCTAATTGTTCTTATGTTTTAGAGTCACTGTTTTAGGATCTAAAACAGGACTCCGTATTTTTAGACCACATTTATATACTACTTTACCCAAGCTAGTATTTGATTTTCGGATTAACTCGCATGAATAGCAAATCTCCTATTTTTACTGCACAATCTGATGTTGCTCTTCGCATCCACGTGGATCGCGCAGTTCGCCATTATTTTGCACAATTGCAAGGTGAGCAACCATCTCAGGTATATGACATGGTGCTAGCAGAAATGGAGAAACCTCTTTTATCTGTAGTTCTAGAATATACTCGTGGTAACCAAACACGTGCCGCAGAAATTCTTGGACTCAACCGTGGCACTTTACGTAAAAAGTTAAAAGCTCACGGTTTAATGAGTGAATAAATGATAAAATGCTCACGGCTTCGTGGGCATTTTTTTTGTGCTTCTAATTGGTTTTAATCCGTAGACTTGAAATTGTTGACTTGAACATCATGACTATTAAACGTGCTTTGATTTCTGTATCAGACAAAACAGGAATTGTCGAATTTGCTCAAAACCTTGCAGCTTTAGGGGTAGAATTATTATCTACAGGCGGCACATACAAGTTGCTTAAAGATAATAATATTGCTGTTGTTGAAGTATCTGAACATACCGGTTTCCCGGAAATGATGGATGGCCGTGTTAAAACACTACATCCAAAAATTCATGGCGGTATTTTGGCTCGTCGTGGTCTAGACGAAGCTGTTATGCAAGAGCACAACATCGATCCAATCGATTTAGTTGTCGTTAACCTTTACCCATTTGCGGCTACAGTAGCTAAACCTAACTGTTCTCTTGCTGATGCTATCGAAAATATCGACATCGGTGGTCCAACAATGGTACGTGCTGCTGCTAAGAACCATGCATCTGTCGGTATTGTGGTAAATGCTTCAGATTACGATACAGTTATTAGCGAATTAAAAGCTTCTGGTTCACTTTCTTACGAAACACGCTTCGATTTAGCGGTTAAAGCATTTGAACATACAGCTCAATATGACGGCATGATTGCTTCTTACTTAGGCGCTCGCGTTGGTAAGGCCGAAGGTGAAGCAGATTTATTCCCTCGTACGTTCAATACCCAATTAAACAAAGTACAAGATTTACGTTACGGCGAAAATCCACACCAATCTGCTGCTTTCTATGTTGAAGCAAATGCACAAGAAGCTTCTGTTTCTACTGCAAAACAATTACAAGGCAAAGAATTGTCTTATAACAACATTGCTGATACTGATGCTGCCCTTGAGTGCGTGAAATCATTTGCAAAACCAGCTTGTGTCATCGTAAAACATGCTAACCCTTGTGGTGTTGCCGTTTCTTTAGACGGTATTAAAGCTGCTTATGATTTAGCTTACGCAACAGATCCAGAATCTGCTTTCGGCGGTATTATTGCATTTAACCGTGAGTTAGATGTTGCTACTGCCCAAGCAATTGTAGACCGCCAATTCGTTGAAGTAATTATTGCTCCAAGTATTGCTGATGGTGTACTTGAAGTTACTGGCGCGAAGAAAAATGTTCGTGTTTTAGTATGTGGTGAATTACCTGCAATTGATGCACGTGCTCCACAACTTGACTATAAACGCGTTAACGGCGGTTTACTTGTTCAAGACCAAGACTTGGGCATGATTACTAAAGATGATCTTAAAGTTGTGACTAAACGTGCACCAACTGAACAAGAAATTGATGACCTTATTTTTGCATGGAAAGTTGCGAAATACGTAAAATCAAACGCTATTGTTTATGCGAAAAACCGTCAAACTATTGGTGTAGGTGCAGGTCAAATGAGCCGTGTTAACTCAGCACGTATCGCAGCAATTAAAGCTGAGCATGCTGGTCTGGTTGTTGAAGGCGCAGTTATGGCATCTGATGCATTCTTCCCGTTCCGTGACGGTATTGATAATGCAGCGAAAGCTGGCATTAAATGTATTATTCAACCGGGTGGTTCTATGCGTGATGAAGAAGTTATTGCAGCTGCTGATGAAGCTGGCATTGCAATGGTCTTCACTGGTATGCGCCATTTCCGCCACTAATTTAAATTTAGTCCTCCCTAACCCTCCTTTTATTCAGGAGGGTTTTCCACAATAATGGAACTATCTCTCCACCTTGAGAAATAGAGGGGGATGAAAAAGGATTAAAGTTAAGGAACAAATTAAAAATGAATATTTTAGTTTTAGGTAGTGGTGGGCGTGAGCATGCTTTAGCATGGAAAATCGCGCAAGATGCCAAAGTTACTCAAGTTTTCGTTGCACCTGGTAACGCAGGAACTGCAACAGAACCAAAATGCGTTAACGTTCAGCTCGATATTTTAGACAACCCTGCAATTATTGCTTTTGCTAAAGAAAATAATGTTGAACTGATTGTTGTTGGCCCAGAAGCGCCATTAGTAAATGGTGTTGTTGATGCTGCACGTGAAGCAGGCGTAAAAATTTGGGGACCTACTCAATATGCAGCACAGCTTGAAGGTTCAAAAGCATTTGCTAAGCACTTTTTAAAACGACACAACATTCCAACTGCTTTTTATGAAGTATTTACGGAAGTTGATGCAGCAAAAGCTTATGTTGAAAAAAATGGCGCACCAATTGTAATTAAAGCTGACGGTCTTGCGGCTGGTAAAGGCGTTATCGTTGCAATGACCAATGAAGAAGCTTTTGCAGCAATTGATGACATGCTTGCAGGCAACAAATTTGGTGATGCAGGCTCACGTGTTGTAATTGAACAGTTCCTTGCTGGTGAAGAAGCTTCTTTCATTTGTATGATTGACGGTAAAAACATTTTACCAATGGCAACTTCACAAGATCACAAACGTATTTTTGAAGGTGACCAAGGTCCTAACACAGGTGGTATGGGTGCCTACTCTCCTGCTCCAGTTGTGACTCCAGACGTTTTTGAGCGTGTAATGAATGAAATTATGCGCCCAACTGTTGATGGTATGGCTGCTGATGGACATGTTTATACTGGCTTCTTATATGCTGGTTTAATGATTGATGAACAAGGTCAACCACGCGTAATTGAGTTTAACTGCCGTTTCGGTGATCCGGAAACTCAGCCTATCATGATGCGTTTGAAGTCATCTCTTGTTGATTTGGTTGAAGCAGGTATCGCAGGTAACTTACCAAGCGAAGCAGAATGGGATGAGCGTAAGTCAATCGGTATTGTACTTGCAGCAGAAGGTTACCCAGACAGCGTGCGTAAAGGTGACGTTATCTCAGGTATCGGTCAATCACCAGAAGATACTAAAATCTTCCATGCAGGTACTGCTACTCGTGAAGACGGCCATATTGTTACTTCTGGCGGACGTGTGCTTTGCGTGACTGCTCTAGGTGACAGCGTTCTTGAAGCACAAATCAATGCTTTAGAAGTATGTGGGCAAGTAACCTTCACAGGTATGCAATACCGCAGTGACATCGGTTACCGTGCTATTGCTCGTGAAAAAGCTGAATAAAAATTTAAATAGTAAAAAAGCTCTCTTATGAGGGCTTTTTTATTTTGCTTATTCACTTATCACAAATATTCATATTAATCTTAATTTTTATTCAATTCTGATTAATAAGAACGAAACATGTCCACTATATTGAATATGTTTTTATTGTTATGATTGGTTAAACCGTTGGAACTTTCAACATCACCAATTTTCCCAGCTGAGAGCCAACCCGGATGGTTGGGATCTCTCATAATCAGGACTTTTTTTACATGAAAAAGCTGATCAGTCTTTTTTTAAGCGTGTCTGTAGTATTACTTGCAGCTTGCGGCAAACAGCAAAATGAACCACAAAATGGCAAAGACTCTGCTCAGTTACAAACTGTAGTCATTGCTTCAACTGGTTCTGACGCTGATATTTGGCGCTATATTGCAACTTTACCGGAAACTAAAGCTGCCGGTCTTAAACTTGAGGTAAAAAACTTCACAGATTATGTTGCAATGAATACAGCTACTGCAAACAAAGAAGTTGACCTAAATGCATTCCAATCTTATGCCTACCTTGTTGCATTTAATGCTTCAAATAAAGATAAGATTGCTCCTGTTGCTACAACTTATCTTGAACCAATGGGTATTTACTCGAGTAAATACAAAAAAGTTGATGAGTTCCCTCAAGGTGCAAGCATTGCTATTCCTAATGATGCAGCGAACGAAGCTCGTGCATTGTTATTGTTACAAAGCGCAGGTCTAATCAAGCTTAAAGCTGACTTTGATCCAGCGAAAGGCACTCCAAGCGATATTACTGACAACAGCAAAAAAATTGACATTAAACCAATTCAAATGGCAACTGCTGTTCGTGTAAAAGACGAAGTTGATGCAATTGTTTTAGGTAATACTTTAGCAATGGAAGGTGGTTTAAATGTGCTTAAAGATTCTATCTATTATGAGCCAGTTGACCAAAGTACAAAGCTGAATGTAAATATTCTTGCAACTGCTGAATCACGTAAAGATGACCCTGTTCTTCAGAAAGTTGGTCAGCTTTACCACACTGAAGCTGTTAAAAAATACGTTGAACAACACTTTGGTGGTACAAAAGTTGACGTGAATCAGCCAATCAGCTACCTCACGCAAGCTAAATAGTAATATAATAGCTGCAACGCGAAACAGGCAAAGACTCTTTGCCTGTTTTTTCTTTTTAGCATAGTTTTTGACGACATGATTCAATTTAAAAACATTTCAAAGCACTATCAGCTTAAAGGCCAAACTATACGTGCACTGGACCAAATTAATTTGGAAATTCCTGAAGGCAGTATTTTCGGCATTATCGGCTATAGTGGTGCAGGTAAAAGTACTTTAATCCGCCTGATTAACTTACTTGAACGACCAAATGAAGGTCAGGTTATCATTAATCAAAAGGACTTCACTGCTTTGGATGCGCGTTCATTACGTCAGGAACGTGCAAATATTGGTATGATTTTCCAGCACTTCAATTTGCTTCAAACCAAAACAGTTGCTGAAAATATTGAAATGCCAATGCGTCTGCTAAATTACAGCAAAGCAGAACGTGAAAAGCGTTTAAATGAGTTACTTGAATTCATTGATCTTAAGCATAAAAAAGATGCTTATCCGGATGAATTATCTGGCGGTCAGAAACAACGTGTTGGTATCGCTCGTGCTTTAGCCAACCACCCTAAAATTCTTTTGTGTGATGAGGCCACCTCTGCCCTCGACCCACAAACGACAAAGTCGGTTTTAGAATTATTAAAGAAAATTAACCAAGAGCAAAAAATCACAATCGTCATGGTAACTCATGAAATGGATGTGATTGAGACTGTATGTGACCATGTTGCTGTCATGGAAGCTGGTAAAGTGATTGAGCAAGGCTCAACCATTGATATCTTTAGTAATCCACAACATCCGACAACTAAAAACTTTATACAAACTGTTTTACATCAGCAGTTGCCTGTAAATATTTTAAATCAACTGGAAAACCAGCATCATCACAGCATTTATTGCTTACAGTTCTTAGGGCGTTCAGCACAAGAGCCTGTGATTCAGTCGCTTATTAAACAATTTGATATTAGTTTAAATATCTTATTTGCCAATATGACTGAAATTAACGGCACCGTCATTGGTCAGATGTTTGTACAGCTTTTAGGTGATCCACAGTTGATTCGTCAGGCGATTGAGTTTTTAGAGAAAAATGAAGTGAGTGTAGTTCAATCAGGAGATCAAGTATGAGAGATTTAATCGTACAGTGGTTAACTGAACTTACTCAACCTTTCTGGCACAGTTCTCTTTCAATTGACCAGTTTGTAACTGCATTGCAAGAAACCTTCCATATGGTGTTCTTTGCGCTTTTATTTGGTGGTATTTGGGGCTTCATTCAAGGGATTATTCTACTTGTAACCCGCCCAGAAGGCATTTTGCCGAATAAATTCATTTATCATTTACTCAACCCAATTGTAAATGCTTTACGTTCTCTGCCATTTATTATTTTACTTATTGCAGTTATTCCACTGACCAAATTATTGGTAGGAACTTCAATTGGTACATGGGCAGCGATCGTTCCTTTAACAATTTACGTTGGACCATATATGGGACGTCTTATTGAGACTTCCCTGCTTGAAGTAAATGAAGGAATTATCGAATCTGCTCAAGCTATGGGTGCAACTCCTTGGCAGATTATTTCGCGCTTTATCTTACCTGAAGCTCGTAGTTCGCTTATTTTGAACTTAACGACTGCTACGATTAGCCTTATTGGTGCAACCGCTATGGCTGGTGCAGTTGGTGCTGGTGGTATTGGTGACTTGGCAATTTCTTATGGCTATCAACGTTTTGATACAAGCGTCGTTATTTTAACGGTTATTGTATTATTACTTTTGGTACAAATCGTTCAAATGCTAGGAAATTGGCTCGCAAAAATGCGCTAATTGAACTCCTAAAAAAGCCCTCTTTTATGAGGGCTTTTTTTATTTTAGAGAGTCTAATTTATAGAGCATTTTATTAGACAGGTTACTCAAGGTAATTTCTGTTATTATCAAAATTAGCCCGTAGATACTGCTTTTGGATTTAGTTTCAGGATAAAAAAATGCGTTATAGAATTCATTATATTGATGTGCAAAATGCCCTACAAAACTATATCTGGATTTTAGAAGATACTGAGACTCATGAAGCTGTTGCAGTTGATCCAACAGAGGCTGAGTTAGTCACCCACTTTTGCCAAGAACATCAATTAACTCTAAAACAGATTTGGCTTACCCATTGGCATAAAGACCATATCGGCGGTGTTGCTGATTTAACGGCTAACACGCCTATGGCGGTATATGGCCCAAGAGATGAACTAAGTAAAATCCCTGGCATTACTCATCCCTTACAACACGATGATCATCTAAAATTTAATGATTTAAAAGTAGAGATTATTGCAACACCAGGCCATACCTTAGGTCATATTGTATATTTTATTGAAGAGCTTAATGCCCTCTTTTGTGGAGATACCTTATTTGCAATGGGATGCGGGCGACTATTTGAAGGTACAGCAGAACAGATGTACCACTCACTAAATCGTCTTGCTGCACTACCCACTGCAACAAAAGTGTATTGCACACATGAATATACACTTTCTAATGCGGAATTTGCCTTGAGTGTAGAGCCTGAAAACCACGCACTGCAAGAACGTGCTGAACAAGTCCGTATGCTTCGTCAAGAAGGTAAAATTACCTTGCCAAGTAGTATTGAACTTGAACTAGCAACAAATCCCTTTTTACGTGCTGAAAGTGTAGATGAGTTCGCTCACTTACGTAGCTTAAAAGACAATTTTTAAAATTATAAGCTTTCAACCAAGATACAGTTTAATTTTAAGAACTGTATCTTTTTGAATAAAGCATGTTGCATGAAATTATTTTTTACATTTATTGATTTTAGATTAATTTAAATTGATTAAATTTTAACCCAATATCATTATTTTAAAATCTATATGAAAAACAAAAACTTAAAATTTATAAATATCCAGATTAATTACATAAAAACTTAATAAATTTATAAAATGAAGGATATTGCTTTATCTATTTTACTTTTTTTACAAGATGCAAAATAAAACAAAGTTTTCCCCCTTTAAAAAATTCGAGTAAATCCCTATTAATAAATAAGGTGTAAGACACGGATAGAAGGAGTTCTCACGTGAAAAAGGTTGTTAAAGCGAAAAATTTAATTGCGTTCCGTATTTGGTTAGAAAAATTAGGGTATTCGGTTAAAAACCTTGCTGATGGAAAAGGTTTTACTTTCAGTTTTAAAAAAGAATATGGCTTAGTGACCTGTGATTTGGCAGGTAATGCTTTAGCAATGCAGTTAGGTGAAGAATTTGAGGATCACTTAAAAGCATAAACCTAGGCTAGTTTGTATACTATTTTTATAGTGTAGATAACTCAAAAGTTCTGCTTTTTAAAAAGTAGTTCTATACGAAAATTTGTGAAATTTTTATAGTGGCTTTCCTTAATAACTATTAATGAGTAGATAGTTTTTAAATTATATTTTTTTGATCATTAAATAATAAAACCTGTAGCACAGCACCTCTCCCGATTTGCCAGTTGCTACAGGTTTTTTATTTCGAATTAAAAAATTAATTCGTTTTCGATTTGCGTAAAGCTTTATCTAGAACGTCCTTGTCCAGAGCTTTGTCCCAACGGGCAACCACAATGGTTGCACATGCATTACCAATTAAATTGGTTAATGCACGACACTCCGACATAAAACGGTCAATACCTAAAATAAGCGCCATACCTGCCACTGGTACAGCAGGTACTACCGATAAAGTAGCTGCGAGTGTAATAAAGCCTGCGCCCGTTACCCCTGCCGCACCTTTAGAACTCACCATTGCCACTAAAAGCAATGCAACCTGCTCACCAATTGATAAATCAACATTACATGCTTGTGCAATAAATAAAGCCGCCATAGTCATATAGATGTTAGTTCCATCAAGGTTAAATGAGTAACCTGTCGGAATGACTAGACCTACTACAGATTTTTCACAACCTGCTTTTTGCATTTTATCCATTAAAGATGGTAAAGCAGCTTCAGAAGAACTTGTACCTAGAACTAACCAGAGTTCGTCTTTGATGTAACGAATTAAATCGATAATTGAAAAGCCATTGTAGCGTGCTACAGCCCCTAAAATGATTAATACGAACAGCACTGCCGTGATATAGAAGGTCATAATCAATAGTAATAAATTACCGATTGATTCAATTCCATACGCACCGATAGTAAATGCCATAGCACCAAAAGCTCCAATTGGTGCAAGTTTCATTAACATGCCAACTAAATAGAAAACCGGAGCCGTGAGGTTATTTAAAAAATCAGTAATTGGACGTGCACGGTCACCCAATGCAGCTAAAGAAATACCAAATAGGACTGCCACAAATAGAACCTGCAAAATTTCACCACCAGCAAGCGGACTCACTAATGTTTGCGGGATAATATTCATGAAAAAGTCAGTGATATTTGTAGCATGAGCCTTTTCAACGTAACTATTTACTTTATCGTTGACTAAGGTTGCCGGGTCAATATTTAGGCCTTTACCAGGTTGAATGATATTAGCCACAATCATACCAACCACAAGCGCAAGGCTAGAGAAAGTAAGGAAATATAGCATTGCCTTACCTGTCACTCGCCCAACTCGACTCATGTTTGTCATGCTGGCAATACCAGTAACCACTGTCAAAAAGATTACGGGAGCAATAATCATTTTGACGATTTTGATGAATGCATCACCAAGCGGTTTTAAGCTCTCGCCAAGTTCTGGGTAAAAATGACCAATTAAAATGCCCAAAATAATTGCAAAGATGACCTGTACATACAAAATTTGATGAAACTTTTGTTTTTTCTGTACCGTTTCTTGGTCAAGGGTATTGAAATCCATTATCTAAATACCTTTTCGATGGGGATAAAAAAATAAAATATAAAGCGTGCACCACAAGCTGCTTTAAATGAAGTGGAGCCATTGTAAAGAATAAAAAACACTCTGTGTCATAAATTTAAAAAATGTAAAATTTAAAAACCATGCATATTTTTGTATAGAAAATATTTATCTCAATAAGTTTCATAAAACTCGCAGTCTTTAAAAATTTATATAAATGCATGTTTATAAAATAATTTAATTAATTACATCATGCATTATCTATGTTTATTTTTGATTTTTAAATGACCAGAACAAGTATTTTAAAAATAAATGATTAACTCACCCTCATATCAATCTTAAATTATGAGAATTTATTTTTTAAATAATAAGAAAGATTGATATATATTTATTTAATAAAAACAAGGGACTAGTCCTTTTATAGATTTTATCTACTTATTTTTTATAAAAAGACGGTTTAAAAGGTCATATACATAGTCAAGACTAAGATCATGATTGGTAAATAAAATTCGAAATAACATAGGTGCAATTACTGCCTCGATGATTTCCTGATTAGGTATAGTAAGCTCATTACGTAATTTTGCCCTGTTTTGAATAATATCGAGTTGCTGGATAATTAAAGTCTCACATTTACGGGCATTAGAATCCGAGTTTGATGTATAGAGTACATCTCGCAATAAGTCTTGCCCAACCTCTGAAGCATATTCTTCAAAATATTGCTCAACCCATGCTGTAATATCTTGTTGGAACGAGCCTAAATCTTTGGGTTCCATGTCAGGTTTGAGTTCATTTAAAGCTACATCTGAAAATAATTGATTGATGTCACCCCATCGACGGTAAATGGTTGAAGGCGTAACCCCTGCCTGCGCTGCAATCATAGGAATAGTAATTTGGCTCTGCTCAAAATCTTTTTGTAGTTCTTTTACAGCTTGATGTACCGCAGTTTGTATTCTTTCGCTGCGTCCACCAGGGCGTAATCCAGTAACAACTTTTGCCATTTATAAACTCTGTAAAGGGATCAAAAAACTTATAAATATTTATAACTATATACAAAATACACTAAAGCTAAGGATTTGCTTTAGTGGAAAAATAATGTATAAAAGCTAAATATTTGCTTTTATGTTATTCATCTTATATGAACAATTCAAGTTCAAAACGGTCAAGAGCTGTTTTTCAATTAGATGCAGCAAGTGCTTTGACACTTAATACCATCACGCTCATGACATTCATGGCTGCATCTAGTGCGCCGACACCACTCTACCGCCTATACCAACAGCTTTGGCAATTTTCACCAGTTACATTGACTTTGATTTTCGCCACCTATGCTTTTACGCTGCTTGGCTCATTACTCATTATTGGTTCTTTGTCTGACTATATTGGACGCCGCCCAGTCATTATTGCAGCTATTTCTCTGCAAATTATTTCAATGAGCTTTTTCTTATTTGCTTCAGATGTTTCGATGTTATTCATTGCACGAGGCTTACAAGGAATCGCAACAGGGCTTGCTGTTTCAGCTATAGGCGCAGCAATTTTAGATTTTAGTAAGCTTCATGGTTCACTAATTAATAGTATTGCACCAATGATAGGTATGGCTGTTGGTATATTTCTGACTTGTTCTATTTTGCAATTCTCTGCCCACCCCTTACAGCTTGTTTTTGAGTTCTTATGTTTTCTTCTTATTTGTGAACTCATTTTAAGTTTTCTTACTCCAGAAACCGCACAAAGAAGATCCGGTGCACTTGCTTCATTAAAACCCAATATGGCCATTCCGCCACAGACAAAAAGCGCTTTATTGAGTATTAGTCCAATTAACATTGCACTTTGGATGGTCAGTGGTTTCTTCCTATCGCTTATGCCCTCTTTACTGGCAAAAATTTTCCACACGTCATCGGCATGGCTAAACGGGATTATGTTTATGGCGCTCGCCCTTTCCGGTGCGGTAGGTATATTAACGCTTAGGAAGTCGACAAATTTCCGTATTTTATTAACCGGTACGCTATCGATTGCTATTGGTGCCATTGTCTTATTCATCGCCATTAATCTAACCAATGCTGTAGTTCTATTTTTAGGTTCTATTATTACTGGTGTTGGTTTTGGTACAGCATTTATGGGGGCTATTCGTAGTGTAATGCCATTGGCGCTTCCCGAAGAACGTGCGGGTCTTATGGCTGCTTTTTTTGTTGAAAGCTATTTGGCTTTTAGTATTCCTGCAATTTTAGCTGGCTATTTTGTAGGTAAAATTGGGCTGATGAGTACGGCAAATAGTTATATTAGTTTTATTATCTTATTGTCACTGGTCGCCCTTCTAATGATTATTAAAAATTTTAAAAATAAATAAGCCATAAAAAATAGCCTCACTAGAGGCTATTTTTTATTTACTGATCACGCCAATGCTTTAAAAAGCTTTTCATGTATTTTTTAAATGGCCAAGTAAACTGTTTTACAAAGCTATTTGGAATTTTATAACCTACTGTTCCATATACACTTGCCAAGTGATTCGGCATATATACGGTTTTAAATATGACATCATAGAGTGGAATAAAAGCAGCATAATTTTTATCAATCGCAGGTTTTTCTGAAGAATGATGCCAATGATGAAATTCTGGTGTTGCGATAAACCAACGTAGATATGGAAAGCGAAAACGTACATTCGAATGAATAAAAATCGCATGAAACGAAATAAAAATTAAATAAGCAAAAACAGCAGAAGTATGAAACCCTAAAAGAAAAATCGGTAAAGTGGCAATAAAACGAGTCATTAAGACTTCAACAACATGTAAACGGGAAGATGCTAACCAATCCATATACTCGGTCGAATGATGAATCGCATGAAACCGCCATAAAAAGTTAACTTCATGCATGGCTCGATGCAACCAATACACTGTAAAATCAACCACAATGAGCAATTCAATGAATTGCAGCCAAATTGGTTGAGCTTGAACATACGGCACAATTGGATTATCAGGCAAATGTGTAATCCAATATTGAATTGGCATAACCGTTAAGAAGCTAAATAGTTGAATGCCAATATGACTGACCATGAAATATTTCATATCAGTCACCCAGCCCACTCTTAAGATCTTTTGTTCAGGGTTTTTACCAAAAAATCCTTCAAGGGGTATGAAAATAAAAGCCAAGATGACTAAGGTAAGTACAAAATAATCAATACCTGCATAAAATGGTACACTTGGAATGACTGGAGCATGAATTACACCACAGCCTAATACTGCTGCTATGAATGCAAAGCATAAACCATAAAAGCCATATCTATTTTTTCGTATGATTGCACTAAATGCTCCAAAACCTGCGCTAATAATAATGCCTGTGATCAGGCCATAATAAAAAAGACTATAGTGCTTTGCATAAAGTGGACGTAACTCAGGAGTTGTCAACACACTGGGAAATAAAAAACATAAAGCACCAAATAAGCAAAGTAAACTTAATACCATGGAGATAAAGGCACTAATTTTTCCTAAACCAGCATTAAGCTCTAAATTTTCAAATTTTGCTCTTAATTGATCGGTCATAATTCATATAAAGTTCTTATTATATATAACGCGAATGCTATCAAAGTTTAATAATAAATTGGAAATAACTTTAACCTCTTAGATCAAACCTCTTAATCTGAAAATAAAATTTTAAATAGCTGTAAATTGTTCTTATAAAACTTCAAATATTTGACCTACAGATTGAATCAGCCATTTTCTGGCAATAATATCATCACTACGATTAAACCAGTTTAAGCTCACTTTAAAAGAATCCATAGCAAAAGGTAATTCAAACATTTGGACATTACCATGAGCTAAATAATGCCGAGCTGCTCGCGACGGTAAGGTCACCAACATATCTGAACTCTGCAAAACACCTTGTAAAACACTAAAATGTGGAACCTCTAAACGAATTCGTCGCTTCAAATCCATTGTTTTTAAATATTGCTCAACTTGGATATGCCCTGTCGATGACTTGATGGCAACATGATCTTCTTGCAAATATTGTTCTAACGTCAGTTGCTGTTGTAGCCTTGGATGGTCAGCTCTAGCAATGCATACATATCTTTCTTCAAATAAAGTACGTGTTTCTATTTTGGGCATTATGGTCTGTGTACTATTAAATACGGCCAGATCTAAAAAGCCATCAATAAGCCACTGCTCAACCTTAGACGACTGAATCTCTTCAATCTCAATTTGAATAGAGGGTGCTGTTTTCTGCAAAAAAGCCATAAGACTAGGCAAGAGACAAATTTCCCCTGCGTCAGACAATCCAATTCTGAAAGTTTTATTTGAATTTTGAGGATGAAATTCCTGTGCTTGAGCAATCGCTGACTCAATATTAAAAATTGCTTGATGAAAAATTGGATAAAGCTCATGTGCAACTTTTGTCGGCTCGACACCGCCTCGGCTTCGGGTAAACAACTCGTCATTTAACTGACGGCGTAAACGATTCAAATTATAAGTTACAGAAGGCTGGCTCAAATTCAATTTATCCGCAGCTTTACTAATATGCCGAGACTCGTAAATACAGACAAAAACTTTAATCAAACCTAAATCCATGGTTCTGATCCTTTAAATACTCTAAACAAAGACTTTAACTTCTTTGCTTAGAGTTTAGTTCTTTTTACAGGAATAAAAATGCTTAATTCTTATGGAGATATACTTGAATTTAGCATTACACGTTTGGTTCGATTACAAATACTTATGGCAATAACACTTAAGGTTGCTAGCACACAAGGAATGGCTAGCGCGATAAAATTATATTCAATGGGTAGATGCAAACTTAAAAGCCAACCGCATAAAATCGGACCTAAAATCGCCCCAATCCGACCTACACCCAAAGCCATACCAATGCCAGTGCTGCGAATTGGTGAAGGATAGAACTGAGCCATATAAGCGAGCAATAAAATTTGCCCACCGATAGACGCTGCACCTGCAATGGCAACACAGAAATATAAAATGACCATGGGTAAAGCATAGCTTAGCAAGTAGAGCGACACTGCACCTGCAAAGAAGAGTGAACAAATGACCTTACCAAGGTGAAAACGATCAGCAAAGTATCCTCCACCGATTGCGCCCAGCATCCCGCCCAAGTTTAGTGCCAGTAAAAAGACCAGACTGGTTGATAAATCATATCCTGCCTCGACCATGAGTTTTGGTATCCAGTTGCCGAGCGCATACACCATGAGTAAAGCCATAAATACACTTAGCCAGAAAAATACAGTGACTAAAGCACGGTTCTCGGTAAATAGAGCAACCAAAGGCCGAGCCGCAGTTTGTTGGTTTTCTTGGTGTAATACGATGCTCGTATGATCAGTTATGCTTTGTTCTGGTGCTAATTGTTGAAGTAAGTCACGCACCTCATTCCATTTTTTTTGGCGAACCAGATAATCAATTGATTCAGGTAAAAATTTCCAAATAATCGGTAATGAAATGAGTGGAATACCCGCCAGAATAAACATGATTTGCCAACCAAATTTAGGAACCAACCACATGCCTAAAAGTGCTGAACTCATCCCGCCAATCGCATAGCCGCTAAACATGAGCGATACCAAAGTTGATCTTAATTTCTTTGGGGCGAATTCGGTCATTAAAGCAATAACGTTCGGCATTACTCCGCCCAAACCCAGGCCGGCAATAAAACGGTAAATGGCAAACTCTTTGGGGCTGTTGGCAAAACCACATAACACCGTAAAACCACTAAAAATAAGGACACACAGCATAATTAAACGCTTACGGCTAAAGCCATAGGACTCTAATTTGTCAGCTAAGCTACCGAAAATCATGGCACCAAACATCATGCCAAATAATGCGACACTGCCCAGCAATCCAGCAGTCATACTATCTAACTGCCAGTGTTGCATAAGCTTGGGTAATGCAACGCCATAAATGACTAAGTCATAGCCATCAAAAATAATTATGAGTGCACTCAGCAAGATCACTCGCCAATGTAAGGACGTTAATCTTGCATCATCAATCAATTGATTTGCATTTAGTTTTTCCATAATTGCTTTCCTTAGCAAATTGTGTGTAAAACAAAAAATTATTTAAATAGTTGCCATTCCTAGCTGATGTAATTGTTGCTGTGCTTCTGCAACATCCTGTTCTAGATCGTGTTGCCATAACCAGTCAAAACGATGTTCAAGATGTTCGCCAATTGCGGCAAATGTTGGGTATTGAGCTGAATAACATTCATAAATTTCGCCAGACTCACGAGAAGTTTGTTGAACACGACAAGCGCGTTTTAAACGCAAATTTTCATAGATGGCAGACACATCGGTTAATTGATCTGCTTGTAAGTTCTTTGTCGACAATAAAGTTGCAAGGATTAATGCATCTTCAAGACCTTGGCCTGCCCCTGCACCTTGGTGAGGTAACATGGCATGTGCAGCGTCACCCATAAGAATCACACGTCCCGAGACGCTTTGATAAGTCGAGAGTTCTTCAATTTCATGTAAGGCCCAAATAGTAGGCTGTTCAATTAAACCGAGTAATGTTTGACAGCTTTCACTCCAGTCTGAAAAATCGGAAAGCATTTGAGCTTTATCTACAGGCTTAGTCCACGGTGTATCGGCTGGTAATACCGTATCTTCGCGGTTTGAGCAGAAAGCAACGATATTAATTTGCTCCCCTTTACGAATTGGGAACGTTAAAATATGTTTATCTTTGCCCAATAACATTTGGGGAATATCTGCTAAATCTGTATCGCCATTTATTTGCTGCAAAGCTTCTTTAAATGAAGCGTGAGAAATAATGCCACGATATGCCCAAGTTCCTGAAAAACGAGGATGAACTGGTGGTAAATGATGAGAAGCTAAAACATATTGGCGTGTCACAGAGCGGATACCGTCCGCCCCTATCAAATAGTCACATTCATGCTGAGTACCATCATTAAAATGCAAAATCACCTGATCATCTTGTTCTTCAATCGCCTCTAGACGTTTAGAAAAATGGACATTTTGCGTAGGCATGTGAGGAATAATTGCATCTAGAAAATCAGCACGATGAACAGATGACTGCCCTACACCTGCCGCGATAGATGCAGATAAATATTTATCGGTATAGCCATTGCGCCATTGAAACCAAACCTCTTGAAATGGAGCCGATACTTTATCTGCAATCGCATGATATTCGTTGGTTAAACCTAACAGTTCAATCGCTTTAACTGCATTGGCACCAAAAGAAATCCCTGCCCCAATTTCAGAAAACTGAGGTGCAGATTCAAACATTTGCACGTCTAAATGGGCGTGTTTACTTAAATTACTTGCTAAAGCCAGACCAGCAATACCACCACCAACCACGGCAATTCGAATATATGTATTCATGTGTTTGTTCCTTAAACATCATTATCGTTTTCACATATTCATTTTTGAGAAGTTGGCTTATAAAGTCCAATTAGTATTTTTTTTGTTCAATTATTTAAAAATTAAATAATTCAGTTTAAGGATTAAATAACTCCTTAAATTATTAAGTTTTTCTTAAATTTTATTTCTAACACATTGACTTAGAATCTAGTCTTAAAATAAAATTAAAAATGAACTTTTGTTCAATTTTATTAATTCAATTAAAAACATTCCGTTCTGTAGTGTATGTTTTAATTTAAAGGTATAGTTATGAAATTAGTTAAATTATCTTTTGCGGGTCTTGCTCTTTTTGCATCAGTTCAAACTTTTGCTGCTGAGCAAACTACAGCTACACCAACTACCCAAGCTTCTCCATCAAAATTTGTTGAAGTACCTGTAGCTAATACAGATAAAGCAGCTTCGGAAGTAGCTGCATCTGAAGCTGCTCCTGCAAAATAATTAACTAACTATTAGTTATATAGCCTCTATATAGAGGCTATTTTTGTATGGGATCTTTCTTATATATATTTATTTATGAATACTGTTAAAAGAAATCGTAGTCCAAGCATAGAAAAAACCGAAGCTACTAAAAATTCAATTTTAAAGGCCGCTTTAAAAAAATTTTTAGAAGTCGGCTTTGCAAATACCAAAATTAGAGATATTGCGGATTTGGCTCAAGTCGGGGTGGGCACTGTTTATTGTTATTTCAAAACCAAAGAAGATCTCTTTGAAGGGGTCATTAATATTATGTTGAATGAAGAATTTATGGTGGTTAAAGCGGATACTCTAAAGCCAGATCAAAGCGTATATGAGTTTTTATATAAACATTTTGAACAGATTATTGAATCTATCTATTCATCAGGACGTGATGGTATTTCTAAATTAGTGATTAAAGAAGGACAAAACTTTCCTCAGCTTAAAGAAATTTATTTTAATAAGATGGTGACTCCATATCTACGTGAGTTTGAAAAATTAGCTACGATTGCCCACGAGCGTAAAGAAATCTCTCTAACCTGTACACCTGCAGAATTTGCACTACTTATTGTGGCTCCCATCTGGATGGGTATTTTATATAACGGAATATTACAAGAGAGTGAGTCAATATCTATTAATCATATTTTTTACTCAAATTTAAATGCTTTATTCCACTCAAAAGTTTCATGAATTACATAAGATAGTTAAAAAAGCCTTCATATTAAAGGCTTTTTATCTAATATTTTTTAAGTTCTATTAAAAAGTATCTGCTACATACATACGTACCATCTCGCCTTCCTCATCCTTTACCAACGTTAAAAACCGCCAACCACATTTTTCATAAAACTCGGTATGGTCTGTTATTAAATAAAGTGTTTGGATGCCCTGATTACTCAAGTCTTCACGTACAAAATCTAAAATCTGTTTTGCAATATTTTGGTTTCGATAGTTCTCTTCTACAAATAAAGCACATAAGTTTGGTGTTAAATCTTTACGCTCATGGAAGTCATTATCAATGACTCCTGCTCCAGCAATTAAATGCTTATTTTCATTTAAAACAATGTACCACTGTGGAATAGCATGCCTTTGATCAATGGAAATCTGAATACTCTCAAGATAGGCTTCCACAGGGATTTGCCATTTTTCAGAAAACCACTGTGCAGCCATTTCTTTGTATTGAGGGTAATCAGATAACCGTAATATTTGCATAAAATAAACCTATTTTGCCCAACCTTTTTAAGGTTGAGTTACTGAACTACGAATGGATTGCTGGGTTGGACTCTCATAAGTTGTTTCAGCAACTGGTGAGACACGCCAAATCGTATTACCAACATCATCTGCGACTAATACTGCACCGGAAAAATCAATTGCTACCCCGACAGGACGCCCATACGCTTTGCCTTTTTCACTTAAAAATCCTGTCAAAATATCTTGCGGTGGACCAGAGGGCTGACCACTTCTAAATGGCACAAAAATGACTTTATATCCACTATGTGGTTTACGGTTCCAAGAACCGTGCTGTCCAATAAATGCTCCGCCTCTAAATTGTGGCATGAGTTCGGCTGTATAAAATGCAAGACCTAACGAAGCAGTGTGGTTACCTAGAGCATAGTCTGGTTTAATTGCACGAGCTACCATGTCAGGATTTTGTGGTTTGACTCGTACATCTACGTGTTGACCATAGTAACTATAAGGCCAGCCATAAAAAGCGCCATCTTGTACCGACGTCATATAGTCGGGCACTAAATCACTACCAATTTCATCGCGCTCATTTACAACTGTCCAAAGTTTGCCACTTTGAGGCTGCCAAGCCATACCATTTGGATTACGCAGTCCTGTTGCAAATGGACGTGACTGACCACTTGCAATATCAAACTCCATAATTTGTGCACGGCCTTTTTCTTGATCTAGACCATTTTCGGCCACATTACTATTGGAGCCAACGGTAATGTAGAGCTTTGTACCTTCACGATTGGCAATAACATTTTTGGTCCAATGGTGGTTTAGAGGCCCACCCGGTAAGTCCAATACTTTAGTACCGGTTGAAGTAATATGGGTTTCACCTTCTTGGTAAGGAAAACGCATGAGTGAATCCGTATTGGCAACGTATAAATGATTACCTACCAGTGCCATACCAAACGGTGAGTTTAGGTTTTTAAGGAATATCGTTTTTTGGTCAGCTATACCATCGCCATTCGTATCACGGAGTAAACTAATTCGGTTTGCACTTGGATGAGATGATCCTGCCCGTCTCATTACGAAGGTCATAATCTTGCCTTTAATCCCTTTGCTGTCTTCAGGTTTAGGCGGAGCATCCGTTTCAGCCACCAGCACATCACCATTTGGTAATACATAGAGCCAACGTGGGTGCTCAAGTCCTTTAGCAAATGCTTTTACTTTTAAACCTTCTGCTGGAGTCGGCATAACACCACTTGGCCAACCTTGTGCCGGTGCTATATTTACGGTTGGAAATAAGCTTGTTTTCGGTTCAGGCAACTTTGGTTCCGGACCATAACTCTCGTTAATCGGATATTGAGAGGAAGAAGCACAGCCTGTAACTAAAACGGTAGTGCCCAAAATCGGCAGTAAAAAACGTGTAAGCATCTTTTATCTCCATTTTTTATTTTTTCGCAATAAACACAGGGTAATGCTTTAGAAGAGAGACTTATAGTTGATTTATTTAACTGTACTGAGCATTACAGTCTATATTTTTAAAATTTTAATACATAACTGGGTGTTTTCTAGAGGTTTAGCTTACCCTAATGCTTAGCTATAAATTAATACTTGGCATTTAGTTTAATTACCAAAAGTATTTATGTTGGCTGATAATACTTATTAGGTAATTTGGTCTATCGTGCCTATTTTTTAATTAAAAATTCCATTACCCTGACTTACTTTAATTATTTTTAACTTTCACTGTAGCTCAGGTGTTCAATTAAGTTCATTTATTTCTTATGTCAAAAAATTTAGCAACCTTGATTGGTTTAAGTGCCATCTTAATGTGGGCCTCTATGGTAGGCTTCGTAAAACATATTACGACCGCAATCGGTCCAGATGTTGGCATTACGCTGATCTATTCCTTAAGTGCTTTACTCCTGCTCATTATTTTTAGGGTGCCAAATTTTAAATTAATTTCTAAAAAATACTTAATTTTAGGGGCAATTTTATTTATTGCTTATGAGCTTTGCTTTTCGTTTGCACTTGCCTATTCAAAGACGGCGCAACAAGCGATTGAAGTAAGTATTGTGAACTACCTTTGGCCAAGCCTGACTGTTTTAGCTTTTGTGATTTTTAGAGAGTTAAAATTTAATGTGTTTATTATTTTAGGATTACTCATTTCAATTTCCGGTATCATTTTTATTCAGACCGGGAACGGAGATTTTAGTTTAGGTCGTGTTGTCGATAATTTTCATAGTAATCCTTTAAGTTATGTTTTGGCCTTTATAGGTGCCATTATTTGGGCTTTTTACTGTGTGTTGACCAAGAAAATGGGTAAAGGACAAAACCCTATTTCTATTTTCTTTCTTGGTGTTGCCATAACCTTATGGCTAAAATTGCTTTTTAGCGGCCAAGTGAGTTTGCCTTCACTCGATTTAAATACAATTTTATCTTTAATCGTTGCTTCTGCTGCAATTGGTCTCGGTTATGCAGCATGGAATATTGGCATTATTCATGGCAACATTACCATGCTAGTGGTTGCTTCTTATTTTACCCCCATCATTTCATCTTTACTTGCCATGCTGGTTTTACAGACAGAATTATCAATCAGCTTTTGGCAAGGTACAGCCATGGTCACGGCGGGTTCACTTATCTGCTGGCTTTCAACAAATTGGGCTGTGATTCGTTCCTATTTCAGAATAAATTAAAAGCTGATGAGTATTTATACCGAACCAGCAGCAATAGAACGGGCTGCCGTTTTTTGCTTTAATGCAAAATTTACAGCTTCTTTCGCATGAATGGTGGTGGTATCAAATAGAGGCACAGAAAATTTGATATCACCAATCAACATACAAATTTCGGTACACCCCAAAATAATGCCCTCGGCACCCTGCCCAATCAACTCTTCAACAATGGTCGTGTATTTATGTTGCGAATCGGGGTTGATCACACCTAAACAAAGCTCGTCATAGATAATGCTATGTACTATTTTCCGATTTGCATCATTTGGAATAATCACCTCAATTCCAAGATCTTGTAATCTGGCTTTATAAAAGTCTTGCTCCATGGTGAAAGCGGTTCCCAACAGTGCAACTTTTCGGATATTTTGACTTAAAATTTCTTTTGCTGTGGCATCAGCAATATGTATAAATGGAACCGTAATGGCATCTTCAATTTGAGGCGCTACTTTATGCATGGTATTAGTACAGACTAAAATACAATCTGCCCCTGCTTTTTCTAAATTTTGTGCTTGCTCAGCTAAGTAGGCTCCAGCTTCTTGCCATAAACCTTTCGCTTGTAAGGCTGCTATTTCTTCAAAATCGACACTATTTAGAATGATTTTGGCTGAATGTAGTTTCCCTAACTTGTTCTGAACCATTCTATTAATTTGTTGATAATAAAGTGCTGTAGACTCCCAGCTCATGCCGCCGAGTAAACCAATTGTTTTCATTATTTAAACCTTTTGCTGAATCTAAAGCTTATCTATATCTTCTTAGATAAATAGACAGTTAGAATAAAATTGCTTTTTTACATTCTTTCTACTTTTAGCATTTTAAGTGGGGGGACAATTGTACTTCTTAATAGTTTTTACTAAAAAATGAAAAAGAAGCTCTGCTGTAACCAAGGAGTAGCAGAGCTTTTTGCAGAAATAGTTACCAATCAGCACATAGGTTTTTTAGCCAGCAATTGCCTAAATAAAATCGATGCGTGATTATGTATATGTGAAGAATGTACAAGCTTTATTCTAAAATTTTAAGGTATTTTAAAATTACACATTAAAAACAAGTGAACGGTGAGCGCTCACCCCAGCCATCATTCCATCTGCAACTGCGAATGGTACTGAACCACCTAAACGTGCAATATCCCCACAAGCAAAAACTCCATTTACTGTGGTGTCTTTTGTCGCGCTTGTTTTGATTATTTGTCCAAACGGTGTGTCTTCGACTTCACATCCAAGCTCAGCCACCCAAGGTTGAGTAATATAGGTACGTGTAGGAACAAACAGTCCATCCAGGGCAATAATCTTTCCATCTGTAAAAACTACCTCAGCATTCGCTCTAATTTCCTGAATAAAACCTGGTTCTACAACTACACCACGTTTTTGCAAGGAAGTATGCCATTCTGTATGGATGAGTTGATCATCTCCATTAAGTAAAAGTGTAGTTGGCCCCCAATCAGGCAACATCATCGCCAATTGCAGGCTGTGCTCAGAAGTGGCCAAAATACCGATTTTCCCTTGTTGTAATTCATATCCATGGCAATATGGGCAATGAAAAATCGTTTTTCCCCATCTCTCAGCCAAACCAGATATTTCCGGCAACTGATCGTTAACTCCTGCCGCAATAATAATTTTTTTTGTCTGAATAGAAACTACCCCATCAATACAAATACAAAAGCCTTCATCTATTTTTGCGATTTGTTTAACCCATCCATTTTTCCAGTGAACAGTGCTATATGCTTCTAATTGATTTTTTGCAATTTCAACAATTTCACTAGCTCGAGTTCCATCTTGGGTAAGGAACCCATGAGAATGTTCAGCAAAACGATTTCTTCTTTGCCCTGCATCAATAATCGCAATATTTCTACGTGCGCGGGCTAACGGCATTGCTGCTGATAAACCCGCATAACTGCCGCCGATAATCGTAACGTCGTAAAGCATTTTGTGCACCATTAATAAGTAACTTATGAAGTTACACTAATGCTTTTTATTTTAATTTGCAACTTTTCATGTTACATTTTATCCATCCTATTAATTGCGCTGTTTTTTTTGCTTATGCGTACAGACAATAAACTTTCCCGAATACTTCACGTACTTTTACATATGGCAAGGCAAAATCGCAGTTTTACTTCTGAAGAAATTGCAAAAATGCTATCAACTAATCCTGTAGTCATTCGTCGCACTATGATTGGATTAAAACAGGCTAACTTCGTACAATCAGAAAAAGGGCCTGGTGGTGGCTGGCATTTAATTGGTGATATAGAAAAAATTACGCTTTTTGATATTTATAATGCTGTTGGTGAACCTACAATTTTTGCAATCGGCAATGAAAGACAAAATCCAGAATGTGCAGTAGAACAAGTCGTCAATGCAGCTCTAGATGCAAGTATTCAAGCTGCACAGGCGATTTTGATCCAGCGCTTAAAAGGAACTACCCTAGCCGATCTTGCAAAATCATTTGATCAAATTTGTATCGAAAAAGGATGGGATTCAAAACACTCACATTGAGTAATTTTTTCCTCACATGCTTTTAACTTAAAAAGCTCCTTAGCCATAAGGAGCTTTAAATTAAACGTATAACAAATAAGCCTTTATTAAGATGAACATATACCGTTATTGATGTTCATCTTTTTATTTGAATCTAGCGCCATAATTGAAGAAGAGATGGTATTAATAATTTGACTCATCGCTTCATTTGAAGCACTTACAATTGCTTCCATTTTTTTAGCTTTTTGATCAATCGGCTGTTTAAACGCAATTCTACAATTGAGCTGAGCTCCTCTATTCGAGATTACTTTCGGATTCGTTGATTCTAGTTGAGTAGGCGGTATTTGACGCTTCACTACCCAAGATACGGCAACGTTGATATTGCTATTATCTACAATATCAAAATGAGAAAAGTCAGTAGAAACTCGATATAGAGGCTGATTGTTTCCAGAAAGCCCACTGCTATAACTGTCAATTGCTCCTAATTTTTGCTGCAAACCCGCCGATAAGGTATCGCGTAATTGTGTACCCAAAGTCGATGTCCAGCGCTCATTATCAAGTACAGTCGACTTACCATTACTCTCTTGTAGCACCAATGGTGCACGGTCTAAACGATCTGGGATCCCGACCGGCAAGACCTCAATCACCTGCACGGTCGAGTTCGAGACCGGAGTCACTTTAGGTGTAAGCGTATAATAGTTTGGTGTTGGTGAACTAGAACATGCTGTCATGGCTATTGCTGTCAAAAGCACTCCACTCCCAAGCAGCCATTTGGCTACTTTAGAGTGTTGCAATGATCGGTTCTTTTTATTTTTCATCGTTGGCCTCTGGTCTCTTACCACGAATAATAGATTCAGGATGTTGTTCAATATAGTCTGCCATTAACTGTAATGACGCAGCCGCACGAGTCATTTGTTGTAGTGCTTTACGTACGTCTTGTTGTAACGGCGCATCGCTCGACAAAATAGACTCGGAAGATCTTACAGTTTTACGAACATCGTCTAAGGTTGCTTGTAAACCAGGAGCAACTTTACCATCTAACTGTTTAACCAGCTTGTCGGTAGACTCAATGGCTGTATTCATATTCTTAAGCGTTTTGCGAACATCCTGCCCAATTTCGACTAGTGGGAATTTCGTTAACTTATCAGCAATTTGGGAAACCTGTGCCTGTAAACCACTTAACTCTGTTGCAGTGGTTGGAATTACTACACGGCCATCATTCAAGATTTGTAGAGTTGCAGGTTTTGCTTTAGGGAACTTATCTAAAGCAATATAGTTTTGACCCGTTAAGAGGTTGCCAGTTCTCATTTGGGCACGCCATCCATGCTCAACAAAATCTTTGAAAATGTCGCTATTTGGATTAAGTGCTTGGCCGTTTTCAACACGTGAAGGATAAATCACTGCCTCAACACGCATGCGAATCTGCTTATAGTTGTTATAAAACTCTGCATTAATTGATTTAATGCTACCAATTTCAATTCCCATGAAGTCGATTGGCGCACCCACAGCCAAACCACGTAATGAGTGATCAAAATACATAATCACGCCACGTGGTAGACCGTCTGGCTCTTTTAATGCTTCAGCTTTTGAGTCCCAAAGATTAAAACGGCTCTTGTTAGCAGCGACAGTCGCATTTGAGTTTTCAGGGAAACCAAACGCAATACCACCAGCCACAATACTTGCAAGCGATTGAGTATCTAAGTTAAAGCCTGAAGCATTTAACGTCACATCAATACCACTTGCCTGCCAGAAACGTGTGTCAGTCGTTACAAATTTATCGTACGGCGCACGGATAAACGTCTGAAGTTCTACGCTTTTACCGTCATCAGATAGCTTATAAGCTGTAATTTGTCCTACGTTAATTCTCCGGTAATAAATTGGCGAACCAATATCTAAAGATCCCAAATCATCGGCTTTCAAGAAAAACTCTTTGCCCGGCACATCGGACGTAATCACTGGCGGTATTTCCAGACCTGTGAATTCAAGTTTTTTCTCGGGTGATTTCCCGCCATCTACTTCAATATATGAACCCGACAATAAAGTGTCGATGCCTGAAACCCCACTTGTCCCAATCCGTGGACGCACTACCCAGAACCGTGAATCTTGAGCAGCAAAATTGCTTGCATCCTTACGTAAATCAATGCGCGCAATAATATGAGATCGGTCTTCTGCAAGATCGATTTGCCGTACCACCCCAATGTCTACCTGCTTATAGCGCACTGTTGTTTTACCTGCGACTAAACCTTCGGCGGTACGAAAAGATACTTCAATGGTTGGTCCATTAGAAAGTAATGCTTTCACCGCCAAAGAAAGCGCAATCAGCAGCGCAATAAGTGGAATAATCCAGATTAGTAGAGGCTTCCACCGATTTTTCTTTTCTTGGGGTTCTGGTAAATCATTCATGTTTTCCAGTTCAACATCTGTTTCATGATGATCTGAGGTCTCACTGGTTGTTTTGTTTTCAGACATACTCATTGTTCTTTTATTGACTGGGATTAATGGAATCATTATTCAAAGGCGAATGTTCTGCCTGAATAATTGTGTTTTTTTCCGAAGAAACACGGTTAGGTTTATTTGTATTTTGAGATGCATAAAAATTATCCCAAATAATACGTGGGTCAAAACTTAAAGATGCAAACATGGTTAAAACCACAACCGCACCAAAAGCAATTGAACCCGGTCCCGCTAAAATAGTTGCAAGTGATTGAATTTGAATGAGAGCGGTAAGTAAGGCTACCACAAACACATCTATCATGGACCAGCGCCCTACAAACTCAACAATGCGGTAGAGTTTAATGCATTGCTCCGGTGCAAACTTCCACGCCGCGGATGACTGTATATATACAACCAACAACAGGAAATACAAAATAAGAAGCTTTAGCATCGGAATAAAAATACTCGCCATAAAAATGACCACCGATACTAAATAGTCTCCACTTTGCCAAAAGTAAATGACCCCACTCATGATGGTATCTTGCTGACGGCCCAAAAGAGAGTCAGTTACCGTCATAGGAAGGACATTTGCAGGAATATAGAGAATGGTCGCAGCCACCACTAAAGCGAAGGTACGATTTAAACTTCCCGGCTTACGCTCGTGCAAAACGCTATGGCATCTAACACAGCGGAGAATTTGTTTTTTATGAGCATCAGTTTTATTTACTTTTGAAGAATTCAATAAGCCACAGCAATGACACAATATCAGTGAAAGATCTTTGGCTCTTGGATATTGTTTTAAAACCATATTGGTATTTGTGATTTTTTCAGGAGTCACATTTTTTATTTTTGCCATGGCTGTGACCTATCAATTTCATTCCATATATCACTCACCTTTACGGAAGTAATATAAACCATTAATAGGCTCAAGACCGCAAATGCCCATAGAGCAATTTCCGGAATAACAAGAACCATGCCCATTAGTTTTACAAGCGTGACCAGAATTCCAATCAGGAACACCTCAACCATTCCCCACACTCTCATAAAATAAAGTGTTCGCAAGGCACCGACTAAAAATTGAGGCCGTTTCTTTAATATACTGACCGTACCAAGTACATAACCCAGCAATAACAAATATGTAAGTGGCACAATGAATGTAGTAATTAAAATAAGAACACCGACAAATGCCCGATCGTAATGAAACATTACCCACACAGCGCCCAGTAAAGTGGTTTCAGATATATTGCCTTGCAGTTCAATTTTGACAATGGGAAAGCTATTGGCAATAACAAATACAATGAGGGCCGTTAAAATTAGAGCTAACAATGTAGTAAAAGGCTTGGTATGCCGATAAAGCTCTGCACCACAGCAGACACAATAAGCTCTTTTCCCGTAAGCAAGCGGGACTCTACGATAGACAGTATCGCACTCCTCACAACCTGCTAATTCTTTAAGCTTCATAGTTATACTCTAAGATTTATCGTTTTACTGTGCTAATAACTGCTTGCTATAACGCTTGCCTAAAATAGTATTTATAAGCAATGTGCCAAACTAATCTCATTTCTTCAAGAAAAAATTAGTGACCGCATCAATGAATTATCTTATTAAATAAAAGAAAAAGAACTAAAAGCCCCTTTTCTCAAAGGAGCTTTTAACACGTTTAAAATTAAATGGATATTGTATTTGAATAAAATTAGGCGCTCTTCAACGCAAAAATATTCCAATGCAACTTCACACCCAATACGCCTAATAAAATTAAACCTGCACCTAAAACTTGAGTACTCGTCAACACATGATCAAAGAAGAAATAATCAATCACTATGGTCGATATTGGATAAATAAAAGATAAGATCGCAATATTATTTAAAGGTATTTTCTTAATTGCCGAATACATTAAATAGTAGAGAAATGCAGTATGCAAAACTCCCAATCCGACCACAAACAGCCATTGTTGACCGATCGGCGGGTTTTCAAAAACCGAAATAAACGGAGCCATGACAATCGCCCCGCTCAGAGTTTGTATAAATACAATTAATAACGGCGGTGTATTACTTAATTTTTTAGTGATTAATACCGATATTGAATAAAGTGTTGTGGCAATAAGAACCAGCCCCAAGCCGACTAACTCATTAGAGTTCACCGAAGCACTACCTAAGCCTATAATCACGATTAGCCCTATAAAAGCAATGATGGTCCATAGCACATCATTTTTATTGAGCTTTTCATGAAAGACCAAAGCCCCTAAAAATAAAATGACAAACGGGTTCACGTGATAAACAATCGTCGCTAAAGAAATAGAAGTTTTAGGAAAAGCGGCAAACAGTAGAACCCAGTTAAAAATAATTAGAAGGCCCGAAGTCACCATTAAAAACAGTTCTTTTTTACCGAAGTATACTTTTTTAAAATGAGCATAGTAGTAACAAATCGGTATTAAACACAGTGCTGAAATAAGGCAACGGAAAAATACAATATTAACGGGTGATTGACCTGACTTAATCACAAATAGACCAATACTCCCTGAAAGCAGCATGGCTACGACCATTTCAAGCGTGCCGACTTTTCTTTTTAAATGATGATCATCCACGAATTTCTCCAAAAATTTATATTGTTAAGTCTTCATCTATTTTTATTTCAGATTTTATAAACTCACTCTTTCTTAGTATTTGGTGAGTTTTCAGTCTAAATAACTTGTCCTTTTTAAAATCTAGAACAATAAAATAAAAGATAAATCATGTTAATTTTTAATTAAGAAACCATTATTTCAAAATAAAAAGATAGTTAATTCATTCTAAAATAGTGAATCTTTAGCTAAATCAATTTAGTCAACCCTCACTAAAAAGTAATCTAACAACTTGGTTTGTTCTTCGACTCTGTCTGAAGTCAAAAGTCCTAAAACTGCCCCATCTATCATAAATATAAAAATTTCCGCTTCGGCATATGAAACGGCTTTTTTAGTTTCCATAAGCAGGCAGAAAATTTCATTTTTAATCCATCGTCTATAACGTATCGCCGTTTGGTAAGCTGTAGGATAACTCGTTTTAATTTCAAAAATTGCTTTAAACAACAGATAATAAGCGCTCTTTAAATTGGCATGTAAGAGATAAATTTGCCTGAGTTTATGAGCGAAAGTTGAATAGTGAGTCGTTTCTATCTCCACTCTTACTTTTTCCATTAATGTGTCTTTTTGAAGTAGAAGGCACATTTCAATCAGACGTTCTTTTGAATGAAAGTAGTTATAAAAAGTAGCTTTGGAAATTTTAGTTTCGCTAATAATTCGGTCTACCCCAACCTTATGAAACCCGTATTGTTTAAATAAATCCGATGCTATGTGGAGCACGTGTAATGCTCTAAATGAAGTGATTAAATTTTTCATGTATACCGCTTAAAATAATTTTTTGTTGTATGTAAAAAGAGATAAAAATGCCGTCACTCTTAAAATGAGTGCTAAATACAGGCATGCGAAAACCGCACAAAATGGTGTGCTCGCCTATCTCGGGTTTATTGTTGCTATGATTTTGAGTCGTAACGATGCTTAAGGCGTAGAAAACCTACGGTCTATTGAGCCGTTTTAATGACTGTTTAGGCGGTATAAATAGAGAGAATTTGGCAAAGGCCAATAAATAAGAAGAAATAGTACGCATAGAAAACTCCTCATGTCTAAAGAAGTTCTACCGAATCACTGTCAAATGATTATGGTGGCAGAACGAGAGAAGGTTGACAGACTGGTTAGACGCCAGCACACCCGAAGGTGTCCCTCTCCCGTCCTGAACTGCACCCCATAAGTTAGACTTTTTAAACTTATGAGGTGTGCCCTATGCCAATTCCGAAGCATTCAAAAGAGTTA